>JAFVTO010000001.1 GCA_017503165.1 Clostridia bacterium | reverse complement strand
CGATAGCAAAAATATCACGCTGTCGAAGACAGCATATCACTAAACACTATCAGGAAATGCGCACTTACTCACCACCGAATGCGGTGGTGTAATAGAAAAGGGGGCTGAGTCTTTCGCTTAATTAAAAGCTTTTGACTCAGCGCCAAAGGCGGTAGAGCGGACGCGGCGCGACGGGGGTGGGAGAACAGATCAACTTCCATAATAATCCCATATCCAAAAGTTTTTGCGAAGTTGGCTTTGCCAACTCATGCTTTTCTTTAAAAAGCGGGAGTCCCCCCAAAAAGCGGGAGTCCCCCCAAAAAGCGGGAGTACCCCCAAAAAGCGGGTTATTTCAGCAAGGCTTGGAGGAGCTCAAGAATTTTGAATTTAAGGCGATAGGAGGGTTCTTCCTGCTGGGTGAGGATTTTAATTTGGTTAGGAGTAAATCCGACCTGAGCCATTTTTTCGGCGGGAGGGGTAGCGGTATCGGTACAGACCTGAGGAAAGAGGACGCACCACCAATTTTGCCCCTCGGCTTCACCGATAAGGATACGAACGGAGGAGTATTTACCGGCGGGCAGAGATATCCCTTCGTAGGCTCTTTCGGGATAATACTCATGGGTAAGGGTAAGCTTCACCGTATGATCCATGCCCTCGCGGGAGAGAGCCTGTCGAGCCACAGCTTCTATTTCCGATTGCAAATCGGTTATGGCGTTTTCAGCATCCTGCTTGGTATCGCACTCATTGAGAGTATCAGAGAGATAGCTGAGCACGGCGTCACGCACTTTTAATTTTGCCGCCTGATCTGTTTCCGTATCGGAATTGGCGAGGATGTGCAGTCGGAGAGTTTTATCGTATATATCCAGCTCTTCGCGACAGGAAAGGGCAGAAAACGCCAGTACAGCGAGAGCGGCGAGTGACAGACATAAGAGAACGCGAATGTACTTACCCGGTATTTTCATATTAACACTAATTCCTTTCTTAGGCTCTGCGCCGAAGGGCGCAAAGAGCGACGTGAAAGCATCTGCGGTTTATTTTTCAGCCAAGCAATAGCTTTCACGCTAATTCCTTTCTTAGGCTCTGCGCCGAAGGGCGCGCTTTTATATCGGTATGCGAAGTTTTAACCGATATTTGAGGAATTATTCCATGTCGAATACTTTTTCGGATAAATTTTTACGGGCTGAATAACAGCTTAACGGCGCGTCAATAATACATCGAAAAGCTCATTCAGGCATACATAGCGATCTGCGAATCAGATGCGAAACAGAAAGGAAGAATACAGTATGATAAAGGGATGCACCAAAAAGGTAATATGGATGCGAAACACCGAAAGCGAGCTGTTTGATGAAGCGTATTTTATTTTATCGGAGGCGGCAAGCAAGGGAGAGGCACGGGAATCGGATATAGTAAAAGAGGCAAAGCGGATAATCGCCCGATCCCCGGTAGCAAATTACTGGGAGACGGACCCCGACAGTAAGTCCGCGGGTGCAAATTCCCACAACTCAACGCAGAGTTTTGGCGAAAAAAAGCGACGGCGCGCCGCCGGCTCACTTGGCGGAAAGGCATTGCTTTTCTTTATCGGCTTAGCTATAGGCACCTGCGTAACGTTTCTATTAATGTTACCGTAACAGATTCCGTTTCCAAGGTGTTCAGCTATGCCGCATCCCCGCTCCCCCTCCGGAGGGAGGGGGCGGGAGCTGAATTAATGTCTGCCGCGCCGCTCCGGAGCTGCTTAAAGGTCGTCCGCATCCTGAATGGGACGCTCGTAAGGGTTCTCGGGAACGCCGGTCCAGCTACCGAGAGGATCGGTAACAATATCGCTGTCGGAGCCGCTTACGGATCCGGTAAGCCCGGCATTGCGCGCAGGGGTACCGAAATCGGGAAACCGACCGTTTGAGCCGTGTGCTCCGGGTACATCGTTATATCTGCGCCGTTTATCAAAAATGGCAGTACCGCCGCCAATAACGTTACTTCCCACCCCTGTTCTGTCTGAATCGGGAACAAGCATTCTGATCTCTCCCTTTTTGAGAGGCTTGCGATTTTTATCGGGTTGTTCGACAGTTCCAAATAATTTCTCGTTTTTCATTTTTTCAATCATACCTTTTAATGATTTTTTTAAGTCAGTTGGACTTACGGAGCTATTATTCCCACAAAAAGGCTTGAACTCCGCTAAAACACATCATACAAATTATGGAACCGTTTTTTTCCTGCTTATTTCACGGAACGCGGTGTGTATTTCAGCGCAACAGCCGTCCGGGGTACGCATAGAATCAACACACGTTAATCGCGCGTTTACATATAGTATTGATACTTGTTCACATTATTGTGATATATTAAAGGAAGTGTTATTTGATCGTATGACCGTGTTTGCAATATTAAGCCCGCGCACACTGAGTCGGAGCAGACAGTTGCGGTGATCCTCGTTTTGGCCGAGCCGCGCCGATGATGTGAGGTACGGGGCGAAAAACGAATGCTTGGGAAACGGCAGTTTTTCAAGCCTCCGAGCATTGCAGGCGCGAAAAGCAGAGTAAAGGTGCCACCGATCTGTGGGATGCGGCGGCTTATTCTGCGCAATCCAAATAATCAGCGCAATCCAAAAAGAATAAATCCGCGGCGATCCGTTCCGTGCAAGGATAGGCAGCAGTAAGACTGCCGGACGGAGCGTTGTTTTTTCGCGCCGCGAAGGATAAGGAGAAAGAATATTTAATGGCAAGAACGAAAAGATCCACAAGCAAAAAAAGCGCCGTCCGTGTTTTCGGATTGGGCGGACTGAACGAGATCGGAAAGAACATGACGGTTATCGAAACAGACGAGGATATAGTGGTGGTCGATTGCGGTCTGGGCTTTCCCGACGATGAGATGCTGGGTATAGATCTGGTAATACCGGACGTTACCTATCTGGAGGAAAACCAAGACAAGCTTCGGGGAATCGTGCTGACTCACGGTCACGAGGATCACATCGGCGCGCTGCCTTACGTATTAAAACGCATCAGCTGTCCGGTCTACGGAACCAGGCTTACTCTGGGCATAGTTGAAAACAAGCTGATGGAGCACAAATTCGAGGTTCAGCCTCAGCTTTTGTGCGTAGAGCCCGGTGATACGGTAAAGCTGGGTGAATTAAAGGCGGAATTTATACACGTAAACCATTCTATAGCCGATGCCTGTGCCATAGCCATAACCACACCGCAGGGTATACTGCTTCACTCAGGTGACTTCAAATTGGATCTCACCCCAATAGACGGGGAGGTCATGGACATCACGCGAATAGGAGAGCTGGGTAAGGATGGTGTACGTCTTCTTATGTGCGAGTCCACCAACGTAGAGAGAGGTGGCTTTACTCCGTCCGAAAAGAACGTAGGTCGCTCGCTTGACGATATATTCGCCAAAAACACAGATAAGAGAATAGTAATAGCCACATTTTCCTCAAACGTGCACCGCGTTCAGCAGATAATAGATATAAGCGCGCAGAATAAGCGAAAGGTTGCTATCACCGGAAGATCAATGATGAATATCATCAGCGCGGCAATTCGTCTGGGATACATGAGCGTACCGGACGGAGTGCTGATAGATATAAACGAGATCCGCAGATACAAGCCCGAGAGCATCACTATCGTTACCACGGGAAGCCAGGGGGAGCCTATGTCCGCATTGTACCGCATGGCATTCTCCTCACACGACAAGGTGGAGCTTGGCGCAAAGGACCTGGTGGTCATATCCGCTCACGCGATTCCCGGAAACGAAAAGCTGGTTGGCAAAATAATAAACGAGATGTGCAAAAAGAACGTTTCGGTGCTGTATGACGCAATGGTGGAGGTACACGTATCCGGACACGCATGCCGCGAGGAGCTCAAGCTGATGCATGCTCTCGCAAAGCCGGAGTTTTTTATGCCGGTGCACGGAGAATATAAGCATCTGCTCCGCCATAAGCAGCTGGCGGAGGACATGGGAATGGAGCCGGATCACATTTTTGTATCTCCCGATATCGGGCACGTGCTTGAAATAGACGGTAAGGGAGCGAGATGGAGCGGCACGGTGGCTTCCGGGCAGATACTCATTGACGGATACGGCGTCGGAGACGTGGGCAATATCGTTCTGCGCGACCGCCGTCATCTTGCCGAGGACGGTCTTATAGTAGTGGTGGCGACGGTGGACAGTCGGGACGGATATATAATTTCGGGTCCCGATATCATATCCAGAGGCTTTGTCTACGTAAGAGAGTCAGAGGCACTTATGGAGCAGGTCCGCACACTTGCGAGAAACGTACTGAACGAATGTCTGGACACAAATAATTTTGATTGGGCGGACGTAAAAAATCAGGTAAAGGATGCGCTTACGCGCTACCTTTCAAACAAGACAGGCAGAAAGCCTATGATACTGCCGGTAATAATGGATATATAACGGGCTTTGCGGTCAGCATCCGCCGTCGCGGCAGAAAAAAGGGCGTTTTCAGAGCCTATCTTGAAAGGAATTGCACAGTAATGAAGTCAGGCGCAGAGCCGCAAAACGAGCTCTCTCCAAGGCTTATAGAAATAGTGGCATCTCCCGGCAAGCCGATAGAGGCAGGAGATATACTTTTCTCGTATGAATACGACGGAGCTTTAATGTTCGAATATGCCGACAGACCGGGAGTAATAGAAGATTTTTCTATGGAGGGCAACGTCGGTTTTATCAAGTTTCGCCCGTAAAAGCTACATCTCGGAAGTACCGATAAACGGGCGCTCCCACCCAAAGCCGCGCTGCGGTCACTCATTTTTAAGGTGCGCCTTCGGGATAATACGTCTTTGTTCTCCAAATCGAAAGGCACGGTTATAATATGTCAACGGAAAAACAGTTTACCGCACTGGCGGAATATTACGATATGCTGAACGGCGCAGATTACGCCGCGTATGCGGATTACGTGGATAAAATGATAAAGGAATACGGTCAGACGGATAACCGTCTGGTCCTTGATCTGGGATGCGGAACAGGCTCGCTTACCTTTGAGCTGGCTAAGCGAGGATACGATATGATAGGCGCGGACATCTCATCGGAAATGCTGAATACCGCTATGGACAGAGCATACGACATGGGTTTTACCGAGGACAAAAGCATACTGTTTTTGCTACAGGATATGAGAAGCTTCGAGCTGTACGGAACGGTAGGCGCGGTGGTGTGCGCTGTGGACGGAATAAACTATCTCGGATCTTATGACGATATGGTGCGGTGCTTCAGATTGGTAGACAATTATCTGGATCAGGGAGGCGTTTTCATTTTCGACGTAAACACGCCGTGGAAATTCCGCAACGTATTCAACGGACACGACTTTTTCACTGAGGACGGAGACGGCAACGTATATATGGGCTGGCGCAACCAATGGCGCGAGGAGCAGGCGGCGTGCGATTTTCTGCTTACCCTGTTTATCCGAAACTCCGACGGAAGCTATACCCGCCGCGAGGAAGAGCAAACGGAATATATGTGGACGATCAATCAGCTCCGCAAGGCGATACGCCAGGCGAGGCTTCAGCTGCTTGTGATACATACCGACCTGAACGGCACCCCCTCGTCAGAGAACGTAGGCGAGGATACGGAGTATGCCGATAAGCGCCCCGACAGTGAGGAAAAATGGTATTTCGTCTGCCGACGTGAGGAATCCCATCGCCTTGGTTGAGAGGTAGGCGCGGCAACAGCGCCAACAAGACATTAAAGGAAGGCAGAAAAAAGCAGTCCGCAAAATTTAATATCAGAAGTGTAACCACTCGGATAGCAGAGGCATACAATAATAGCAGAGAAGCGAAAGAAAAGCAGCGCGGAGCCAAAGCCCGCAATGCTTTGCCTAAGCTTCGACTTTGTAAGGAGGATATATATCCGATATGGGATGCTTCTGTGAATTCTTCGAGGACTCCAAGTGCCTCTGGATCGTTATTATAGCTCTGATTCTTCTGTACTGCAACGGCTGCGGATGTGGCTGCGGTTGCGGCGGTTACTGCAGAGAGGGCTACAACGGACGCGGACGCGGCTGCGGCTGTGACTGCGACTGATCTGCTTTAATGAGCCGATGCGCTCAGAGCAGGCGACCTGCCGAATAACGTTAATATAAAGCTCAGCTCTCTCCGCTTTTCCGAGCCTCGGCAAGGATCGGCGGAGAGAGCCTTTTTTATTTTGAGAGGCACCGCAAACGTGGGGAATGACCGTTCCGGTCACTCCGGAAACTTCTGCAGTTAATTTATCCGTCAAATAATCTGTCAAAGCACTTGATTATTTCATAAAATCGGTATATAATTGTTTCAGTGTAAGGCTTAAAGGAAATGAGAAAGTCGGACAAGCTCAGCTTGTAAGGGGGATCACAGCCGGCGCATCGGTTCGAAATTCCTCGGAGCATCAGCTGCCTATGAGACTTGAAAGAAGGATAGCGGCAATGGAAGAAAAGCCCGTGATAGCAAAAAAGACCAACCTGAAAATAATACTGATATTCGCACTGATCGGCATAGCCGCGATTGCTATAATAATATCGGCAAGAGGCTCCCTCAGACCTATATTTATCGGATGCGCGTTGGCGGTGCTGATGAAATCCATGTGCAATCTGTTTTACAGAAGAATGGAGCATCACGCAAGCAAAAGGGCGCAGGTCACGGACAGGCTCCGCAAGTGGCTCCACGTGCTCAGCATACTTTTCACATACGTTACGTGGTTTATAATCATATCGGCGTTTGCCTTGCTGGTGGTGCCAAGATTCGGCGTTGCTCTCAGCTCCATGGTAAAGTCGATCCCCGGCTTCGTTTCAGCGACGGTGCTCCGACTGGAAGCCTTTATAAACGAGCACCCAATGCTTTCGGATTATTCCGAAATGATAATAGAAACGGCTATTTCAAGGCTGGGCGAATGGGCGAGCACCGATCTGACCAAGGTGCTCGGAAACATCGCCAACATAATGATAAACGGTATAAGCGGTACAGTCGGGTTACTGTTCGACACGGTAGTCGGGGTAATAATCTCGCTGTATCTGATCGCCGGCAGGAAGAAGCTCGCGGCTCAGCTCAAATTGGTTCTGTATGCCATGCTGGGGCAAAAGCACGCCCGTGTGGTAATAGACGAGCTGAAATTTGCGGATAAGATGCTGTCAAGCTATTTTACCGGCAGTCTTCTTGACAGCCTGCTCGTGGGCTTGATATGCTACGTTGGAACACTGATATTCGGTATTCCCTACGGCGTACTGGTTGCTGTGATCGTCGGAGTAACCAACATTATTCCCTTCTTCGGTCCTTATATAGGACTTATACCGTCAGCTATAATCATCCTCACTCAATCCCCGATGCACGCAGTGGTATTCGTTATCATGATGGTAGTTCTGCAGCAGATAGACGGTAATATCATCTGCCCCCGAATAGTCGGTAACACCACCGGGCTTTCCTCATTCTGGGTGCTTTTTGCCATTCTGCTTTTTGGGGGACTTTTCGGGTTTATCGGTATGCTGATAGGAGTTCCGGTTTTTGCCGTTATCTACGATATAATAGAGAAGATAGTGCGGTATTCCCTGAGGCTGAGAGGCGAGACCGCGGCGGAGCAGGCGTATGATCTGGCATATCCGGCTGGACAGCCGCGCCCTAAAAGGAAAAGCGGTACACAGTTGGCTCGCGCAATGCGCTCGGTCATTCTGTTTTTCGGAGATCTGAAGACAAAGGCAGATCTTGCGCGCAAAAGAAAAGGTGTAGCGGACGGCGGCGAAGAAAACGCGGACAGTAGCGAAGAGAGCGCAGACGGCAGCGAAGAGAACGCAGACGGCGGCGAAGAAAACGCGGACAGTAGCGAAGAAAACGTAGACAGTAGCGAAGAAAACGCAGACGGCGGCGAAGAAAACGCAGACGGCAGCGAAGAAAACGCAGACATTAGCGAAGAAAACGCGGACGGTAGCGAAGAAAACGCAAATATAACAAAAGAGAGCGCAGAAGGCAATGCTTGCGCGGACACCGCTATAGATGATGCGGCGGTAGATAATGACACGAAGGAAGAGCCAAAGGAAAAGCCATGATCGGAAAAAGAATTACCGCGATAGCGCTCCTGATAATAACGGTGCTACTTACAGGTCAGCTGTACGCATGGGCTCAGAATGAAGGGGATGAAAAAACAAAGATCCCGACCGAGGAGCTTGCCAGTCGGCAAAGCGCATATCTGAAGAACAATTTCAGACCGATAGAGAAGAACCGGGACAGTGGCGTCGCCCCGATAATGTGCTTTGACGTAAGCGCTGATGGTAGGATAGCCTGCGGATACAAGTCGGGCAACAAGGGCTCGGTGCTGGTATTTGACCGGGAAATGAGCTTTCTTTATGGCTTTGAATTGGTCTACGGAAGTGAGTTTTATATCAGGTGGGACGAAAGCGGCAAGGATATAACCCTTTATTATCCCGAGTCGGAGATATTTCTGACCGTCACTCCGGAGCTTGAATTGCACGGTATTTGCAAAATAGCAAGTGAAGAAAAAACAGAAGGCACCGAGTTGGATAGTCAGACCACAGACTACGCCGCCATAGCGCTGGAGAGATTTAAAATAACCGAAGCAACCGCAGAGGGCATGAGCTACAGGCTTTCCGAGCCTACGGCGGACTCATCGGGGCGGGAATATTATCTGAGGCTTACGGCAACGGATGCTCTCGGAGAGGAAACGGTGCTTGTCCAGGCACCACCGCTGGGTAGCATCGGCAGAGCGCTTACAGCCGTAATGTTTGCGGTTATCGGGGCATTTGCCGTGTATTTCGCGGCAGTAGAGCTTATAAGATACCGCGGATCGCGGCGGAAAGCATCTTCCCCGAAGGGTGCGAGCGACGGCGGCGACAATTGATTTCGCACAAACAGGAGACAAGTCCAAGGAAAGGTACGACCATAAACATGAACAATATACGTCTTGATGCGGCGGCATCCCTTATCGCTGAGAAGCGGAGCATTCTTATTCTTACCCATATCCATCCCGACGGTGATACTCTCGGAAGCGCATTTGGGCTGAAATGGGCGCTGGAGGGGTTCTGCCGCGCGGAGATAATCTGTGCAGACACCATACCCGACCGTCTGAAATTCATTACCGACGGACAGACCGATCTTCGCGAGGAGCGACTTGGAGATTTTTCACCGGAAATGATAATGTCCGTGGACGTGGCGGAGCTTCATCTCATGGGCACCTACGGCGGAAATTATTCCGGCGCCATTGATCTGAAGCTGGACCACCATCGGGACGGCGCAGAATACGCGCGCTACAACTACGTTGATAGCAGTGCCGCGGCAGCCGGCGAGATAATATACAGGCTGATACGGGAGCTTGAAGCACTGGGAGCGGCAAAGCTTACCCCTAAATGCGCCACTGCTCTTTTCGCCGCGGTATCCTCAGATACGGGAAGCTTCAGATTTACCAATACAAACGCCGAATCCATGCGTATTGCCGCGTCTTTAATGGAGGCAGGTGCCGATACAGAGGACGTGAACAGACGGCTCTACGAGAGCAAGAGCGCAAACGAGATAGTGGCGCAAAAGCTTACTCTGAACGGAATGAATGTTTGTCGGGGCGGCTCTGTAGTGGTATTCAGCATCACAAATAAAATGAAAAAGGAGAACGGGTTGGCGGACGACGATTTCGGAGGAGTGATCGACATTATCCGCGCAATAGACGGAGTTGACCTTGCAGTCACTATACGGCAGATGGACGATGATCCGGAAAAATTCCGCATATCCATGCGTTCAAGCGGCGACATCTACGCAAACCGACTGTGCGCCATGTTTGAGGGTGGCGGTCACGCACGCGCCGCAGGCGGTACCGTGTACGCCGAGTCCCCTGAGAGCGCAGAATATACCGTAATAAGTAAAATTCTTTCGGAGATCGGCTATGAGGCATGACAGTGACCGCGTGGGGAACGCGAAAAGAAATGTATGCCCCGACAATTTCGAGGGTGGGGTTATCTGCATAAATAAGCCCGAGGGCTGCACTTCCCACGACGTGGTAGGAAAAATACGCCGTCTTTTCGGTACCCGCCAGGTGGGACACACGGGAACGCTGGATCCCATGGCGACCGGACTGCTCACGGTCATGGTGGGCAGAGCGGTAAAGGCATCGGAATATCTGACCGCCGAGAACAAATCCTACGTTGCCGGTATTCGCCTGGGGATAACCACCGATACAGAGGATACCACAGGAGAGATAATCACCCGCTTTTCCGGAGAACTGCCGCGTCTTTCTCAGATAAGGGAGGCGGCAAAGCAGCTTACGGGAGATATACTTCAGACTCCGCCGATGTATAGCGCGTTGAAGGTAGACGGGAAAAAGCTGGTGGACCTTGCAAGGCGCGGTGTGGAGATAGAGCGGGAGGCGCGGCAGGTGACCGTTTTTTCTCTCGAGGTAAGCGAGACCGACCGCGAGGATGAGTTTATTCTCACGGTGGATTGCTCCAAGGGAACGTATATCCGCACTCTGTGCGCCGATATTGGCAAGATGTTGGGATGCGGAGCGGCTATGAGCGCACTTATGCGAACCAAAAACGGCGTGTTTACGGTAAAAGATGCCTACACCTTAGAGCAGCTGGAGGAAATGCCCTTCGGAGACCGACTTGGGCTTCTTTGCCCGGTGGATCGGCTGTTCATCCAGTACGATGCGGTAAATCTCGGGGATTTTTATGCCAGACTTGCTCATTGCGGCTGTGAGATCTATCAAAAAAAGCTCCGCGTGTCATATCCGCTCGGAACCCGTCTCAGGCTGTGCGACAAGAACGGCTTCTTTGCGCTGGGTGAGGTGATGAGCTTCGATGACGGAACGGCTATAAAGCCGATAAAGCAATTTAAAATTTAAGGCGAGAACAGACAGAAATGCAACTCAAAAGGGGCTGAGTCTTAGCTTAACTAAAAGCTTTGACTCAGCCCCTTTGATATTCCGCGCCTCCGTTTCCCGATGTCGCTATTCTGTTATCGGTTGCGTATTAAGGTGCGGTCACCTTATGAAATTGGTCATGGTTTTTTTCTCCCGCTCCGGAGGACAAATTCCCGCTTCCTTTGCCGCGGCAAAGGCCTTTATAACGTAAGCCATATTTCTTCCCAACAGCCTCATTGTCTGAACACCCTCGGTGTCCTGCATTGCCTCCTCGGCGTTGCTTCCGTGTATCTGATTCCAGTAATTTGACGAAACGATCGGCATTTCCGAAATGGTGAAATACTTGTTGATCTCGTCAAAAGCGGCCGTTGCGCCGCCTCTTCTGCAGCTTACGACCGACGCGGCGGGCTTAAAGCGCATAGCAAAGCTGTTCATATAGAATAGTCTGTCCATAAACGACGAAAGAGCTCCGGAGGAAGCCGCGTAATGTACCGCCGATCCGAACACAAAGCCGTCAAACTCGGCAAGCCGAGGGGAAAGCTCATTTACCGAGTCGTTCCGAACGCACCTTTTTTCCTTGCGGCAATATCCGCAGCCCATGCATCCTCCTACCGCCTGATTTCCTATCCAGAATATCTCAGACTCTATGCCTTCTGCGGCAAGGGACTCAGCGATCACCGTCATGGCGGTATAGGTCGCGCCGTGCTCGTGGGGACTTCCGTTTACAAGTAATACCTTCATATCCGAGTCAATACCTTTCTTTTCGATGGCAAAAGCGGCACTAAGCACGTTCTCTGTCCGGTTTTAACCAAATTTCTGTTTCATTCTTATTGTATGCCGGCTCTGCCCATAAGGTTCGCTTTCCGGGATCAGCCGTTCTTTTTTATCTCGCTACGCCAATAATCCAACGTGGCAAGAACAGTTTCCTCCCTCGGGATCTCCGGATGCCAGCCTACATCACGGCTTATCCTTCCGATATCCGCGCAATGAAGGGGCACGTCACTGGGACGCAGGCGCAAGGGATCCTTTTCCACACTGATCTGTGCTGTGGAAAGAGATAGTATGGTATCCAGCATATCGCGTATGGAAACGGCTTTTCCGCTACCCACGTTGTAGGTGGCTCCGTCAACTCCGCTCTCCGCGAGCATACGGTATGCGCGCACTATATCCCGAACGTCGGTAAAGTCACGCTTCGCATCCAGATTACCAACCTTCATTATCGGCTGCCTGGCGCCGGACTCTATCTCTGCCACCTGGCGGCAGAAATCGGAGATCACGAACTGTGGAGCCTGCCCCGGCCCGAAATGGTTAAAGGCTCTAACCATACGCACCTTCATGCCGTAGGCATCACAGTATAGCTTTCCGGTCATATTCTGCGCAGCCTTGGTCATTGCGTATATATTTTTGGGGTGGGTGGGATGCTCCTCTTTTATGGGGCATTCCTCGGGAGTTACCGCGCCGTATTCCTCTGCCGAGCCAATAAGCAGCACCACGGCATCAGCCGCGCACTCTCTTACCGCCTCCAGAAGATTTACCGCTCCCCGTATATTTACGTCCACGGTAAGCCCCGGTTTTTTCCAGGAAACAGCTACCGAGCTTTGAGCGGCAAGGTGGTATATCTCATCCGGGCGCGCCTGACCGATCACCGAGCGCACGCTCTCGGCATCCGTAACGTCAAGACAGTATTCTCCGTCGCAGAAGCCGTCGTAGCGCTCGTTTTGCAGTCGGGTGACAAGCACGCTCCTGCCCGCGCTCTTAAGCTCCTGCGCGAGGTAATTACCCACAAATCCCGCCGCGCCGATTATCAGCGCGGTCTTTTTTTTCGTTCTTGTGCCGGTCATAGGCATCAGCCGTTCAAGGTGGCGTTTATCTTTATCTCCCGCTCCACCAGTTTAAGATCGTTCTTTACCATTCTTTCCACCAGCTCGGCAAAGGGAATATTCCGCTTCCAGCCAAGCTCGCGCTCTGCCTTAGATGGATCGCCAAGTAGCACGTCGACCTCCGCGGGACGGTAAAACGCGGGGTTTACCTTGACAAGCACCTTGCCGGTAACCGAATCAATACCGATCTCATCCTTGCCCTTACCCTGCCATTTCAGCTCTATTCCGAGGGTGCGGAAGGCAATATCCACAAACTCTCTTACAGTTCTGGTCTCGTTGGTAGCGACAACGTAATCGTCAGGCTTATCCTGCTGAAGCATCAGCCACATAGCATAAACGTAATCCTTTGAATGTCCCCAGTCACGCTTGGAATCCAGATTTCCCAGCTCCAGGCAGTCCTGCAGTCCAAGCTTTATTCTTGCGGCGGCGTCGGTGATCTTTCTGGTAACGAATTCCTTTCCGCGGCGCTCGCTCTCATGGTTAAAGAGAATACCCGAGCAGGCGTAAAGCCCGTAGCTCTCGCGATAGTTCTTGGTTATCCAGTGTCCGTACAGCTTTGCGACTCCGTAGGGACTTCTGGGATAGAAAGGGGTAGTCTCCTTCTGGGGCATCTCCTGGACCAGTCCGAACATCTCCGAGGTAGAAGCCTGGTAAAACCTTGCCTCGGGCTTGACGGTACGTATCGCCTCAAGCATGTTGGTAACGCCGATGGCATCTATCTCCGCCGTGACCAGCGGCTGCTCCCAGCTGGTAGCGACAAAGGATTGCGCTGCAAGGTTGTAGACCTCGTCTGCCTGAGATATCCTCATGGCGGTAGTAAGCGACACAACATCCGTCATGTCCGCGTATATAAACTTAATCTTATCCTTAATGTGCTCAACATTTCCATAGTCAACGTAGCTTTTTCTGCGCCAGATACCGTAAACCTCATAGCCCTTTTCCAGCAAAAGCTCGGCAAGGTACGAGCCGTCCTGGCCGGTTATTCCTGTTATCAGTGCTTTTTTCATACAATAAATCCTTTCGTATGGAAAATTAATTTCTATTATTGTACCACATATATGCCTTTTTTTCAAGTACTTTTCGCAAATTTATCCGCATTATATAAAAATATAAAAATGAACAGCTCCGTCGGTTGATTCGGCGGAGCTGTTCCTGCGTATTTAAGACTTTAACGGTATCTTCAGCGGCTCGATTCGCGCGCCATACCCAAGCGAGAGCAAGCTTCTCTCGGGATCAATCGTCATCCTTACCTGAAAGCTCGTTTTTGAACTCCTCGTTCAATTCGGGATAATAGGACAGCATGGGCTCTACATCCAGCCCCTTCCTTCTGTCGAAATAGTTCTTTGTGATCTTTAAGACCACTCCGCTGAGTCCGATAACACCGATAAGGTTGGGAATTGCCATCAGCGCGTTGAACATATCGTCAAGACTCCATACAAAGTCGCTGGAGGTGACGGCGCCGACCACGATCAGAAGCACGAATATAACGCTGAATACCATGCTGGCGACCTTTGCTTTCTTTGAGAAAAGGTACTCGGCAGACTTCTTACCGTAATATGACCATGCGATAATGGTGGTGAACGCAAACAAAGGAAGAATGATAGTATAGGAAAGCGTACCGAATATACCCAGATTTTCGGAGAACGCAAAGCTTGAAATTACCGCCTTGGTCAGGTCTCCGTTGTTAGCGATGTCGGTAAGATCGTATTTTCCGGTTTTGATGCAGGTGGAAAGTATGGAAACCGCAGTCAGCGTGCAGATAACGAAGGTGTCAAGGAACACCTCGAATACGCCCCAGAGTCCCTGCTTTACAGGCTCTCTGGTATCAGATGCGGAGTGAGCGATAACAGAGGAGCCCAGACCTGCCTCGTTTGAGAATATTCCGCGGGCAAAGCCGTAACGCATGGCAACCATTATCATATGTCCGAAAAGTCCGCCGGCGAATGCCTTGAAGCTGAAGGCGCACTTGAAGATCAGTGCGAATGCGGCGGGAACCGCGGTCACGTTCATGAATATTACGACAAAAGCGAAGATAATGAAGAACAGCGCCATAAAGGGAACGATCGTGGACGCCACCTTACCTATACGCTGAATGCCTCCGATAACGATAAGGGCTGTGATCAGCGCGACGGCAATACCGACTATCCATGCAACCAGCGAATCGTTTCCGGGAGCAACGTTCTGGACGGTTCCGGAAATAGAGTTTACCTGAACCATGGACATACCGACGGCGGCGAGAGTACAGCACAGAGCAAAGAACTTTGCAAGGGGCTTCCAGCCAAGACCTTTTTCGATATAGTGCATAGGGCCGCCGGAGAAGTTTCCGTCCTCATCCTTTTTGCGGTAGTAGAGTCCGAGAACGTTTTCGGAGTAGTTGGTCACCATTCCGAAAAATGCGGATACCCACATCCAGAAAACCGCGCCGGGACCTCCGGAGATCATTGCGCCCGCAACTCCCACGATATTACCGGTTCCGACGGTTCCGGAGATAGCGGCGGAGAAAGCCTCGAACTGGGAGATGGATTTTTCACCGTTTTTGTGGGTATGCTTTTCTTTCCTGAAGATGCTCTTTACGGTGGGAACTATCGTAGTGGTGAGCGATACCTTGAATTTTCTGACCTGAAGACATCTGGTCCTTACGGTCATGAAAATACCTGTACCGAGAATGATCAGTACCATCGGAATACCCCAAAGGATATTGTCGTTGATGAACGTGACTATCGCGGTAAGCGTGTCAAAGATTTTCATGATTTTGCTTTCCTTTCCTTTTTTGAGCCTGATTAAGCCTGTTTCAGCCTTTGGAGCTGTCCGGTTTTTGCGCATTTGTCGCGCGTTGTATTTTCAAAATAAAAAGAGCCGAAGCCCGTGGACTCCAACTCCGAAAAAACAATCGCGCGGCGGAAAGCTCCTGCGGCACGCAAATGACCGCATGACTGTCGCCAGGTGTTGTTCTCCGTCCTTTTGCCTGAGAGATTGCCGACCGTACCACGGTCGATCTTGCCCCTTCGGCACCCGTTTATCGGACTTCTCCGGAGTGCTATCCAAACACAGTCGAGGCGGTTCCCATCAGCCTCTTCTGCGCTCTTCACGTAGCTTGTTTTATTTTGATGCTGTAAATTATAGCACATTTATCCGTTTTTGTCAATCCTTTTTTCAAAAAAATTCAAAAAAACCGATCTTTTCAAAAAATTCGCAAAAACCGATACCGTTGCAGACGGTTGGCGTTCTGAGTCTTTTTTCGCGAAGCTTCTCGCCTTATAAATAGTAATGAACGAATCCTCCGCGCCACGGCGCTTTCCACGGATCACGTCTGCTCTGCGGAGCGCCATTCCACATTATTGTGTCATTTTTTTCTGAGCTTTTTTCTCAATTCGGCAAAAAAATCACCGAGAAGCCGTGTGTACGGCTCGTTAAGGAGCCCGTATTCGACCTGCGTCTTATGGTTAAGCGGATAGGAATTCAGATTTATCACCGAGCCGAATGCGCCCGCTTTGGCATCCCTTACCGAGCAGACAACTCTCGGAATGCGAGCGCTTATTATTGCGCCCGCGCACATAGGACAGGGCTCCATGGTAACGTACAAAGTGCATCCGAGCAGCCGCCAGCTGCCTATTTGCTTGCACGCGCTGTCTATAGCGACTATCTCTGCGTGCGCCAAAGCGTTTTTTCCATATTCTCTGGCGTTTCTGCCCCGGCCTATTATCTGACCGTCACGGACCACCACTGCGCCTACCGGAACCTCTCCCTCCTGCGCCGCCAGTTCAGCCTCCTTCAGTGCCTCGGTCATAAACAGCGTATCAAGCTGCTCCGGCGTCATATCCATTCTTCTCTCCAATCTTCCATTCCCTTTCTCTTAGCTTTACCCGTACCAAGCGCGGGCTTCACTGCGTAGCGGATTCACTTAACGAGAATTAACCGCCAAACGTATTGATAAAGCACATAACTAAAGCCAGCACCGCATATACGGCAAGCTCCGCTCCCTGTCGCGGGGAATTCGGGCAGGAAGTATGTGGCTTAGCGGGCGAAAAGCCGCGAAAGAGCCCTGCTGCCCCTTTCTCTTCAAAGTCACACCCCTCTGTGCCGATACCGTCCGTGTCGGGAGCTTGGCGTGAGTCACAGCCTTTTCTGCGGGCAGTTACCGCAATATGCACGATTCCGACGAGGGCAAGGGTGGCGGAGCAAATAAGCACCGCTACCGACAGTCCGCCAACAACCTCTTCTTCTAAATAATTGTCCGCCACCGTCAGCAGAAACGCCACCCCATTATTTACCGCGTGCAGACCGATGGCATAGATAAGAGAGTTCGCGCCAACGGCAAAATACGCAATGGAGCAGCCGGCGCAAAAGGCGTAAAAAAGAGGATAAAGCTCGTAATGCATCAATGCAAAAAGCAGACCGCAAACAATTACACACTCTCTTTTTCCGTATTGGGAAAGTGCGTGCAGGGCAACACCGCGAAAAAGCAACTCTTCAAGCACCGGTGCGAGCAAAACGCTTGAAGCAAAGGCAAGCGCCTGGATGCCGATATCGCCCGACAATTCGCTTCTTCCGCCGCTAAAGCCCAGTGCACCGCAAAGCGCATCCGTAAGCATTCCCGCCAGATTTGCCACGTTTAACGTAATGGCGGCGGCAAAAATAAAGGGAACGCGCTTTCTCTCCCGGGAGTCGGACGGACAAGGACAGACGGGATGCATCAGGTCACGGTATCCGATGCCCGAGGCTTTAACGTAAAAAACTGTGGGCAGAACAAACACGGCACATACCGTAAGTATACCGACTGATCTGTACGCATATATAAGCGCCTCGCTACCTTGTAACGCAAGGGATGTTCCCCATAATATCGCGGATTGCAGGCAGTATAACGCTATTTGAAGCAGTAGTGTGGCGCCCAATAGAGAAGCGGCGCTGTTTTTTTTCATTCTAATCCCACCCCTTTTTGTTCGGCTCTGCGCACCGAAGGGCGCAAAGAGCGACGTGAAAGTATCTGAGGTTTACTATTCAGCCGCGCAATACCTTTCACGCTAATCCCACCCCTTTTGTTCGGCTCTGCGCACCGAAGGGCGCAAAGAGCGACGTGAAAGTATCTGAGGTTTACTATTCAGCCGCGCAAT
>JAFVTO010000109.1 GCA_017503165.1 Clostridia bacterium | reverse complement strand
ATCGCTCTCCGCTTAACCGTATCGTAAGACAGGATATTAATATCAGGCCTGGTTATCATGATATATGGAATATCCGGATTCGCGGCGCGTATCTTACGGTACATGGCGTAGTGAGTAGCTGAAAGATGCTCGGCGGTCGGTGCGTTGTGGTCATAGTCTGAAACAAAGGCACACATATCCAGTGTTGCTATATAATCAACGATAGCGTCCTCTCCCTTGGCATTACCGGAAAAGCCGAGATTCAGATAATCGCACCTGAGATCTCTCGAGATGTAGTTCTGATAGCAAACTCCGGGACGGGATGCGCAGCCGCCCTGGGTGATTGATGAGCCGTAAAAAACAATTCTTTCGGGATGAACGTAAGGAAGCGGAGCACCGACGAATGCCCCGGGAGTAAGACCGATGGAAAGCTCATGCACGCTACCGTAAAGAGGCAGGTTTATCAGAAGATACTTTTTTCCTTTCCCCAGCATCAGCTTTTCAGAAAGATACTCGCCACGCTGGGAAACGGGGATACGGAAGCTTCCCGCGTAATGCTGATTACCGTTTATATCCTCACGGTAAAGATCACAGCCGGCACACCCGAGCATAGTCATATGATCCATCAGATGCTGCGGGCCCTTAAGCTTTATACAAATAGCCTCAGAATCCGTTTCAAAGCGGATCCTTCCGCCCGCAGTGTCGGTGTGAAGACCGTAAACGCCCTCGCTGGTAGCCTTGGCTACCTCCTCAGGCATACGGCGAAACGGTGTTCCTGCCTCGGGATTGTATAATCCGTAAAAAGCAAAGGGTTTTTGGGGCATAGCATGGAATTCAAATTCATTTTCATTCGCAGGCATATCATTTTCCTCACTTTCTATTTTATGTTGCTTTCTGAAAAAATAATTTTTCAGTTCTTATTGCTCAGTCGGTACCGAACGGATAAACCTCACCGCATCGTCCACCCATCCTGCTGCCTCGGGAACGATAAAGTGAGCCCTTCCCATACCGGTTAGCTCATTTGCCAAGGCTATACCGTGGGGTCCGTATGGATATATGTGAAGCTCAAACGGGATTTTGTTATCAGCCAGCGCTCTGGCGTAAGTAAGAGAATTCTGAACCGGGACTCCCGCATCAGCCGCAGTATGGAACAAAAAAGCAGGTCTTGTTTTTTCATTTACGCACAGCTCAAGAGAATATTTCATAAGCTGTTCTTTGGTAGGACTTTCTTCTCCGAGGATAGCGCGGAAGGAACCGGAATGAGGGCTGTCCACACCGCTGACCACAGGATATCCCATAACCGTTACCAGCGGACGGTTTTCTCCGTAATTTATCTCCGCTCTCTTTATCACGTCCGAACAATACCAAAAGCAGCCAAGCGAGCCGGAAAGATGTCCGCCCGCGGAAAAACCTACGCAGGATACTCTTGCCGGATCTATACAAAAATCATCGGCATGAGCCTTGATATACGCCATTGCCACAGATGCATCGATCAATGGCTGATGTCCCTTTGCCGCGGCACCTACAGAATATTTCAGAACAAAAGCACTCATTCCGCGGGAAGCAAATGCCATCGCCACGGGAAAGCCCTCTCTGTCATCGCATACACAGCCGTATCCGCCGCCGGGAATAACAAGGATCGCATCACGGGTTCCTAAGCGCGGATCACACAAAACGGGAGTAATTGATACCTCCGGGATTGAATCTCGTAGAATGATTTTTTCAAACATCGTTTCTTTTGAACTCCTTTTGATTCTATAGTCGATCTGCCAAGATCGTTGCTTTCTGATGCATTACTGTTGCAATCCGGAAATGCATGGAATAAGTATATCATATCTTCAGTTTTTTTTCAACACAGAACACAAATATTTTTCTGAAAAATTTTTTCAGAACTATCCCCCCCACACTATTGACAAAGAGGTAAAATTCAGTATAATAAAATCCGGATGTAGAATGTCACATATTTTCGAAGGACTATACTATCAAGTGAAAGAAAGGCGAGATAATTGACTGTCGCAATCAAAAAGAAGGATCTGACAGAAGGTCCTATATTTTCAAAAATGCTGTTATACGCATTACCGATAATATTTACCGGACTGCTCCAGCTATTATACAATGCCGCCGATACGGTTGTGGTCGGACAGTTCAGCGCTGATCCTGAGACCTCACTTGCCGCGGTCGGCTCAATCGGATCGCTGACAACGCTCATTCTGAATCTTATTCTCGGACTTTCCGCAGGAACCACGGTAGCTGTAGCGCAGGCGTATGGCTCAAAGAGCTATGACGATGTAGAACGGGCTGTACACTCATCGATCACTATAAGTATCGTGGGCGGGCTGCTCTTCTCCTTAGTCGGAGTGATCGGCGCGGAATTTTTTCTGACTCTTATGGGATCGCCACCCGATGTTATCGGAAAAGCAACTCTGTATATGAGGATCTGCTTTTTGGGCGTACCGGCTAACATAGTATATGTCTTCGGCGCGGCAATACTTCGAGCCTCCGGTGATACCAAGCGACCACTTATGATTCTCAGCACAACGGGAATAGTCAACGTTCTTCTGAATCTGCTGCTGGTCATAGTGTTTCATCTTGACGTAGTAGGTGTTGCCATAGCAACGATAACAGCCCAATATCTTTCCGCCGCCTCAGTTATCATTCTGCTGATGAAGCGCGACGACTGCATCAAGCTCAATCTGCGCAAGCTGTCACTGCACAAGGAGACGGTTTTAAAAATACTCCGCATAGGAATTCCGACGGGAATT
>JAFVTO010000009.1 GCA_017503165.1 Clostridia bacterium | reverse complement strand
TGTTTATAAATCCTTATTACGGGGATGAGATAGCTATGGACGCGGCAGTTTCCAATGAAAAAAGAGTTTCGGTGTATTCCGTTGCTGCCCAAGGCATAGTGGGGTACGTGGAGAGGGGCATGGGAAACAGCAGTGAGCTTTCTGAATATCTTAAAGGAGTGCTTTTTCCGTACAGAGGCTTAAGATTCAGCGCCGTTGTTGCAGGTTGTACTCATTTCCCCTTTGCGCGGGACAGTATTATTTCGGCATTAGGCTATGCCCCTGAATTTTTTGATGGGGGAATTGGCGCGGCAAACCGAATGAAAAAGCTGCTTGGGGATAAAAAAATGCTCCGAAACGAGGGCGGAGGCATCGGCTGGACTCTTTGGCTCAGCTCCGATGCTCGCGGCTCGTATCCGGAGTATTCTGGGTTACTAAGAGATCTGATGAGGGTTGAAAAGTAGCACGAAAATATAAATCAGCAGGATAACGTAAAAGTATAAGTATAAGTATAAGTATAAGGTACGGTCACCGCTTTGACGGATAAGCGGAATAATCGGCTCTTCAGCGAAGCATTGTTCCGCAGTTTCGGCAGAAGGTATCCTCAGGGCTTACACTCGCATTACAGCAGGGGCAAACGGTTATATTTTCCTTTCCGCATTTAGGGCAAAATTTGTCGGTATCGTGGTATTGCGCTCCACAGGAGCAAATCCTCATTCCCAGCTGCTTTCCCATAAAGCCCGTTGCCGCTCCGCCGACTATGATAGCAAGAGCCGCGGCTAAAAGCCAGCATCCTACAGATATCATTGCTCCGCACAGCATAAACAGCATTATTCTCAGAAAAGCGATCGGTAGGGAGAGGGACTGTGTGAGCATGAAGCTAACGGCATTGATTATCAGTCCGAACAGACCGAGAAAAAGCAACGGCGCTCCGACGGCTATCAGTATCCTTCTCAGCTTTCTGGCTTTTTGTGAGGTGGCGGCATCCGCTACGTTGCGGTTCAGCTCGGCTATCCTTTTTTTCAGATTCATTGAATTCGGCTCCTTTCGTGGAATACTTGTTTGCTTTTTTCGGGATTGATGCGGTAAAACACGCGGTTTAGCCTTAAATTAGCGAGGCGCTTGGTGTTTTTGCGTGTTGCATAAAAACAAACATGGGTGGAATTGGCGCGCAATTCTATTGACAAGGCAGGTGATTTGCTATATACTTAATATAGAATTGCCCATATAGGTAAAAAATCGGAAACAACAGATGTTCGGCACAAGCCCGGACGGTGAAAGGTTGAAGGATTAGCATGAAAATAATAGCTCGTATACATACTGATTTTCCGGAAAAATTCGGTATTCCTCGCCAAAGCGGTATTTTGGAAATGCTTGAATCCACAGTGGTGTTTGAGCCGGAGTATCGAAATCCGGATGCGCTTCGCGGTATTGATGGTTTTTCACATCTCTGGCTGATCTGGGAGTTTTCCGAGTCTGTGACTGAAAAGTGGAGCCCTACAGTCCGTCCTCCGCGTCTCGGCGGGAACGCCAGATTGGGCGTGTTCGCCACAAGAGCGCCGTACAGACCAAATCCAATAGGGCTGTCCAGCGTTAAGCTGCTTGGGGTGGAGAATACGGAAGAGAACGGAACAGTGCTGCGGATCAGCGGCGCGGATCTCATGGACGGCACGCCTATATACGATATAAAGCCGTATCTGCCGTACACCGATTGCCATCCCGATGCAAGCGGCGGGTTTGCCGAGCCGTTGCGTGAATACGCCCTTGACGTGGTAATTTGTGATGAAATGCTTGAAATGATACCGGAGGACAAGCGAGGGGCACTTGTTGAAATCTTGAAAAACGATCCCCGCCCGGGATATCAGCGCGATCCGCAACGTGTGTATAAAATGTCTTTTGCCCGACATACAGTATCATTTAAGGTGGAAGGTTCGGTCCTTGCGGTCACGGATATTTCTCCGCTTTTACAATGATTAAGAGCTTATTTTTTCCATGTGGAAGGTGTGAACAGCAACAGCAACGGGAACAGCTCCAATCTTCCGGCGAGCATATCGAAGATAAGCACTAACTTTGAAGGTACGGTAAAAAACGCAAAATTTCCCGTAGGACCTACAAGCTCAAGTCCCGGGCCGATATTGTTTATTGTTGCCGCGATGGCGGTAAAGTTGGTTATGGGGTCGTGGTTTTCCACGGAGATCAGCAGTAATGAGGCAACGAATATTAAAATATACCACGCCATATAGGTGTTTACTGCTTTTATGACCTCCTTATCAACAGACTTTCCGTCTATACTGACTTTTTTAACCTGACCTGTATGAATCAATCCGCCAAGCTCGTTCTTGGCGTTTTTGCCGTATATCAACAGTCTGGAGATCTTTATACCGCCGCCTGTGCTTCCTGCGCAGGCGCCTATAAACATGAGTAAAACCAGAATACTCTTGGATAGCGCCGGCCATAGGTTGAAATCCTCGGTAGCAAATCCAGTGGTGGAGATTATAGATGCAACTGAAAAAGCGGCGTGGCGCAGAGCTTCGTCGACCGTGGC
The DNA here is from genome assembly GCA_017503165.1 of Clostridia bacterium. Taxonomy (GTDB): domain Bacteria; phylum Bacillota; class Clostridia; order Oscillospirales; family CAG-272; genus SIG673. The sequence goes on along the minus strand of JAFVTO010000009.1, from coordinate 17,633 downwards.
GTAGTTGCCGCTGAGAGTGATATTCAGCGTTATCAGTGCGATCGCCACCGCGACTACCGTCAGAAAGCACCTTGTCTCGCTGTTGAAAAAGTCCTTTATCCTTCCTCTAAACGCCAGATAATAACAGCTGAAATTCAACGAAAAAAGCAGCATGAATACAGTAACTACTATTTGAATGTACGGCGAAAAAGAGGCAAAGCTATCGTTTTTAATCCCGAAGCCTCCGGTTCCTGCTGTAGCAAGAGCCGTGTTTATTGCATCAAAAAAGGTCATTCCTCCAAAGAGCAATAAAATGATCTGAATGAGGGTGATAGCGATATAAAGAGAGTAGAGAATAAGCGCGGTGGTACGTACTCTGGGCACCAGCTTGCTGACTGACGGACCGGGGCTTTCTGCTTTCATTATGTGCATATTCTGACCGCCGCTTAAGGGGATGAATGCCATTATGAAGACCAGAACTCCCATTCCGCCTACAAAGTGCGTAAAGCTTCGCCAGAGAATTACGGATTTGGGGAGCGACTCTACCACCGGTACAATACTTGCTCCGGTAGTAGTGAAGCCGGAGACTGTTTCAAAAAGCGCGTCAATATAATTGGGGATCGCGCCGGAAAGCCAGATGGGAATAGCGCCGAACAAGCTGAGGACTATCCAGCTCATTGATACTATAACAAAGCCCTCCCGGGAATACAGTACAGTATTGCGCGGTTTTCTGAATACCAGGAGCAATCCAATGGTTGCGCATAACAATACGGTGAGCATAAATGCTAACAAAGGCCTTTTTTCACCGTATATTATGGCAGTGATCGCAGGGAACATCAGGAAGATAGCCTCAAAGATGAGAATCCACCCGATGATGAATCTTATCATCTTGTAGTTCATTTAATAATCTTTTCCTTTCAGTCGGAGCAGCCGACCGTTTTGCGGATTATTTTAGTATGTCGGTTATATCGTGAAGAGCCAGAGTCTTTGAAACTATTACAACCGCATCTCCCGGAAGAATTACGTCATTACCGCGGGGGATGATGACCTTGTTGTTTCTGATTATCGAAGCGATAAGCACGTTATCCTTCAAACTAAGCTGGGATATGGGTGTGTTCAATGCGGTAAAGCCTTCTCTTATTATGAACTCTGCCGCTTCTACCTCGCCTTTTATCACGTTGTAAAGCGTTTCAACGTTACTTCCCTTGGCGTTTTTCATGGCTCGGACGTATCTTACTATCATATCCGCAGTAATATTTTTGGGATATATCGTAGAATCAAGATCCAGCCGCTGTGTAACGTCGTCGAAATCAACTCTATTTATCTTGGTGACTATCTTGTTGCAGCCAACGCCCTTGGCAAACAGAGAAAGAAAAATGTTTTCCTCGTCGATTTCAGTAAGAGCGACAAAGGCTCCGACGGTTTTTAGTCCCTCCTCGAGCAGGATGTCGCGGTCTGTTTCATCGTGGTTTATGACTGTGATATCGGGGAGAGCATCCGCAAGCGCATCGCACATCGCCATATCGTCCTCAATCACCTTGATACCAATACCGGTATTTGACAGCTCGTCGCAGAGATAGTGGGTGATGTTTCCGCCGCCCAGTATCATAGCGGTTTTGACTGCACCGCTGGAATAACGTATCTTGTTGAAGAAATGGTGAGCTTTTTTGGGGGATGCGATCATGGATACCACATCTTTTTCGCGGAATACGAAATCACCCTTTGCGATAAAGGCTTCGTTTCCTCGCTCTACCGTACATATAAGCACGTCGCACTTCAGATCGACGATAACATCCTTTACCGACATTCCGTCCAGGGCGCAGCCTTCGGGAACGCGGAATTTAAGCATCTCCACCTTGCCCTTGGCAAAGGTTTCAATATTCAAGGCTGAAGGAAAGCGCAGAACACGGGAGATCTCGCGGGCTGCGGCAAGCTCCGGATTTATTACCATAGAGATTCCCAGCTCACTTTGCAGATACTGTATCTCAGAGCTGTACACAGGGTTTTTTACCTGTGCTACAGTATGGCAGTTTCCTATCTTTTTGGCGACCACACATGATAGCAGATTAAGCTCGTCCGAGCCGGTTACGGCTATCATAAGATCGGCGTTATTTATTCCAGCCTCGCTGAGAACAGAGAGCATTGCGCCGTTTCCCGTTACGCCCATAATGTCATATTTTGCGGAAATAGTATTGACTCTGCTTGGCTCAACGTCCACTACGGTGACATTGTTGCCCTCGCCGTTGAGCTGCTCAGCCAGTGTTTCTCCGACTCTTCCGCATCCAACAATTATTATATTCATAAAACTATCCTTTCATAGCTACCGCGTCAGTTATACATATTTTCGCTTACCACGTTTATAGAATTGATACCGTATCTTCGCAACGCCTCTACCGCCTGCTCGCTTATGATCTCGCCACTTATTACTATTGGTACGGCGGGGGGACAGGATACGGTGGGGGAAGCGCAGATGCGCCCGACTGCCTCAGCGGTCGGCACTGCTCGGTAAGGGGCAAGGCTTGCTTCACGAATGGAACAGGCGCGGCTGAGTATGGGGAGAGCGGGGAAGTCTGTGGGGACAGGAGTCATAGAGAGTTCTTTGCCGTATTGAGGAAGAGAACTCAGTGTTTTTTCCAGCCTTTTTAGCTCATCAGGCGTATTTTCGGGTGTTATCATGCAAACCAGGTATTCTCCGTCGCAATACTCGCATTCCAATCCGTTCTGACGCAATATTTCATCGGGGCAGACAGAGCTATCACGGCGTTCGCAGCGAATTGTGAGCTTCAATGGCTCGTTACCCTCAAGAATACAGCCCTGCTCTGTCAGTCTGCTTTTTATTCCGTTGACGGCTGAAACACATTTTTCAAGCCGTGTGCGGTATCCCTCGGAAATGTACCTGTTACACAGATCAAGAGATTGCAGAATCAGATACGAGGGGCTGGTGGAAGCAAAAAGCGAGAGTCTTGAACGTGCGCTTTGCAAAAATGACGGCGGAGCATCCTTTGATATATGCAGATAAGCGGCTCCTGTCAGTGTCGGAAGAGTTTTGTGCGCTGAATCACAACACATATCCGCGCCCAAGGCGATTGGATGAAGGCTCTCGTGCAGAAAAGCAAGATATGCTCCGTGGGCGTTGTCAACCAAAAGCGGAATGCCGTATTTGTGGCAAATATCCGCGATAGACCGTATTTCCTGCATGTTCCCCAGGTAGTCAGGAGAGGTGAGATAGACGCCGTGGGGCTTTATTTTTGCCTCTTTAATGGCGTTATCCACATCTTGGGCGGTTACGTCACAGCGGCAGAGATGGGAGTTTGCCCCCGAGTATATAAAATCAACATCGAGATCAAGCAACGCGCATGCGTGGATAAACGCCTTGTGTACGTTTCTGGTTGCGATAAAAAGCGGCTTGTACCGCTCGTTTGCCGCGTGATTTGAGACCTCGCCATCGTAAGCCGCCAACGCAAGCATAGCTTTTATCGAAAGAGAGGACCCTTCGGCAGAATAAAATGTATGACCGGTGCCGAAAAGAGCGGAGGCGTTGTTTTCGCTCTCGGCTATTATCCCGTCTGCGCTATACAGAACGTCTGCGCCAGGTATTTCCGTTATGTCAAGCGGTTCGCAGCCCAAAAGAGAAGTTCTGCCCTTGTGACCGGGCATGTGTAAGCGACCAATATCTGAAGCGCGATAGTTGCTTACGAAATCGTATATCGGTGTTTTCAAGATACGCGCCTTTCGGTGAAAATTATATTATTTGTGGTCTTAATCCGAATGTCTTATTGGGCGTCGCTGTCGCTATTTTTATCCGTCTCGGCTTCTGCGGGCACGGTATCATCGGTGTTTGATACCTTGGGAGCTTTACCGAGAGTAAACGGTGCTTTATACAGATCTATATCTGCAAATATAAACATTCCTCCCAATCCGCCTATTACGGAAAGAAAGATGGTGGGAATAATATTTTCACTACCGATCTGGTTAATAAAAATCATCAGGATGGCGCCCAGGAATACAACAAAGAAGGGGAACTGGATGAGAAAAGTCTTTCCCTTTCCTCTGCGCTTTACGGCTCTGGGCGTATATATTAACCAACGCACCAATGCGCACCCGGTCATTACGGGAACGAATATTATAAGAAAGACCAGAGCAAATGCCCGTCCAAGCCCTTCTCCAAAATCGGGATCGGCTATTTTACTGCTTTCTATCAGCTCGACGATTAAGCTGATGTTGAAGATCAGTGCGACCAATGATGCAACGCCGAACACTATTTCAATAGCTGTAAGGATCTTCTTTTTCATATTAATACCAACCTTTCTTTATGCTCTGCTCGCCGAAACGCGCAGAGAGCGACGTAAAAGCATCTGTAGTTTATTTTTCAACTGAGCATATTCTTTTACGCTGAACTGTTTCTTTTTGCGGAATACGCGATTGGATTTTGTCACACTCTATTCGGTGACTGTATTATTGTATCACATTTTTTTTAATATGTCAATACGGCGTTTTACAGTTGAACATTTTTCTACTTATTCTATTGTTCTGATATCATTATTTATATTCGAAATGCTTACTCTATCACCGGTAAATTATGCTTTTCGTAAAGTACCGACTAAGCAATAAAAGCGCGCCGAAGCGCTGACTTATATCAAGTCAACCGCGACGGCGCGCATCATTACCGAAAGATAAGCCAAGGAATCACTGACGTCCGGGAAGATATCTGGTGCAAATGGAGCTGAATTGCTGCACGGTATTTACCATTACACCCTCGCCGATCGCCTTGAAAGCCCAACCGTCGCCCTTGCGGGTTGCGGTTCCGACTACAAGACCGGTGTTTCTTCCGAAATTCTGATCCATGCGGTACTCGATAAGAGTCTTCTTGCTGTCCGGATCCATCAGACGGATATACAGATCGTTTATGGTGGAGAAATCCTGGTGTCTGTCAACGCAGGAATAGATGTTGATAACAAATACCAGAGTTTGTCCGTCGCTTGGAACACGGCTCAGATTGACGCTGATGTTCTCATCATCCTGATCCTGGCGCTTTCCGGTGCTTCCGTAGAGATTGTCACCGTGGTGAAGAATGCAATCGTCGAGATATATCTTGTCTCCGAAGTAAACCAGCTTAAGGAGATTTCCGGAATTGGAGTAAACCAATACAGATGAGTCAACGTCGATATTGGGACCGGAGCGGGATGCTTCCCAGCCTACACCGACATAGATGTTCTTAAGGGGCTTATTATCCGCACCGCGAATAATGACCTCCTGACCCTGGGAGAGAACGATCTTTTCGCCTATACGGTCACGGGATACCTCTACCTCTGAATTGTCGATCTTGAGATCCTTACAATAGATGCACTGGAATTCGTATGGCATCCCGGAGGAGCAGGAATGGCTTCCAGAATAGCAGTTGCAGCCTCCTACGGTTCTGGTGCCGCATTTTTCACAAGGGAGAAGATTGTCGTTGGTCTGAAAGCTGCTCTGCTCCAGATTGGAGGATACAAGAGAAGCCTCTTCATTTGACATATCGTAGAAGTTGACTACCTTCCAGGTGCTTCCGAATTGGCGACACTCAAGTCCGTAATATTTTCCTGTCTTGGCGCAGCGGGTCTTAACAAATTTTGATTCTGCCATGATTTTCTCCTTTTCGTGTGTATGTATGAAATATTTATTATCCGATACTTTATTATTTGATCACAAGTAATAATCGCGCGGGATCTTTTTTAACATAAACAGCAGTTTGTTTGCCTTGATGTATGCATCAGCCTGAGCTTTAACGTCATAAAAGCTGTTGCACACGGGGTAATTCTCCGAATTCCACCTATGAGAGGTGCGGAACGTGGCATCCTGCTTGCAGAAATAGTCATAATGTCCCTTCCCAAGGTTGGAATCCCAGGTAACGTCAATGTGGAATGAGCCATTCCCGTTTTTCAGTGTTATCATGTTCCATGCGTGATTCGAGTGCTCGGAGGGATGTTCCAGCGAGCCTCCCACCACGACGTGGCATTCAATTCCCTCATGCTCCATCAGTAATTTGAATGCCTCTGCATATCCCTGGCATACGCATTCCTTTTTTATCAGTGCTCCGTAAGCACTTTGCAGATAGCTCCTTTCGTTCAGCCTTCCGTGATCCTCGTCCACGTATTCAACGGTCTGAGCAAGATAATTGTGGGCGATCAGAATCTTTACCTCCTCCGGCATCTTCGAGAAAAACAGTGTCCGACAAAGCTTTTTTACCTCAATGTCAACGTCCAGCTTATGCTTATGAAGCACCGTTTTTTCTATGCGGTACTTAAAGGTGACGGTGGCAAAGCAGGTGCTTTGGGTAAATGAATGAGTAAATGACGAGCCGCTTGTAGAAAGCAGGTTCGGGTGGCGCACGCTTTCGGTTTCATGGAACCGCTCAAAGGCTCGGTTAAAGGTGTTTGTATCCTTGCATATAACGGTGACGCTTGGGTGAAAGTTTCCTATATATCTGTCAAGAAGTGCGATAATCTCGTCCTCGGACTCAGCCGTATGGATATCGCACAGCGGAACATCGCGGTTTTGATAAGTCACATCCATTACCAGCGTAACACCGTGAAAGCCGGCAGACATTCCGGATATGTAATACATACATTGCGGATATTTTGTGAAAAAATTCTTTAGAAACGACGATGAAATATCAGAGCTGTTTACGGTAATGCGGATAGACGGATTAAAGCTTTCCAGCTCATTTTTCAAAACCTCGTATGTCGGACTGTCAAAAGGCAAGATAAGTCGCTCCTTTCTTTTCCGAGATTTTATTATAGAATTATATGACCGTACTGACCCGGCAATTCATTATTGCTCGTATCCGAATCTTTCCGTATTTGCAAGCCATGCGGCGGCGTTTACGATATAACGAAGTGTTCCTGCTGTCGAGCCGATAAGCGTATCGTTGAGTCTGGTGAAGCCTCCGTCAACCAATGCTCGCTTGCCGTCGTCATCGTAGTACGCGGTGACGACTTTTCTGTCGGAGCTGTAAATAAGCGGCTTAAGGGTACGGAATCCGCTGATATTTGAGATAGTGACACCCTCGTAGAAGTTTTCGATTCCCGTGGCTATAAGGTGATTGGGGATTATACCCGGTGCGCCGTCGGCTGACTGGACCGAAAGCACCTGCTTTCCGATATAGTTTCCGTCGAGAGATGCGCCGAAGAGGGGTTGAATTATAGCATTCGCATCCTTTACGAAAGGAATGTTGTCACCCATTATGTAAATACCGTGTCCCTGATTGAAGAAGTCGGTAATTACTCTTACATGTTGATCTGAAAGCATCTTGTCGCGCCAGCTGAGAAACCAGAACTGACTCTTGTCCGCCAGACGTTGCTTCAGTGCCTCCGGAGTTTCGGGGAAATTTCCGGTAAAGACATCGACTGTGAAGCCCTTCTTTTCCAATGCACGTACCGAGCCGCCAATTGTGGAGAAGTCACTCATGTTGTAAATGAGTATCTTGTATCCCTGGAAGCTTCCGTCGTCTGCGAGGTCGTATTCGCCGCCCTCAGGGTTGCCGAAGCGGTCCTTGGTAGCCTCGGGGATCTGGCTGATGCCTGCCCATTTGGTGTACGGTCCACCTGTTATCCTTCTGGAGTACTCTATTTTAAGCTCATTGCAGTAGATGCACTGGAAATTATACGGAGTGCCGGAACGGCAGTCGCAGATGCGCTGAGGGCATGAGCAGCCTCCGATATTGCGCTTTCCGCAGCCCTCGCACGGAACTAATGAATCTGCAGTAGTCGGAGAATCTACTCTTATTTCCGAATATATTGCTCCGTACTCATCCTCGTTAAGGTCAACAAAATTTACAGTCTTCCAGGTGCTACCTTTTTTGTGCATCTGAAGTATAAACTTCTTTCCTGTTTTTCTGCAGTACGCTTTGAGCAGCTTTGTCTCTTCCATTTGCGTTATATCTCCTTTGATTTGTTGGTTGCTCGGTCTCCTGTCCGATAGGACGGGGAGAGATAGTCGGGGGACGGCAGTTTGGATGCTGATTTTATTTACGGCGTAGATACCCCGTAAGGACCAGATTTTCTGTGGTCATAAATTTGCTTTCTCCGGAAGCGCGCTTGGAAAGCTCGTATCCGAATACGGTGGTTCCCAGAAGCGGACTTCTTTTTTCCATTGGCTTAAGCACTGATGAGGAAGCGCGGAGCAGGGCAGTGTTTACCTCATAAAACGCCTTATCGGCATCGCGCAATACATCTTCTGTATCTCCGCACACGTCGGATGTCTCCGCTATATTGCGGATACGGTCAGCAATGCTCGGCTTTGGCGGTGCCATGGGAGCGGTATTTTCCGTCACGGCAGGTTTTATTTCTGTTCTTTTTACAAGATATTTTGTTAGTAACAGATTTGTTACTGTATAAAACGTTTTGGTATTGGTGTTGAGATTATACACCTCATATCCCGCAATGCTTCTGCCCAACAGGGTGTTAGCACGTTCTACGGGTGCGATCAGTACTCTTTGTCTGCGGATATACTCGGTGTTCAGAGAATACTGCTCCCTGTCTTCAGCTCGAAGTATAACGTCCGTATCTCCGAATCCCTCGATAGCAACGGCGCTTTGCACAGCATATCCCCTTGAGATCATTGCCTGGAGTGTGAGATGAAGCGGGGACGCGAGCTCGCTTTTTAAAGTGTAGATCTCTTCTCCGAACAGAGTGTGATCCCGTTTCAGCTCGCTGTATTCTCCGGATGCGAGAAGCTCCTTCAGCTCCTGCGTCCATATGACCGAATGCGCTGACCATGGCGCATCAAGAATGTATCGCCGCGCGCTTGGGAGCTGCACGTCATCTCCCGTGTTTTTTTCAGCCGACAAACGGAGAGGGCGCTCTGCTCGGTGAGCTGTCGGGTTTGGATTTGAGCGAAGCATATCGAGAAGCTGTGCGGCATCCGGCCGTTTGTTCGGATCTGCGCTGAGCATGAGATTGATCGCCTCCCGATATTTGGGTTCGGTAATATCCTCGGAAACCTTAAGCTCGCCTCCGTTCAGAAGCACCTCAAAGGGATAGAATGTGGTGGCTGCGTCCTCCGCATGCTTTAATATCGGGGGAGCTCCGGTGAGGACGATGTGGGAAACTACTCCCAGTGAAAAAATATCGGATTTAGTTGAAATATTGGCTATCAGAGACGGTATATCATCCTGTTCGTCGTTTGCGAGCCAGAGCCTTCCGAGCTCAGGGGAAGCATAGCATGGGTCACCTGAGTATTCATGAGGATTTGCGGGCTTGTCGTTTGTAAAAAAAGCGGCGCCGAAATCTGTCAGCTTTAATATGAATTTTCCGAGAACGTTCTTTATGCACAGCAGATTGGGAAATTTGATGTCGCTGTGTATTATTCCGTTGCTGTGTATTGCCTTTACCGTGGCTATAAGGGTGATGAGGATACGGTATTTATCTGCTGACGGTAGATCAAATATCTCCTCCTCTGAAAGAAGGTTCTCGTAATACTGGCTTACCTCGGTATAATAGTGATCGTGAACAAAGGAGTAGAGCGGAACTACGATGTTTCCGCCGGAGGTTACGACTGACTTTAAGGCTTCGTTTATTTTGTCTCTTCTTGCCTTGAAATCATTAAATGTCTTAAGAGCGGTTATATACGACTGCTCTGTGATTACAGAGCCTATCTTCGTTCTGTCGGGTTCGACTGCCAGATTGGTGTATTGCTTCAAAAAGTAGGACTTACTGTCCCTTACAGCTCTTATCCAGCGGCCTTCGTTTGCCTGATGCCATTCTCCCGATAGCTGATAGCCTCGCAATGATCTGTCCATTTTTAAGTGAAGTCCTTTCTATTGCGATTCAAAACCTTATAGGAGAATCTTAAAGCGCACGAGATCTGGGGTTGGATAGAAAACCTTTGTGTTACAGGCTGTGTTGATCAGCTCATAACCCTCTATTGATTTCCCGAAAAAGGCGTTATGCCGTTCTGCGGGTGTTATTAGCGAATTCATTGAAATAAGAAGCTCGGTGTTGACACGGAATCTGGTCGCGTCCTCCTCCCTGAGGATAGAGTTATCGTTACCAAAGCCGGTCGTGTCCAGTCTTGCGACGGTAGCAAAGCCTTTTTCAAGCACCCAATCCGCTGAGCGCATTACCTTGGAGCCGGTGACCTTGTAAAAGGAATACACATTTTGACCGAGAAAATTGCGTTCTCTTTTTATCTTCGTGTAGCCTTCCTCTGTCATTAGCTCAGTTAAGTTGCTTGCCCACCGAATGCCATCCTCTTCCCAGGGCTCGTCTATTCCGGAACCGGTAAGCGACGGGCTCGGAGCAGGGGACACATCTCCCGTCTTTGCGGATTTTTTTCCATATGCTTTTTCTGTTGCGGTCGGTTTATCCGCTTTTTCTCCGTCTGTCTTTGCCAGCTTCTGCGTTCGGTTAAGGTAGTTCAGTACCTCTGTAGCAGTGGGGCGCTTGTCAGGGTCCGCATCAAGCATACGGGGGAGTATCTCAAGATAGCGCGGATCGGTTATCTCCGGTGAAAGCTCCAGCTTTCCGTTTTGAAGAAGTACCTCAAACGGATAAATTACAGCGGGGTCCTTTCCCGGAAATTCCGCCTCAAGGTCTATATTGGTATAAAGAGGTCTTTTTCCGGTGAGGAAAAAATGAAGGAGCAGACCAAATGAAAAAATATCGGTCTTTTCCGAGAGCTTCTCTATATATTCGGTAGGATCTGTCTCTGCATCCTCTGACATCCATACAAGTCCAAGCTCGGGGGATGCATAGCAGGGGTCTCCCGAATAGTCCTCCGGGTTGAGTGATTTTTCGTTTACAAAAAAAGATGCTCCGAAATCTATCAGCTTGAGAACGTATTTTCCGATGGCGTTCTTGGTGCAGATAACATTTGTGTCCTTAATATCTCCGTGGACTATTTTTAATCTGTGTATAGCCTTCAGGGTAGAGGTAAGGGTGCGCATCAGAGTCTGCTTCTGCTCCGGAGCAAGAGCAACTATCTCTTCCGGGGAAAGAGGCGACGAGTAAAAATCACTGATCTCGGTATAATAATGGTCGTGAACAAAGGAATCAAGGGGAATTACTATATTTCCGCCAGAACCTGCAATGCTTTTGAGACTGCGGTTCATCTGTGCTTTCTTTTCTTGGAAAAGGTTGAATTCTTCGAGCTTTTTATCATACACCGTCTGGGAGAAAACAGTGCCTATCTTGGACTTGTCAGGCTCTACCGCTATATTCGTGTACTGCTTGAGGAAGTAGCTTTTGCCGTTCTTTACGACGCGCATCCACCTGCCCTCGTTTGCCTGATGCCATTCTTCTGTTGTTTCATATCCGTGTATTGCTTCGCTCATCTCAAATCATGCCTTTCCTGTTTCGCATAGGAGCACTTGGCGGCTCCGGTGAAAAACATATTTCACCTATGGGTTCGGTTAAATAGGAGTTCGGTAACTTTAACAGCGACTACTGTCTCCGTTGGTTTGGGAATAGGCGCAGGCACTGTGTCTGCGCCCATATCCCGGGTGATCATTATTTTCTGAGCAGATATTTGGTAAGCACCATGGTCGCTACCGCCGTGAAATTCTTTACGTTGGTGACGGTATTCATAAGCTCATATCCCACAACCGTTCTTCCAAGCGCTGCGTTGGTCTTTTCCATAGGTCTGATTACTATATTGTGAGCTCTGAGGTATTCGGTATTTACCTTGTAGAGAGCCTTGTCTTCTGCTCTGAGAATATCGTCCGTGTCTCCGTAATCCGAGGTGTCGGGAGCTACGGCTACCGCAAAGCCCTTATCTACCATGTTTTCCTTGGAAAGCATGATCTTGGAGCCGGTGGTGGTAACGAAGGTATAACTGTTTGCACCGAGGAAGTTGCGATCCCTCTTAAGCTTGGTGTAGCCCTTTTCGCTCATGAGTGCCTTTATATTATCAACCCATGCGATTGCATCCTCGGGTCTGGGGTCATCCACCTCGACCGATACGGGACGCGGCGCGGGTGTGGGTGCGGGTGCGGGACGTGGAGTTGCAGCGGGCGAAGGACGCGCGCCTGCGCCTGCGGGAGCAGCGGGAGCGGGAGTCGCCATGCCTCTTATGCATCTGAGAACCTCTCCTGCGCTGGGGCGCTTGTCGGGATCGGCATCCAGCATCTTCGGGATAATTTCCTTGTATTTAGGATCGGTTATCGCAGAGCTTATACCAAGCTTGCCCTCATGGAGTATTACCTCAAAGGGATAGATAACATTAGTATCTCTTCCGGGGAACTCCGCGCTCAGATCTATGTCCGTGGGTATCGGCCTTTCACCGGTGAGGAAGAAGTGGAAAAGAATACCGAGAGAGAAGATATCCGACTTCTGAGTAAGCTTTGCTATGTACTCTGTGGGATCTACCTCTGCATCCTCGCACATCCATACCATTCCCAGCTCGGGAGAAGCATAGGTGGGGTCACCGGAATACTCCTTGGAGTCGACGGGTCTGTCGTCTACAAAGTATGAAGCACCGAAGTCGATAAGCTTTAGAACGTATTTGCCCAGCGCGTTCTTGGTACAGATAACGTTTGTTCCCTTGACATCGCTGTGAACTATGCCTATGTTGTGAACTGCGGAGAGGGTATCGGTCATGGTGACCATGAGCAGCTGCTTCTGCTCAAATGGAAGGGCGATTATCTCCTCTTCCGAAAGCATATCGGGATAAAAGTTACTTACCTCGGTGTAGTAATGGTCATGAACGAAGGCATCAAGCGGGATTACTATGTTTCCGCCGAAGCCTGCTATTCTGCGGAGCGAGCTGTTGAGGCGATCTTTTCTTCTTTTGAACAGATCGAACTCTTCCTTTCTCAGGTTGTAGGTCGCTTCGTTGAATACAACGCCGATCTTGCTTCTGTCCGGCTCGACGGCAACGTTGGTGTATTGCTTAAGGAAGTAATCCTTGCCATCCTTACACGCGTGCGCCCAGTGTCCTTCGTTTGCCTGGTGCCAGTCACCTTCTATGGCATAACCGCGTATTGGTTCAATTGATTCGCTCATTTTGTTTAACCGTTCCTTTCTTTTTGGGGAAATCGGACTTTGTGAATTTCGTGTCGTCTTCGACGCGAAATTCACAGAGTCGGAGTTTGAAATAACATGAGCATTTCAAACTCATTCCCCGTACGTTACGTCTTATTTTGGGTTTTTTGTAAATAAATGTTCAGCGCGGTGGAAAATATATCAGCCGTTTTCCTTTATAAAAGTTACGACTGCTTCAACCGGTGGGGTATCAGGTGTTTTCGGAACTGCTGCCGAAAGCGCTCGGAACAGCTCCTTCAGCTCCTCTGTATCCTTTCTCTTGGTATCATCCAGGCAGAAGGCTATGAATCTGTCTATAAGAACATCGCTCTTTTCAAAGGTATCCTTGCAGTTTTTGACTGTAAGCCAAAGAGACTTGTAGCTTTCTGAGAGCCCGTATTCAAGCAGCATGTTCTGGTACTCTTCCAGCTTCTGAGACTTCATGGCGTGGTACAAGAAGGTCAGCGGATCCGTGGATTTCGTGCGGGAGCCGGCTATTTCCTCCATCAATGCGTTTGTGATAATGCGATATTTGTCGCAAAGAGCCTCGAGCTTTCTATCCACGTCGTTTCCTGCATTACTTAGCTTGTCTAAGGTCTCTTCGTTGAGGTCACCGTTTGAAAGAGAGGTCAATTCGTCGACTACGCTCAATATATTCTCGCTGCAGGAATCTGAAGCGAGCTTGAATTCTTCTCCGTATTTCCCGATATCCGGCTTGGCAGGGGATTTTACAGTGTCCGCGATCTTCTTATATTCATTGCCGCAAACCACCGGGATCAGAGCCTTTTTAAATGCTTCGCCTCTGCTTAATTCAAAGAGCATGTTTTTCAAAGCCTCTCTGGGCTTTTTCTGAGGAAGCTCCTTGTCTGCGGGAACTGATGGCATGACCACTCTCAAATACAAGTCGCTCAGCGGTAGATTGGCAACGATTCCGGCTGTACGGAAAAAATTCTTCAGATCGTCGCATACCGCTTCAAGCGTATAACGGGATTCCGCTGAATAGCGCGTCAGAGCTAAGAGCATTCTGAGCAGATCGTCATCATATATTTCCGGGAATTCATTACGGATAATGCTATCCCTATTCTTGCGGTTTCCGGTACAGTAGTAATATATGAGGAGAGCGAGATTGGTGAACATTGTTGGGTAACCGGGCTTCGGTGCGGCAGTTGCCCCAATGAGTGACCACGGATCTCTCGGAGAGGCGGTTACGGATGATTTGAAGGACATAGCCCTCGGATCGGTGAAATAGACCTTGTTTCCGTATCCGCACATTACGGTGTCCGGAGATATGCCGGTAAAGATGATACCTTCTTTTTTCAGTGCCAGGAACGCATCGATCAGGTTTATCAAAAACTCATTTCTGTCAGTGAGCTGGAAGCTGTCGAGCCGACGCTCCCAAAGATCGAATTTGAAGAGTGTCTCTTCATACAGGTCCAGTCTCTCTCCCAGTATAAATCTGATTTTTTCGTTCTGTATCTCCTTTAAGCGATCTTCCATCAGCGAAAGGTCACGCTCCGTGCGCTCTTCTCTTTTGTAGTAGATACGCTTACAACGGTTGTCAAGAAGAACTATTTTAAAGCTGTCGTTATCGCATAGCACTATTTGCTCTTCTCTGCGATATGGGGACCAACCGGGCATTACTTGTTCTCCTCCTGTCTTGGTTTTATCAAAGCATTATATGTGCTGTCGTATTTTTCATAAAGCTTCTGGCGCTTGTGGTAATTGTTAACGATGTCAATAAATCTTTCCTCAGGCGAGATGCTGTCATTTCCCTGTGCCCACTGGGGGTATCTCTTCAGAACATTTGCCAACTTGGCGTTTTCGGAAATATAACCGGCAAGGAATGCTTTATTGCCTTCTATATACATCATCATAAGCTCTCTGCTGTGCTCTTCAATGCATTCATCTATTACTCTCTTCGTAATATTTTCATTTTCTTCAATGAAGGCTTTGAGCTCATCCTCTGCCTGGTGATACATTGAAATAGCCTCACGGATGTTATTAAGGTCGTCGTCGCACAGCTCGGAAGGAACATTGGAAAGCAGCTCGGATATATTATTGCTTGCGATCAGGGAGTTTAAAGCCGCAAGAAACTTCTCCGGCTTTTCTTCTGCCGCTGACTCTGAGGAAGCGATCATTGCGTCAAATCTATCCTTAAGATCTCCCTCGATCTCATTCTCTCTTTCAGTGATCTCCTTGTTCAGCTTAGTGAGCTGGGAATCACCCTTTATAAAGGGAAGTATGCTGCTCCTTTTTGTTTCGAACAGCTTGCGGAGCTCCTTGCGCATATTCTCCAGCTCATCGTTTATTTCCCTTGAGATAGCTTTTACTTCCTTCTCTGTATCCTCGGACAAAGTGAGCGCTTCGAAGTTTTTTATCTTACGGATCTCTGCGTTGAATTTTTCCGTGAGCGCATCGAGGGAGTTGAGAGAGTTTCTGATCTCGTCGGGGATGCTGCTGAGATGCTCCCAAACGCCGTTAAGAAGGCGTGCTCTTTTATCTTTAAGCTCGGAAATGGTTTCCAGGAGCTCATGGCGAAGTCTGTAATACGAGTCATCAAAACTCCAATACTTTCTGTAAATATCGCTGATAGAGGATTTCTTTTTCGCGAGATCTGCTTCCTTTTCCTCGCGTTCACGTTTTACCTGCGCCTTGA
Source organism: Clostridia bacterium (assembly GCA_017503165.1). Classification (GTDB taxonomy): domain Bacteria; phylum Bacillota; class Clostridia; order Oscillospirales; family CAG-272; genus SIG673. The sequence continues at coordinate 2,000 of JAFVTO010000009.1, read as the reverse complement.
CCTGCTCCACCTTTTCGCCGGTATCGGCATAGGTTTCCTCGGCTTTCTTGCGGAAGCCCGCGTATATGCTTTCGTCGTTGCAGGCACGGCGGAACATGATGTCTATGTGATCCTCAATAGATCTGTAACCATCTGTATAGTTTTCTGTGAAGATGTATTTAACGCCGTCTTTTTCATCGTCCTGATATTCTGCTAACAGCTGGTTCAGCTTCTTTTCTCCGACCTTCTTTATCTGATCAAAGTCGGTCTCGGAAAGATGGAGCGCTATGGAACAGCTGTCGTCCGGACGGGCAACACGGAAATAGTTTTCGCTGAGTATCCTTCCGTATTCCTCGAAGGAGCTTGCGGATTTGAGAATGGAGAGCATATAGAATTCAAAATCAATATTCTCACCCATCATGTCGAAAAGACCGTCCGAAGCGGCGAAGATCGCGCATGGCTTAGGAATGCGAACGTATCTGCAGTTTATATAGAAGTTCTCGTCACTTATGGTGATCTTGTTGGTCATGAGTGCCGTTTGCTCGGATTCATCGTCGGCGGTTACCTGCTGGAAGCCGTTTGCCTCTGTAAAGCAGTATACTCGCGAGTCACCTGCGTAGAACAGGATCAGCTCAGTGTAGCTTTCTCCTTCAGGCTCGTTGACCAGCGCGGATGCAAGGGTGGTGGGTAGATAGATGTGCTGGTTGGTGGGGAGAGCATCCTTGTTGAGGTCGGCTTCGTTGTGGATCCTATTCATCTCATCTCTTATATATGAGGTGAATTCCTTTCCGAGCTTATCGGTTTCCGCATCCGTATCGGGAGCACCGTTTACCGTCTTGAAGCATTCAGCTATCTTTTCGGCGGTAAAGTACTTTTTCATAAGAACCGCAACAAGGTGGGAGCCGTAATATCCACTCTTTTTGATCCCCTTGAAAAATGCAATTCTTTCGGCATCCGATTTCTTATATTCCTTGAGTGGCAGCTTGGGAAGGGTGGGGTATGGGAAATCGTTTCCGTTTACGGGAGTCTGGGGACGGTAGAATTCGCTGAACATATGCTTGGCATATGCTAAGGATTCCTTGTCTCCGTTGAAATGAAAGATATCATCCAGCTTGTTCGGGTCGAAAAGCAGGTCGTTTACGTTTTTGTGAACGAAGCCTCCGGCACCCCCCAGACCGTCTGCAACTATCAGCAGACTGTCTGATGCGAAGGGGATAGCATCCTCGCCGGTGTGATTTCCGTTGGGAGCAACCCTTTCATCATAGAAAACGTAATTTCTGTTATCCGGGATTTCCGGAATCTCCTCGTCACTGTCCGTTTCTTCCTTTTGAGCCCCGTCTTCTTTTACCTGCTCGCCGATCTCGGTGTCGGGAGCCTTTGCGGCATTATTGTTTTTTGCCTCTGCAGGAGTTTCCTCGGATTTGCGGTCATTTACGTCAACGCTTTTTTCGTTGAGCTCTTCGGTATCCGCGGTGATCTGTTCTATAGACATATTGAATCATTCCTTTCATAGTTCTTTTCTTTTGGCTTTCTGTTTGGAGATTACCTATATTTCAAGTCGGACTTGGGTAGCTGCTTTGAGTGTTTCATCGTAACTTATACTGCCCGGAGCCGATCTACTGTGCTTTGGGTGTAATGCTTTTTCTCTTTTTCAAGGCTGAACGCCTTGCAGATGTAAAGCATGGTTTTATATCGCCCTTTTGGTCTCAAAGAGCGGGAAGCAAGCATTTTATGCAGTCGTAAAGCTGCTGCTGAAAATCATGCTGACCTACTGAATGTATACTGCTGATAAACGTGCCATGCGTTGAAGCGATCAGAGACTCGTCATCTCCAAGCCCATCGGAGAAGATCAGCATTCTGCCTGACTTGCGGGAATAAAACGGAGCCTCTTCCTCAGCATTCCCTTCATATATATTTAAAAGTGATACTATGTCATGGGGCGCGTTCTCGGGATATGAAGATTGTTCTGCTCTTGCCTGTAACGCAATGGGCTTTGCGTTGGTGAAGAGCATGATTATATG
>JAFVTO010000108.1 GCA_017503165.1 Clostridia bacterium | reverse complement strand
CTTCACCTACGATGCCTGGGGTAATTTCACTACAAACGTGGTAAATTCCACAGTTTGCACCTTGGAATTCCTCATTGCTTCATTGTACGGATATAGAGGTTATATCTACGATTATGAATTAGGGTTATATTATCTCCAATCAAGGTATTATGATCCCGAAACAGGTAGGTTTATCAGTGCGGATGGATATGTAAATGCCAACGGTGTCCTTGTCGGATACAATATGTACGCATATTGCTCCAATAATCCGGTTATGTATGTGGATCCGACGGGGGATGCGTGTCATTGTTTGTTTGAAAGAGCTCATCCAAGGCATAAATGCGAGGATTTCTTGGTGGAAATAAACTCCTATCAAGACTATATAGAATATAGAAAAGCTCTTGTTGCATTGGGTAATACTAAAATCTTCCCCAAAGAACGTGACATAGACTCAGATCAAAACACGTCAGGCAAGAGATATTTTGTAGTAGATGCCTCGATTGATTTGCGATACTCGCAAAATCAACTCACGGGAAAAGCACTCGACTACTATGCAGAATTGTTATATCTATGCTCAATAGAAGCATCGTCTGATATAAGCGACATGGAAGTGAAACTAATGAGTATCTCTCACATAAAGTGGGAATACAAAGTACATTATTACACTAAGGACATATTCGAAAATAGTATGACTGCTGATTTGAATGTAGAGGAAACTTGGGGCACTTTGATTAAAAGAGTATTTAACAAATCAGAAAGAACAGGTGGCTAAGATGAAGAAGATGACAAAAGCGGTACTTGCGGTACTAATATGTATACTGACTATCTTTATCATTATACGCGTCGCAACAGTGTCATATTATAATAGCCAATTGGAGATTTTTGACGGTAATTCCGATGTTGTTTCGATTTCGGTGTTGGGATCCAGAACCTGTATTATGACCGAGGACGGTTCAGTTTACATTATGGGTGAATATTATGAGGAAGGGCCGAGCGGATTGGGATTAAATTCCAAACAATTAATAGGTTATAAGAATTATCGATCGACTTTGATTTTCAATAATTCGGCAATATATGCTTCTTTAACCAATATTGGAGGAATTATTATAGATGCATCAAATCAACTCTATTACTTCGGCACTCAAAAGGAATATCTAACACCAACCCCCATTGCAGACAATTGTCGAAAAGCAACAGCATCCTATAAAACTGTTTGTTTTCTGACTACATCGGATGAATTATATCTTTTGGATATATCAAATCCCCAAGACAAAACACTTATAATGAGTGATGTGAAGGATATTCAATATAAAGGCGCTAATTCTGTATGTGTCTTAACGAATGACGGTCAGTTATATCGATGGAAAGATTTTAGTCCACTTAAAGCCGGGGAACAGCCTGAGTTACTCGCTCAAAACGTTGAGGCGTTTTCTTGTTCTCCCTCCAGATATTCTGAAGAAACCCTCTGTTTTGGATATATTGATCTTGATGGAAATGCATACGTAAAATTACACGAATATCCCTATCCCAAGAGGATCAATAATGATACAAAAGCAACTCAGATAGTTGCTACGCATAATGGCGTCGGAATATTGTCAGAAACCGGTAGAGTATTATACTACGGAGATGATTTTTTATCGTCTGATTCGTATCAATCAGAAGAACTACATACCAACGCAAAATATATATACGCCAGTGATAGCTCTTTGTCGCTTGTTACCAATAACGGGAATGTACTTTTTTGGGGCGTATCAGAGAATGGATGTTTTGGAAGAAAAGGAGCACATATTTACAGAATACCTGATGAACCTTGCGCCTTCGATCCCTCGCTTGTTGAGAGATGAATGATCCCCCGCGCCGGCAGGTTACTTGCGTCCCCGCGTGTATGTAACCTCTCGTCGCGGGGGATTTTTCAGGAATACAATGGGTTGTCTCTCATGCCTTTTTAACGACATTTGAGATAGCCCGTTTTTTGAAAAGCATTATTTTTAATTACTTCTTTATTACTTTTTCGAATATTATTGACTAAACCGAGACGGTGTGGTATAATACATGTAATGAAAAACTATAGAGACAGGAGGCTGCTTCCATGCTTTTTTCAACGCGCTTTGTTTCCGCAACACTTGAAAAGACAAGCACTGAACGAAACGTGCCTGCCCCTTATCTGCGGCGTGATTTCGTGCTATCCCGTTTGCCTCAAAAGGCGGAAATTACTGTTTGCGGTCTTGGGTTTTATAAAATATTTATCAACGGAAAGCACATAACCAAGAGCTTTCTTGCGCCTTACATCGTAAATCCGGATCAGCTGATTCCGTATGATACCTACGATATTACCGAATTGCTTACCTACGGTGAGAACGTTATAGCCTTTATGCTTGGAAACGGAATGCAGAACGGCTTTGACGGCTTTGTATGGAGCTTTGAAAAGGCAAACTTCATTTCTGCGCCCAAGCTTGCATTTGCTTTGGAAATGACACTGGACGGAGATAAAAAGGTAATTGAAGCGGATGAAAAGGTCATGTGTCATCCTTCTCCTATCTACTTCGACGGTCTGAGAATGGGAGAAAAATACGATGCGAGAAGGGAAATCCCAAATTGGAACAAGCCGGGCTGCGATGTTTCCGATTGGACTCCTGCTATCCCCGTTAATGCCGATGCGGGAGAGTGTATGTTTACGGAGATCAGACCGATAGTCAAGGTGAGGGATATTGCTCCCATTTCTATTACCAAAGAAGATGATGCATACGTTTATGATTTCGGAGAAAACTGCGCCGGGCTTACCAGACTCCGTATTAACGGTAGCTACGGTCAGCATATCGTGATCGATCACGGCGAATTGATAAAGAACGGTAAATTTACTCAGGAAAATATTATTTTCTCATCTGCGGCGGAGAGCGGACATCCTGCATATATTCAACGAACTGAATACATTTGTCACGGGGGCGATCTTGAAGAATATATCCCGTCATTTACTTATTACGGCTTCAGATACGCAAAGGTCAGCGGTATTACCGAGGAGCAGGCAACGCCTGAGCTTCTTACCTACGAGGTGATGAATACTGAGCTTGGTAACAGAGGTGACTTCAGATGCTCCGATGAGATTCTGAATACCTTGCAGGAGATGACAAGACGGGCTACCTGTGCTAATTTCTTTCATTTTCCCACCGACTGTCCTCACCGTGAGAAAAACGGATGGACTGCAGATGCCGCTCTTTCTGCTGAGCAGGCATTGATGAATTTCGAGCCTGAGGACAATTACTACATGTGGGAAAAGTGTATATGCCGCGCAATGGATAACCGCGGCGCACTTCCGGGTATTGTACCTACGGGAGGGTGGGGCTTCCATTGGGGCAACGGACCTGCGTGGGATAGCGTGCTGATATATCTGCCGTACTTTACAGCAGTGCTCCGCGATGATCTCAGATGTGCCAAAGAGGCATCCGGTGCTATGCTAAGATATTTCCACTATCTCAGCACGAGGATGGATCAGAACGGACTTCTTGAAATAGGGCTTGGAGACTGGTGCCCTGCTATTAAAGACTACAATGCGCCATTGATCTTTACGGACAGTGTTATTTCTTACGATCTGGCGGTCAAGGCGGCTTATCTGTACGGCCGTTTGGGCGAGGACGCGGAGGCTGATTACTGCAGAGCTTTCGCGGAAAAAATCAGAAGGAACATAAGAGAGCATTTGCTTGAGGACAAGGTGGAGATGCGCTTCAAGGGGGCTCATCAGTCGGTTCAGGCAATGGCGATATTCTACGGTCTCTGCGACAGTGATGAAGAAAAGGCGCGGGCTCTTGAAACTCTTGTTCGATACATACACGACAAAGACGATCACATTGGAACGGGTGTGCTTGGAGGACGGGTGATCTTCCGGGTCCTATGCGATAATGGGTACGAGGATCTTGCAATTAAGATGATAACAAGGTCTGATGAGCCATCCTACGGCTGCATGATAAGAGATGGACTGACTGCGCTGGGAGAACAGCTTTCGCCACCGTACTGCTCCCTTAATCACCATTTCTGGGGAGATATATCTGCTCTTATGATCGAGTATTTTGCAGGAATACGGATCAATCCTGCTCTCAAAGGGGCAAAAACTGCACAGATAGCTCCGGTATTCCCGAAGGAAATGAGCTTTGTCGAGGGATATCATCACTCTTTGTGCGGAAGGATAAGAAGTGAGTGGAAGCGTCTTGATAACGGTGAAATACTGCTTAGCCTCGAAATTCCCGAAGGACTGGAATGCGAGCTTGTGGCTCCGCTTGGATATTCTGTGAGAGGTAAAAAGAGACTCAATGCCGCAACAGGGGATTATTTAATCAGTTTGAATTAACAATTATTGTCTTATTTATGTTTGAAAAATGATCATTTTAAAAGTATAGCTTATGTTTTTCGGGGCAAGTGGCATCCAGAATGAGCTGTCGATTTCTGCTATGCCAGCCACCATCCACAGGCATCTGTCAGCCAAATGAGAAAGGATTGAAAAAATGGAAAAAACTATTACCGGAATTGAAGAGTTCCTTGTCAGAATAAAGGTGGAGAAGGATTTTAACTCCAAAACACAGATGTCAGCGTATCTGCTGAAGCTGCTTGAGAGCGGAAAGGTGAAGCTTAAAGGCTATGATGCGGAAGCGGCGGTGCAGTACGCACTATCTGAGATAGACAAGCTGATATTGCTTATCAGGGAAGAGCCTACCTATAAGAAAAAGACAGGTTATCTCAACTATGCGGAGAACGTTATAGGAATACTAAGCCTTACCGTTCGTTCATCAGGAAATGTTACGGAGGAAGATCAGATAAAGCTTCGGGAGCTACTGCTTTTGGGAGATTCCGAAAGGTTTCTCGAAAATGCGATAAGCGGTATGTTTCAGAAGGAGCGCATTGAACGAGAGGACCTTCTTGAGGTCTTGAACGAAGTATCAAAAATTGAAGAGGAATACCACAGAGGGGTTCTGTACGGCGGAATTCTTCATTTTAGAAGTGGGATACGGAAGCTGAGTGATGAAGCACGGATATTGATGGCGGATTATCTGGATGGAGAACTTGCCCGTTATTTGAGCAAGGGAAATGCCTTGGATGAGGACTCAATGGGAAATCTGGAGATACTCGTCGACGTATGCAGAGACTTTATTACGGATAAGACCGTGAGTCAGCTTTACGAGGTGCTGAAGCTCGGGAACAGTACCGTGAATGCGTATGCTGTGGATACATTGGTGAAAAATGGGAAATCGGTGCCGGCGGATGTAATTGAGACTCTGGCAAAGCAGCTTCCCGTTGCATGTAACGTATACAACTCTCTGAAGACAGCCGGGTTGGAGCAGCTTTTCCCCGAGGAGTGCTCCACCCCCGAATATCTTGCTAAGAGTGACTTGGTCAGATGGCTTGTTTATCCGACGGAGCTTAACAAGGAGCCGGATGAGATAGAATACCTCGGTTGCAGAAGAGTAAAGAAGGATACGTATTACGTTTTCCGCTATCGCTCTGACAGCGATAACATAGGCGACGAGCTGAAAAATAAATGGCTCATCGGTTGGTCCTCTGAGAGTGGGGGAACGTTCAGCAATTTCGATCTTTATGAGCCTTTTGTTAAAAAGACCGAGGAAAAGACCTTAAAGCATATAGTGAAAAAGCTGATTGGATAAACAGTGGAATGAAAAGCGAAGAAAGACTTGCCTCGGAAAAGATGCTGCCGCTGATCTTTTCCATGTCAATACCGACGATAGTGGCACAGCTTATAAATCTGCTTTACAGTATTGTCGACCGTATTTATATCGGTCATATTCCGGAGATCGGAAGCGATGCCCTGGCGGGTATCGGGCTTACCGGATCTATAATTATACTGATTTCCGCATTTGCGCAATTCGTTTCCGGCGGAGGCGCGCCAAGGGCTGCAATAGCACTCGGAAAAGGTGACAGGGAAAGAGCTGAGAAGATACTTTCAAACGGATTTTCCATGCTGATATTCTTTTCTGTTTTGTGTGTTGCCGTCACATACGCGGTGAAAACTCCGTTACTGAAGCTTATCGGTGCCTCGGAGGATACTATCGGATATGCTATGCAGTATCTGGATATATACCTGGTCGGAACATTGTTTGTGCAGATATCGGTTGGGCTCAATACTTTTATTACCGCCCAGGGGCGCTCGGGGATCGCAATGATGTCGGTGCTTATCGGAGCGGTCGTCAATATAGCTCTTGATCCCGTGTTTATCTTTGGGTTCGGCATGGGAGTTGCAGGAGCTGCGTTGGCTACGGTCATTGCTCAGCTTGTCAGCGCCGCATGGATCCTGTCATTCCTTTTTTCAAAAAAAGCAACACTTCGTATACGCCCGTCGCTTATGATGCCGGACCGTAGGATCATCGTCAGCATCCTTTCTCTCGGTATCGCGCCCTTTGTTATGGCATCCACGGAAAGCTTTGTCGGCTTTGTGCTGAACGGAGGCTTGCAGAAGTATGGAGGAGATATATACGTTTCGGCTCTTACGGTAATGCAGTCCTCTATGCAGATAGTAGGTGTTCCGCTCAGCGGCTTTACCCAGGGAGTTACGCCGATAATCAGTTACAATTTCGGCGCAGGTAATAAAAAGAGAGTTAAGGAAGCTTTTGGGATCTCACTTGCGGTCATGTTTACCTTCAATTTCGTCTTGATTCTTGCAATGGTGTTATTCCCGCGAGCAGTTGCAGCGGTTTTCGCTTCCGACCCTGAGCTTATAGATACAGTAGGCAAAATAATGCCTATGTTCCTTGCGGGGATGCTTATATTCGGATTGCAGAGAGCATGCCAGAATACGTTTGTGGCTCTCGGTCAGGCGGGAATATCACTGTTTATTGCAATGCTGAGGAAGATGATACTCCTTATTCCCTTGGCGATCATATTGCCCCGTTTTGTTACGCCGCAGGTGTACGGTGTGTACCTTGCAGAGCCAATTGCCGATGGGGTAGCGGCAATTACCTGTACAGTTATCTTTTTCTTTGTTTTCAGGCGTGTTCTTGGAAAAATGACAGATATTCAAAACTGAAAGGAAAGGTGCCTTGAAATGGAGGTAGCAACTAAAGAGTTTTTGTACGAGGTGGAAGAACTGTCAGAGTGCCGTAAGGTCGCCATACTCAGCTCACCAGACAGTCTTGCGATCAAGGGGAAGACATATTACGTAAGCAACAACGGAAGTGACGAAAATGACGGTCTCAGCCAGGATAGCCCATGGAAAACACTGAATAAGGTTTCCAACGCGCCACTTGAAGAGGGAGACGGTGTTCTTTTCCGTCGTGGGCACACGTTCAGAGGCGCGGTGCTTACCAAACCGGGGATTACCTACGGCGCGTACGGTTACGGCGAAAAGCCTAAGCTTTACGGTTGGGATAAATGCCTTGCGGATCCAAAGCTTTGGACTCTCGCGGATGCGGAGCATAATATATGGCGCATGACAGAACCGATACTTGATACCGGAACCCTGGTGTTCAATCACGGTTTGGGGCATTCAATAAAGCTTATTCCATCTTATATAAACGGAAAATTTGTTTGCAGAAACGACGAGAGTAAGCTCTTTACAATGAAGGATGAGATGGTTCGGGATCTGGATATATACTGGTATTTCGAGGACATACTGACTACCGTTCCTTCAAAGGGAGAAAGCTTTCCTATTCCTGAAATGGGAGAAAAAAGCCTCGGAACACTCTATCTTCGATGCGACAGAGGCAATCCGGGCGAGGTGTTCGATTCCATTGAGGCACTTCCCAGACGCGCTATGTTCAGAGTGGGCTCTAATAGCGACGTGCATATAGACAATATCTGCATGAAATATATCGGTCTGCACGCAGTGGCGGCAGGTGGCGAATGCGTAAAAGGGTTAAAGGTGACCAACTGCGAGATTGGCTGGGTAGGCGGTACTATACAGCATTATTTGGGAACAGATCCCAATTATCCGCAGGGTGGCAGAGGGACGGTAACGCGCTTTGGTAACGGAGTTGAGATATACGGTGGGTGCGACGGCTATACTGTTTCGGATTGCTATATATATCAAGTGTATGACGCCGGTATTACCCACCAGGTGACCACCAACGGCAAACCCCGCTTTATGCGTAACATAGCATACAGAAACAATCTGGTTGAATACTGCGTTTATTCAATTGAGTATTTCCTGGAAATGAACAACGGTGACCGGGAAAGCTACATGGAGAATATAGAAATGAGCGGTAATATTCTCCGTTTTTCCGGATTTGGTTGGGGACAGCAAAGGCATAATACCGATACTCCCGCCCATATAAAGGGCTGGAGCTATACCAATGCTGCAAGGAATTACAGGATTTTTAATAACGTGTTTGACCGCGCGGCATACAGAATGCTCCACCTGGTTGCCCAAAAGCAGGAGAGCTGCCCGGAGATGATGTACAATATGTATATCCAATACAACGGAGGAATGATAGGGCAGTACGGTGGGAATGAGGTAAAAGAGCCGGAGATACTCAGGCTTGACGGCAGCGTGCCGGATGTGGTACGGAAGGTTTTCGGTGACAGCACCGCTGCTGTATATATAGTGTAAAAAATTCGGAATATAAAACACCGTTTTTGCATCAGAATACGGCGCAAAAACGGTGTTTTTTGAGTATCAGCCTCTGTGATTTATCCGTTTAAAAAGGTTATGCTCTTTGCCAGAGCATGGTGTTGTTCAGAATATGGACGTTCAGAAGCTCGGCGTTGCCGAGATAGGCGATGTAGGATCGGACTGTGCTGCCTACCAGAGCATACTGCTGAACCGTCATAGTCATGGAATAGCAGTCAAAAAGCTTACTCAGTATATCCTCGAATGAAGTGGGTGAAGCGCAGATAGAAAGGATTTTTTCTGAGATCTCATTTACCTTGGCTATATTATATTCGGCGAGAGGAGCAATGTTTTCCGTCGGCTCGGTGTGGGATGGCACAAATATCCGCGCCTGCATATTACGGACTCTTTGGAGGGTTTCAAGATATTCCCCCACATCGTAAATGTATCCTATTCCGTATTTATCCAAGGTCTGTTTGCTTGAAAGACAGTCGGCAAGGTATACGGTATCATCGGCTGTACGGAATCCGATCATGTCAATAGAGTGTCCCTGCAGCGGTACGGTAGTCATACCGCTTGGAAGAGCGGTGGTATCTATTTCTTCGGCATTGCTTTCGGCTGCAAGCAGAAATTTATGCTTCAACTCCTTATGCGGATAGCCTCCGTAAAGTAGCGAGGGCTCGAGAATCGGATGACGTGTGAAATCCACCTCCGCACCTCGGGCGAATATTCTGCAATTTGTTTTGGACTGAAGAAATTTGTTGCCGCCAATATGGTCTGCGTGGGAATGTGTGTTGTATATAGCGGAGAGGGTCCAGCCGTTGCTTGTGATGATCTGAAGAGCCTTTTTTCCGGCATCCTTATCGTTTCCGCTGTCGATGAGACATACCTCTTCGCTGTTAAGCCTGACTAAGCCTATTTTGGCGGGGCATTGGATGAAATAGTCGTTTTCAGTAAGTTTTATAAGCTCGTACATATCTAAACCTCGTTTTTAAGGGTGGTCGAGTCTATTATATCACATTACCGGCGGTTTGTAAAGCAGTAGTTGTGTGTTTTTTTGAACTCAAAGGAAACTAATGGGTTTGAGTTTTTCAGGCAAAAAATCAAAAATAGTGATTTCGTGTTGACACCGTTGTTCAAACATGCTATAATCGTGATACACCCATATGGGGCAAGAAAAAAGAAATCATGGAAGAAGGATGGTTACAGTATGTCAAGGCTTCATTTTTTGAAATCCGTGACCGATACTATCAATACGTCGTTTATTCTGGAGAGCGGAGAAGAGCTTTTGGTGGTGGATGGCGGATTTGGCTCGGAGGCGCCGTATCTGCAGGAGTATATTGCGGCTTTGGGAGGACATGTGAACGGTTGGTTTATCACTCATTTTCACAATGATCATTTCGAAGCGCTTCTTAAGGTGCTCTCTGTATACTCTGATATTACAGTGGATAAAATATATTGCGCTTTTCCTTCAGATGATTTTATTGTCCGCGCAGAGCCTATGCAGGGAGACATAAAATCGGAAAAATATCTGGCGCTTTTCCGTAAATATACGTCTGAGAGAGGTGTTGATGTATGCACCGTTAAGGAGGGAGACGTTTATTCCTTCGACGGGGACAATGTAACGGTTCGCGTGCTTTGTACTCCGGACGAGTCTATACTGCATAATCCAATCAATAATTCCTCGACTGTGTATCGCTTTGAGACTAACGGAAAAAGCATTTTGTTCCTTGGCGATCTGGGAGAAGAGGGAGGAGAACGGCTTATGCGTATCACTTCACCCGAGCTTATGTGCGCGGATTACCTTCAGATGGCTCATCACGGACAGAACGGAGTCAAAAAGGAGTGTTACGAGGCGATACGCCCCACATATTGTCTGTGGCCGACACCTTCATGGCTGTGGGATAACTACGGCAAGGGCGGATATGATACCGGTATTTATAATACAGTGGTTACCCGCGGTTGGATAAGCTCGATGCACTGTGTCAAGCGTCATTATCTCATGACCGACGGTACGCAGGTGATAGATCTGAGTGAGGATTGATTATTTGGGCGCGGGAGCCTGGCTTTTGTCCATACGACATTAGGGTGTTGGGATGAAACTACTGGAAATGGGTGAAAAACCGGAAACAAGCTCAAAATATGGCTCCAATTCTCTTGACAACCGAGATTAAATTTGCTATAATACAATTGATTTGTATTGCAAGAACATAGCTTACAATCCTACATTTATTTTTACAAGGAGAAAAAAAAAATG
>JAFVTO010000008.1 GCA_017503165.1 Clostridia bacterium | reverse complement strand
TAATATCAGTTTCCTTGGTTTTTCTTACTAACGTAGCCTCTCACATGATAAGGAAGCCCCTTTCTTATATTTCGCTTACCGCGCGATTGAATTCCTGTGCAAATTCGGTGCACTCCTGGTGTGTCCCCGCAGTAACCCGGAGATTTCCGCCCATTATTCTGACAGATATACCCTTTTCTCTGAGCGATCTCCACACCGCAGCCGCCCTCTGCTTATCCGAGAAACGCACCCATACAAAGTTCGCGTCACTTGGACGCACGAAGTATCCCCCATCCGTTTCTGCGCCTGCGCAAAGCTGTGCATACAAAAAATCGGTTTCTGTACGGATACTCTCAATGTTTCGGGCAAATCCGCCGAAGTTACGCATAGCCGCCGCAACGGCAGACTGGGTTACCGTATTCATATTGTATGGGCTCTTAGTCTTTTTCAGCGCGGTAATAAGCTGCTTATTGGAAATAGCAAAGCCACAACGAAGCCCCGCAAGACCGATCTTGGAAACGGTTTTGAGAACTATGAGGTTTTCAAATCGCTCAATGTCACCTATAACGCTTTGACCGTCGCCGCGCGCAAATTCCATATAAGCCTCGTCAACCACCACAAGCGCATTGACTCTTCCGGCAAATTCCAGTATCTTTTCCTTTGCTTCAAGCACACCCGTCGGATTGCAGGGATTTGAGAACATTACCAGCTTCACGTTTTCGCGCTTAACCGCTTCACTCAGCTCATCGAAATCTATGTCCATGCCGTCCTTTTTTGAATATACAACGGTTTCAACTCCGGCAAGCTCGGAATAGAACCTATACATCGAAAAATCCGGAAGACAAAGCGCAATTTTCCCGCCACTACACAGAAATGTGTTTATTATCAGATTAATAAGCTCATCAGAACCGTCGCCCGCCACAATTCTGTCGGGAGCTACGCCTATATAATCGGCATATGATGCGTACAGCTCCTTCATGTCAGGATCCGGATATCGGTTAAGACCGCATATTTCATCGGAGATCGCCTTAGAAATTGCTTCAGCCGCGCCTTGGGGCATAGGATACGGAGACTCGTTTGCATCCAGCTTGACACGTGGGCAAGAGGTGTCGGGAACGTATTCCGACATCAGCCTTACCCGCTCAGGTATATATTCACTCATTGCCGTCACCCTTTACACGAACCTCTATGGAATTTGCGTGAGCGGTAAGTCCCTCAGCTCTTGCAAATCTGATTATGTCATCTCCTGCGTTCCGCAGAGCCTCCTTGGAATAATAAAGGAAGCTTGATTTTTTCACAAAGCTGTCAACGGAAAGCGCTGACGAAAACCGCGCAGTACCGTTGGTAGGCAGAACGTGGTTGGGACCTGCGTAGTAATCCCCAAGGGGCTCCGGAGAATATTTCCCGAGAAATACAGAGCCTGCATTTCTGACCTTTCCCAACATCTCAAAGGGATTCTCAACCATCAGCTCCAGATGCTCCGGTGCAATTTTGTCAGAGAGCCTTGCCGCCTCGTCCAAGGATTCAACCACCACGATCGCTCCGTAGGAATCCAGCGACTGACGTATTATTTCCGCTCGGGACAGATAGGCAAGCTGTCTTTCCAGCTCGGCATCCACCTTATCGGCAAGCTCGGAAGAGGCGGTTATAAGAATTGATGCCGCTATAGGATCGTGCTCCGCCTGGCTCATAAAATCCGCAGCAACATATGTAGGATCTGCCAGCCCGTCAGCGATCACAAGCACTTCACTTGGACCCGCAAACATATCTATGTCCACTGTACCGTTAACCATTCTCTTGGCGGTTGCCACGAAAATGTTACCCGGTCCCACTATCTTATCCACCGCCTCCACGCTTTCGGTGCCGTATGCAAGAGCCGCCACTGCCTGCGCGCCGCCAACGATCAGTATGTCCGCTACTCCCGCCAGCTTAGCGGCGTAAGCAACCGCAGGATTGATACCCTCCGCCTTAGGAGGCGTTGCGATAACGATACTTTCGACTCCCGCAACCTTGGCAGGGATAGCGTTCATAAGAACCGACGAGGGATAAGCCGCGCTTCCGCCGGGAACGTACAGTCCTACCCTACGCAGGGGAAGAACTCTCTGCCCCATTATCTTGTCTCCGCGGTTATCTATCCAGCTCTGCTGCTTCTGCTTTTCGTGGAATGCAAAAATATTCTTTGCCGCTCTTTCCATAGCAGCCTTCAGCTCGGCAGGAACCTTAGCGCAAGCCGCTTCCTTATCCTCCTCGCTCATATACATTTCAGTCAGCTTTACACCGTCAAAGCGTTCGCTGTATTCACGCAGTGCGCTATCGCCGTTCTCACGAACGTTCTGCAGCACATCGGCAACTATACCGTTGATATTCTCGTTTCCGCTGTCGGCGCGCTTTTTGAGAAGACTCAGAAGCTCGTCCGCGTTTTCACTGTTATAACGTTTCATTTTTATATCCTTCTTTATGGAGTTACACTTATTATTTCAGATGATCCGCAACGACTGTTTTCAGCTTTCCGAGAAGCGAATCAAACTCATTTTTCTTCATCTTTACAGAAGCAGTATTTGCGATAAAGCGCGCTGAAATAGGAGCTACATCCTCATAGACTTCAAGACCGTTTGCTTTGAGGGTAGAACCGGTCTCAACTATATCGACGATAGCATCAGAAAGACCGAGAATAGGCGCCAGCTCCACGCTTCCGTCTATTTTAACTACCTCTACATCAACGCCTCTGGCATTAAAATAATTCTTAGTTACATTTGGATACTTGGATGCGATCACCTTATGTGAATAGCCGTCGTAAAAATTCTTTCCCTTAGGTCCGGCAAGCGCAAATCGGCAAACACCAAAGCCCAGATCAAGAAGCTCGTAAACCGACGCCTCTGCCTCCATGAGTGTATCCTCGCCAACTATTCCTCCGTCGCATACGCCGTGTTCTACGTAGGTGATAACGTCTGCAGCCTTCGCAAGCACGACCTCTATATCTTCACCGACGCGGAAAAGCAGCTTTCTGCCCTTCTTATCCTCGTCAAGCTCACTGACGTCGTATCCGCCCTCGGCAAGATATTCCAAAGCCTTTTTTTCTATTCTTCCTTTAGTAAGCGCAAGTCTTAACATAAATCATACCTCGCTTCCTGCCGCTGTCACGGTTTCTCCCGCGTAGCCAAAATGTCTGACTGCTCCGATACCGTTTTCACGGGCATACTTAAGCGCTTCCTCTGCGCCTGTAAACGGAGAAAGCTCGCTATCGGGGTTGGTTGCGCAATAATCCAGCGCCACTCCGAGACAGCCTGCCTCAAATGAAACTATTTCCTTAGGCGCATTTTTCTCACATACGGACTTTCCTGTCCTGATAAGTGTATCCACGACCGTGCTCATATTTACACCGAAGCCGGTTGCCGGTATGTCGGTATCAAAACGGGAGATCAGCTTATCGTATCTTCCGCCCGCGAGCACGCTTTCCCCGGCTCCC
>JAFVTO010000007.1 GCA_017503165.1 Clostridia bacterium | reverse complement strand
TCAGCGGCGGAAATACCGGTATACCTCTCTACCAGGTTGCACATCTCCTCTGCAATCTCAACTCCGTTTGCATTGCAGGTATTTGCGTTTCCGCTGTTGCAGATAATAGCCTGTGCATAACCATCAGAGATGTTTCTCTTTGTAACAGTGATGGGGGCACCCTTGACCAGATTGGTGGTATAAACACCTGCCGCAGAGCACTTCTTCTCACTGAGAATCAGAGCAATATCCTTTTTTGTCTTATTTTTACGAATCCCGCAATGTATTCCACCTGCGGAAAAGCCTTTCGCGGCACAAACGCCGCCGTCTATATATTTCATAAAAGCTCCTAAAAACGTTTTTTTGCTGTTTACTTGTCAAACTTTGCGTTGAGCTTTGCCTGAACACTGATCGGCAGACCGAACAGATTAATAAATCCGGCAGAATCAGCCTGATTGTAAACTCCGCCATCGTCGCCAAAGGAAGCAACCTCGTCATCGTACAGGGAATAGGGCGATGTAACACCGGCGTTGATCATATTACCCTTATAAAGCTTGAGGGTAACGTCACCGGTAACATGCTCCTGAGTTTTATCAACAAAAGCATCCAGTGCCTCACGAAGCGGGGTGAACCACTGACCAAAATAAACAAGCTCACCGTATTTCTGAGCAACCAACTGCTTATAGTGAGTGGTATCTCTGTCCAAGGTGATTGTTTCAAGAACCTGATGCGCCTTGTAAAGAATAGCTCCTCCGGGAGTCTCATATACTCCGCGACTCTTCATTCCGACCAGACGGTTCTCGACCAGATCAAGAAGTCCGATACCGTTTGCTCCACCTATAGCATTGAGTTTTTCAACAAGCTCTACAGCTCCCATCTCCACGCCGTCAATAGCAGTAGGGATACCTTTTTCGAAGTGTACCTTTATATATGTTGGGCAATCAGGGGCATTCTCGGGAGAAACACTCAGCTCAAGGAAACCATCCTTGTTGTATTGAGGCTCATTTGCGGGATTCTCAAGATCCATTCCTTCGTGGGAAAGATGCCATATGTTTTTGTCCTTGGAATAGTTAGTCTCTCTGCTTATCTTTAAGGGAATGTTGTGTGCCTCAGCATAGTCGATCTCCTCATCGCGGGACTTGATATCCCACTCACGCCAGGGAGCAATGATCTTCATATTGGGAGCAAATGCCTTGATAGTGAGTTCGAAACGAACCTGGTCATTACCTTTTCCTGTGCATCCGTGACAAATAGCATCAGCGCCTTCCTTAAGTGCAATATCCACCAATCCCTTTGCAATGCAGGGACGGGCATGAGAGGTGCCAAGAAGATAACTCTCGTAATCTGCCCCGGCCTTGAGGCAAGGGAAAATGTAATCCTCAATATATTCCTTCTTCAAGTCCATAACATAGAGCTTGGATGCTCCGGTCTTGATCGCCTTTTCTTCCAGTCCGTCAAGCTCGGTTCCCTGTCCTACATCTCCGGACACAGCAATTATTTCACAATTGTCGTAATTTTCCTTAAGCCACGGAATAATTATAGACGTATCTAAGCCTCCGGAATAAGCCAAAACTACTTTTTTTATTTTCTTGTGTGCCATTACAGTAACTCCTTTGCGAATATGCAATTAAATATCGTGTATTATTATACATATTTTTTCTCTTTTGTCAAGGGATTTCCCGAAATATTTTTATCTTCTTGACATTTTATCTATTTTCTATATATAAACCTCTTTTATAGTGCCTTTTTTTATACATTTATCTTGTCAAACCATTTTTATTTAAAGGAAACTCATCGCATATATATCCACAAAAAATGCATATTATCCAATTTTAAAAAAGGACTTCATCCACGTTTGTACATTTATAGATGTGGTTAATACATAATATCGCCTCATACTTAACGTTCCCACAAAAAAATTGTAAAAATTTATTAATACGCAAAAAATAGCGAAAAAAAGTATTGCAATCAGCAAAAAAAGTGTTATAATGAACATAGACAACAATTAATGTTACAAGAAAAGAGGTATAGCCTATTATGATAAATCAGTATATCGAAAACCCCTCAGAAGCCCTCAAGATCCAAAAAGCCATCGGCATCCGTATCCCTCCCCACCTCCACACCTCTGCCGAATTGATATATGTAGAGGATGGAAGTGCAACCCTGACTCTCGGATCTCTTGAATACACCGTTCAAAAGGGTGATTTTGCATACATAATGCCCAGTACACTTCACTCAGTTATACCTGACACTTATCAGACCTCTGTTTTCGTCATAAACGCCAAGACTGATTTGATCGAGTTTTCTACGAAGAAATACAACGGCTCCCGTCCCGCATCCCCGGTCCTCCGCTCTCACGACGTGCCGCGTGACCTTCCTTACGCCCTCACCTCACTTGCAGTCGAGGACAATGATGATGTTGCGATCAGTTGGTTGAATCTTGTTTTCACTCTCGTATGCACTAATCTTAGGTTTGCTACGATTACCGAAGGCGCAACCTCGGACCTTTCTTCAAGAATCCTTGCTTATCTCGGAGCCCACTACCGCGAGCCGCTCTCTCTTGAGGATCTCGCAAACGCTATGGGCGTAAGCCGTTTCCATCTCTCACATATGTTTGCCACCAAATTCGGTATTGGTTTTAAGGAATATCTCAATAATCTTCGTATTGAGTGCGCCAAGGGGCTTCTTCGCTCAACGGATCTGCCCATCTCAGAGGTATACACTCTCTCAGGCTTCGAAAACCAGCGCACCTTCAACAGAGTTTTTAACGAAAGTACCGGAATATCACCGAGAGACTACAGATACGGAAAATCCGAAAATATTAAAAAAGGAAAAGGAAAGCTCAAGCCTTCCATTCCCACTCCTGCCCCACAAACCAGAAACGTTGACAAGACTGCTCTCCGTACCGAGAAGGAAAACGGAGCCGGCAGAGTATCTACCGTAAACATAGCTGCGACAGTACCGATCACTCCCGCTAATATCGCCGCAGCTGCTGCAATCCGCACCGATACTCCGAAAACTGCCGACAAAGCAAACGAGCCCAAAAAAGTCAAGTCATCCAATGAAAAAACTGCAAAGAGCAGCGTAAAACGCGCAAAGGATCTTGATGTCAGCAACGAAACAAAAACCCCTATTTCCCCCTTTGATAAAGATAATACCAAGCCTACCAAGCCAAAGCGCTCCGGCACTGCGGTATGGCTACTTTGATATTTTATACCTATATAGCAAATATGTTTTTCCCCTTCTAATATAAGTAAAAAAGCACTTGAGGCATATCCGTACTGTGCGTGATCGGAAATGCCAACAAGTGCTTTTGTTTTTACCCTGCGCTCATTTGTGAATATCCGGATATCTCCTCATAAGTAAAGCTTTTATGCTTTCCGTACTCCACCGCATCGTAAAACTCATCCTTCATACGAAGCGCATCCCCCCAGTTTTCCCATTTGAGATTTATAAACATAACAAACCGCGCTCCGTATTTTTGACGGCGGTAAACCATATCCCATTCCACACACTCTCCGCTGCCTTCGTCTGTAGCGGAGAATTTGGCATTGTAATAATAATCCCCATCGTAGAAGTAAGCATCAAGCTGAGTTATATGCACATCTATTCCCTTCTCAATAGAATAAAAATCACTAAAAAAGCTCTTTGTTACATCTTCATCCAAACCGTTTAAATCACAACAGAAGAATGTTAAAACGGTCAGAAACAGCAAAACAAACACAGCTCCAGCTCTGAAAACCTTCACCGCATACTCCTCCTTCTATCCTTGTCGCAGCAGTTTTCATCCGCGCGTTCCAACGTTGGGCTCAGCACATAGGCGTTGCCTGTATTTGAGTTGAAATAGTTCTCGATCTCCCATATTTTAAAAGAGGAATTAGTATTCACAACACGCGAGGTCTCCTCAAACACAGAGATCCTGTCGGCTTCCCATTTCCATTCTCCCTCCGATACAATGCTGAAATCGCAATCCAGCATAACGACTCGCTTATCAACCGTTTTGACAAAGAAAGAGAAATTGTCACCCTGCATTTTCTTTACTATATGAAATCCTTCAATATACTTGTGGGTAGAAAATTCCATCATACCGTCCATATAGCTGTTGAGGAGGCATGAATAGTACCTACTTCCCCGCTTGAAAGTTATCATAGTTTCAAGACTACTCTCGGATATTACAACGTCTATAACTCCGATACCGCCAAGCTTACCCGCAAGAAAACCCTTTGGGTTTTTAAGCTCTGCTTTGAAAAAAATCACCTTTGTCAAGCTGTAATCCATCGTTGGATCAAACTCATAATATACAGTATCTTCGTCACCGGTATCCTTACCGCCGTCTTTGAGGTTCTCGGAGTGGTCTGTAGCTTGGAAGACGGCATTTTTTACACCTGCCGCACTTCTTGCGGAATATTTTTCTGTCAGGACACGCTTCGCCGCGTAATAATTCAATGCATCAATACTGTCGATCTCAACCAAAACATTTTCATCATCTTCGTTCCAAGGTAATGTGTCGGGGTTACTTTCCCCGGAAATATATATTCCTAATGCAATTCCAAAAGTGATCGCGAGGCTTGCAGTTACAGCTATTGCCTTTAGCCAAAGATTTTTTATCGTTGATCTTGCTCCTACCTCGCACCGCTCTTTCTGCTTCAATGCTTGTAGCTTTTCGGGCGTATCTGCCAGATATGCATCGGCAATTATTGAATCGTTTACTTGCCCAAGCTGCTCTAACAGTTTTTCAGAGTACTTCTTGTTTCTATACATATATATCCTCCTTTTCAAGCATTTTTTTAAGCTTTTTTCTTGCCCTGAAAAGCTTCAGAGCGATCTGTTTTTCTCCAATATCATATCTTTGCGAAAGACTTCTGACAGATTCGGCAAATATGTAACGTCTGATAAAAAGAACCCTTACCTCCGCATCCAATCCTCTCAGAAAAGAATCAAGCATAAAATTTACTCTTTGCCCCCACTCCATCTGATCATACATATGATCCCCGAAGCTATCCGGAATACAGTCCTCAAGCTCCGACAGCATCACGTCGCATTCTCCTGCTCCTCTTTTCTGTCTCGTATTGCTTTTATATCGGTTTATCCCAATATTTCTGGCTATCCGACAGATATAGGAGGATAAATAATGAGGGGAGTTTGGGGGAATTGTATTCCAGACAGCCAAAAGAACATCGTTTTCACATTCCTCTATATCAGCTGTCTCACCAAGGATACCGTTCAGCACGCCCTTGTATAGCCGCGAATACTTATCCTTAAGATGAACAAGTCCTTCTTCCGAACGTTCATGCAAAAGCCTTATTATCGTTAAATCATCCATACGGCTCCTTTCCGTGACTTTTTTAAAAGCACCGCGCGTTACGCCTTCACTCATTAAGTCAACTTTTCAAGTGAGATATTTCACTCTCCCAAAATATTATATCATTTTTCTTAAAAAACGCAATATAAAAAACGCGTTTGCAGCAAATTGCAAACGCGCCATCTGTTTATGGATTATTTTATCACTGTACCAATTCACTAACATCCGCGCCAAGCGCGCAAAGCTTCTTCGAGAAAAACGAATACCCGCGTTCAATATACTTCCCTCTACCAACCCTGCTTTCACCGCGAGCGCACAACGCCGCAGTCACCAAAGCAGCACCACCGCGAAGATCGACCGCATCACACTTACACGGAAGAAAACACTCTCTACCGGTTATCTCGATCCGATTCCCCACAGCCTCAGCATCCATCCCGAATTTCTTTAACCCCTCAAGATATCCGAACCTATGTTCACCGTAAACCACTTCGCGTATTGCACTTTTCCCCTTAGATATTCCCATAAGCGCTGCAACCTGAGGCTGAAGATCAGTGGGAAATCCCGGGTATACGCCTGTTTCGACAACACAGCCATGCATGCCACCCTTTCCAAGCACAGAAACTCCAACGTCATCACAGGTATATTCGATCCCCATCCTGTCAAAGACATCTAAAAGAGACCGAAGCTCATCAACACACACACCGTCCACAGTCACCCTTCCACCGGTCGCTGCCCCCATGATCAGATAAGTCCCCGCTTCTATCATATCCCCCGATAACACAAATTCGCATCCCCGAAGCCCCGTGACTCCCTTGACCTCCAGACAACTTCCTCCGATCCCCGAGATGCGGGCGCCGCACATATTTAAAAAGCGTGCAAGATCGCAAACATGAGGTTCTCTCGCGCACCCCATCAGTCTGCTT
>JAFVTO010000107.1 GCA_017503165.1 Clostridia bacterium | reverse complement strand
CTCGTGGCTGCAATCGAGGCGGCTGATGCAATGGTAAAGGCTGCTAACGTTGAGCTTATCGGCACCGAGAAGATCGGTAGCGGACTGGTATCCGTTATGGTACGCGGCGACGTCGGAGCGGTTAAGGCTGCGACCGAGGCAGGCAGAGCTGCTGCATCCAAGCTCGGCGAAATAATCGCTGTGCACGTAATTCCCCGTCCTCACAGCGACGTGGAAAAGATACTGCCCAGCCTGGGTTAATGTTTTTCCGGAACGGTTTTTACTGCGGGAGGCCTCCTTTATATAAACGGAGGCTTCCCACGGGAAAGCTGTAAGACGCGGTCATGATAGGCGTTTTTGTAGGTGAGCGGTTCGAAAGAATACTGCGGAACGTCCACCTATAAAAATGACGGCAAAATTACAGTTGGAACGGCGCAGAGTGTAAACGCGCAGCCGAAGAAAGGCAAGGTATTTATAATGATCATCGGAAGAGTTACCGGAAGCGTGGTATCCACGCGCAAAAACGAGCGGCTTATAGGATCGAAATTTATGATTGTACAGCCGGTGGCGGGAACCGGAGAGGGTAACGGCAAAATGGTTGCCGTTGATAACGTAGGGGCAGGCATCGGAGAATATGTGCTGGTGGCTGTCGGAAGCGCGGCGCGCATTGGCTGCGATATGTCAAACGCTCCCGTGGATGCGGCTATCGTCGGAATAATAGACGACCCGTCCGCCATACCCGATATTGAGTAATATTCTGTGTATCCGGGACATAAAACAAAATGAGTGTGAATATTTCGGAACTGACAATTGAGTCTGTCAAGTCGCTTCTGCGGGAGTACGGAGTGGTTGGAGCCGGCGGCGCCGGTTTTCCGACGTATGCCAAGCTTTCGGACAAGGCGGATACATATATTTTGAACTGCGCCGAGTGCGAGCCACTCTTAAAGCTTCACCGTCAGCTCCTTGAGGAGCATACCCGCGAGATACTTTCAGCTATGCGGGCGGTGATGAAGGCGATAGGAGCGGAGCGCGGTATCGTAGCGATAAAGAAGCATTACACCTCTACTGTAGAGGCTGTTGAGGCGGAAATAGGCGATTTTCCGGAGCTGGAGATCAAGCTGATGAGTGCGGTATATCCCTCCGGAGACGAGCTTCTGCTTATACGGAACATGACGGGAAGGGTTGTGGCGCCCGGGGCGTTGCCCATATCGGTAGGCGTTATTGTGAATAACGTTGAAACCGTTTATAATGTATGGAGGGCGCTGAACGGAGCCCCCGTGACACATAAATACGTGACGGTTGCAGGGGAGGTCGCGGAGCCTAAAACTCTGCTTGCACCCTTGGGCATCAGCCTTTCCGACCTGGTGAAAAGCGCGGGCGGCGCAACGGTGGAGGATCCTGCTTACCTGGTTGGCGGTCCTATGATGGGAACGGTGAAAAGCGGAAGAGATGCGGTTACAAAGACAACGAACGCGGTAATACTTCTGCCGGGAAACCACCAGGTAATATTGGGCAGAAGGCTGAAAAGCGGTATAATGCTCCGCCGCGCTATGAGCGCGTGCTGTCAATGTCACTCGTGCACCGACCTCTGTTCAAGACATGCGGTCGGATACCCCATTGAGCCTCACATGATAATGCGAATACTTTCAAACGGAGGTCACGGAGATCGGAAAGCCGTGCTCGGCTCGTTTTCCTGCTCGGGCTGCGGTATTTGCGAGACTTACGCCTGTCCCCAGGGGCTTTCTCCAAGACTGCTTATCGCAGAGCTTAAGGCTCAGGCGAAAAAAATGGGCATCAGCGCGCCGGAAGGCGTGAGCACGGGCGAGCCTGTAAGAGATGAGAAGCTTCATCGAGTCTCTACGTCGCGGCTATGCTCAAGACTGGGATTAAAAAAATACGACGTTCCCGCCCCTATGTCGGAGGACGTGCCTGTATGTAAAAGAGTGCGAGTACCTCTTGACCGATTTATCGGCGCACCTGCCAAGCCCTGCGTAAACGTCGGAGATGATGTCAAGGTGGGAGATGCGGTGGGTTGTGCCTGCGAGAGAGCGCTGAGCGTTAACGTACACGCATCGGTGGACGGAAGAGTAAGCGCAGTGACCGACAGGTTTATTGAAATAGCTTGCCGATAGGCTTGTTTTTAAGCAAACGGCTTTAAAAGATGCATTTAACAATGAAGTAAAGGATGATACGCAAGTGAGTAAAGCGCTTGGAATGGTCGAATACAAGACCGTCGCCTCGGGTATGACCGCGGCGGATATAATGATAAAAACGGCGAGTATAGAGGTGCTTGAGGCAATGCCGGTCTGTCCGGGTAAGTATCTGGTCACGGTATCCGGAGACCTGAGCGCGGTGCGGGCGGCGGTTGATGCGGCTGCCGCATATAACTCAGCCTACCTTATAGACAGCTTTGTGCTGGGAAATCCCCATGACTCCATTTTCGGAGCGATCAAGGGAACCAACGAGGTCCGCGAGCCGGAGGCGCTGGGAATTCTGGAGACCTTTACCGCGGCATCCGCTATAGTCGCGGCGGATACTACTGCCAAGACAGCGGACGTTGATCTTATAGAGCTTCGTCTCGCAAAGGGACTGTGCGGAAAATCCTATCTGCTTATTACCGGGGACGTGGCTTCCGTTACCGCTGCTATTGAAAAGGCGAAGAGCGGTGTTGAGGAAGGAATGTTCCTTGACAGCTCCATTATTGCTCGCCCCGATAAGCAGCTTTGGGACAGCATACTGTGAGCAAAGCCGCTGTCGGCGGTTTGCGGCGAAATATTATAAAATGATTCGGAGAACGGTTATGTTTTCCGAGGGCGGGAGATACAAAAATGTTAGCTA
This sequence comes from Clostridia bacterium, assembly GCA_017503165.1. Lineage (GTDB taxonomy): Bacteria > Bacillota > Clostridia > Oscillospirales > CAG-272 > SIG673. The sequence goes on along the minus strand of JAFVTO010000107.1, from coordinate 703 downwards.
TCGAGAGGCGTAATGCCATAGCGGAGCTGCTTGCCTCCCGAGGCAAGGTGATTGTTTCGGAGCTTTCGCGGGAATTCTCTGTGACAGAGGAAACCATCAGGCGCGACCTTGAGCGATTGGAAAAAGAAGGTATCGCCACAAAGACCTACGGCGGAGCGGTATCCGGAAATGCCTCTGCAACGGATGTTCCGTACAGAGTCAGGCTTGGAGTCAACGTGGATAAAAAAATGGCGATAGCCGAAAAGGTAGCGTCACTTATAAAGGACGGGCAGAGAATAATGCTGGATGCCAGCTCCACTGCCATCTACGTCACTCGCGCCATAAAGAACAAGAACAATATAACGGTGATAACCAACTCGGTTGAAATACTTCTTGAACTTGCGGACAAATCAGATTGGACGGTTTTCTCAACGGGCGGAGTGCTCAAGGAGGGGGCTCTGTCACTGACCGGCTCCTCAGCCGAGAGAATGATACGGGGGTATCACGTTGATCTTGCCGTTTGCTCGTGCAAGGGGCTGGATATGGAGCTGGGGCTGACCGATTCAAACGAAAAGGACGCGCAGATAAAGCAGGCGGTGTATGCCTCATCGGAACGCAAGGTGCTTGCACTGGACTCGGATAAATTTGACCGAAAATCCTTTGTTAAGGTATGTAAGGCATCAGAGGAGGATACAGTAGTTACAGATACCAGACCGTCGGATAT
>JAFVTO010000106.1 GCA_017503165.1 Clostridia bacterium | reverse complement strand
GATATATGGGTGGAATACCTTTCCGCAAACGGAGTGGAGCTTATTTATTAAACAAAAAATGTAAAAACAAATAACCGGGAGAATATACTATGAAAATACTTGTTATCAACGCAGGAAGCTCATCCCTCAAGTACCAGCTTTTCAATATGGAGAGCGGAGCGGTTCTCGCCAAGGGTACCTGCGAACGCATTGGCGCAGGCGGAACGGTTACGCACAAAAAGACGGGAGCGCAGCCTTTCTTTGAGGAAAGAGACCTTCCGGATCACGGTGCTGCCTTGGCAAGAGTCATCTGGCTTCTGACCTCTGAGCAGTACGGCGTTATAGCCTCTGTTGCGGAGATTGATGCGGTGGGACACAGGGTTGCCCACGGCGGAGAGCAGTGCAAGGAATCCTGCATCGTTACTGAGGCTACTATCAAGTATCTTGAAACTATAGTTCCCATAAATCCCCTTCACGGCCCCCCTGCCATAGCAGGAATGAAGGCTTGCATCGAGCTCATGCCCGAGCTTCCTCAGGTGGCTGTATTCGATACCTCGTTTTATTCCCATATAGAGGATTTCCGTTACGTTTATCCCATTCCTTATGAGTTTTACGAAAAGGACCGTATCCGCCGTTACGGCTTCCACGGTACCTCTCACAGATACGTGAGCGCAAAGGTTGCCGAGGTTATGGGTAAGCCGATAGAGGAGCTTAAGATAATTACCTGCCATCTCGGAAACGGTTCATCCATCACTGCGGTAAAGAACGGCGTAGCCATTGACACCTCTATGGGCTTTACGCCTCAGGAGGGAATCCCCATGGGAACACGTTCCGGCTCATTTGATCCTACCGTTCTCACCTACCTTATGAGAACCAAGGGCTATACTCCGGACGAAATGGATGATATTATTAACCGCAAGAGCGGACTTTTAGGTATCTCCGGACTCTCCAACGACTGCCGTAACCTTCACGATGCCAGAGAAAACGGTAACAAGCGTGCAGATTTGGCGCTGAAAATGATGACCAACGGTATAAAGAAATACATCGGAAGCTATATAGCGGAGATGAACGGAGTAGATGCTATCGTATTTACCGCGGGAATAGGTGAGAACCAGTCTGATATAAGAGAAGAGGTATGCGCAGACATGGAATGGTTGGGCATTGAGCTGGATATTGATCGCAACCGCAATTTCACACGCGGTATTCCGTTCAATATCTCCAAGGAGGGCGCAAAAGTTCAGACCTGGGTGATACCTACCGACGAGGAATATATGATCGCTCTTGATACCAAGCGCCTGGCATTCAACTGATTTTTAATACAGAGGACTCACGGTGGCATTACAGTCGATGCGGCGGTAATGCCATCGGTATCAACAATACGCACTAAGAAAGGAAATGACTTAAAAATGGCAACCATTTCAGAGGAAGAGATCCGCAGGATAGTTGCAAGCGTGGTTTCCGGTATGGCGGCAAAAAAAGCCATGCCTGCCGAAAGCACCAAGGCTGCGGAGTGGGATTCTACCCAGTATCACGGAAGACGGCTTATCGGTATTTATTCCGATATGAACGAGGCAATCGAAAATGCGAACGCAGGATACCGCGCGGTCAGAGCGATGACGGTGGAGCAACGCGAAAAGATAATTACTGAGATCAGAAGGCTGACACGTGAGGAGGCTCCTATAATGGCGGAGCTGGGTGTAGCTGAGACGGGAATGGGCAAGGTTGAGCATAAGCGCTTAAAGCACATTCTGGTAGCGGATAAAACGCCCGGAACAGAGGATATTGTTTCGAGCGCGAAAACGGGTGACAGCGGTCTTACCCTTATAGAGATGGCTCCTTTCGGCGTGGTCGGAGCGATAACTCCGAGCACTAATCCGTCGGAAACTGTCATTTGCAACTCTATAGGCATGATAGCTGCGGGCAACGGAGTGGTATTTAATCCTCACCCGAATGCTATCGCTACATCAAACTATGCCGTTGACCTTGTAAACAGAGCGTGCAAGGCGGCAGGCGGTCCGGATATTCTGGTTTGCTCCATGGTGAAGCCGACGCTTGAAAGCGCGGCAGTAATGCAGTCACATCCGTTTATCAGACTCCTTGTCTGTACAGGCGGTCCCGGAGTGGTAAAGGCAGTGCTTTCCTCAGGTAAAAAGGCTATCGGCGCCGGCGCGGGAAATCCCCCGGTTATAGTTGACGATACTGCTGACGTGAAAAAAGCGGCCAAGGACATTATTGACGGCTGTACCTTTGACAACAATCTCCCCTGCATCGCGGAAAAAGAGGTATTCGCATTTGACAGTATTGCGGATCAGCTTATCGCGGGCATGAAGGAGAACGGGGCTTATCAGATCACGGCGGAGCAGGCGGCAAGGCTGGCATCCGTTGTGCTTGTGGAAAAGAAGGGCAAGGACGGCAGAGTATCCAAGATAGTTAACCGTGACTGCGTGGGACGCGATGCGGACGTTATTCTTGATAAGATCGGCATCAAGGTAGGAAAAGAGGTCCGTTGCATTATATGCGAAGCTGAATTTAATCACGATTTCGTTCAGCATGAGCTTATGATGCCTATTCTTCCTATCGTTAGGGTATCCGATATTGATGAAGCGATTGATCTTGCGGTGAAGGCAGAGCACGGAAACCGTCACACTGCGCATATGCATTCCAAGAATATTGATAACCTTTCACGCTTTGCAAAAGCAGTTGAAACCACGATATTTGTAAAGAATGCGCCATCCTATGCGGGAATAGGCTTTGGAGGAGAGGGTCACACCACGTTTACCATCGCCGGTCCTACGGGAGAGGGAATAACCTCAGCGCGCAGCTTTACCAGACAGCGCCGTTGCGTAATGGCTGACAGCTTCCGCATTATCTGAGTATGATCCCCGAGCATGATTACATAGAAAGGTTTAAGTTGAAGCTATGGAATACGATGCAAAGACAATAAGCGAGATAGTAAAAAAGGTCGTGGATGCCTGCGTTATGGGCGAGGGAGCTTCTTCCTGCGCTGCCGGTGATGTTCAGGTGGGCGTTTCAAACAGACATATCCATCTCACCCGCGAGCACGTTGAGATACTTTTCGGCAAGGGCTATGAGTTGACAAAGATAAAAGATCTTTCTCAGCCCGGTCAGTTTGCCTGCAAGGAGCAGCTCACCCTTATCGGCCCTTCTATGAGAGCTATTGAGGGGGTGAGAGTTCTCGGTCCCGAGCGCAAGCGCTCTCAGGTCGAAATATCCAGAACCGATTCATACGTTCTCAAGGTAAAGCCTCCGGTGCGCGAGTCGGGAGATCTTGACGGAAGCGCTCCCATAACCATTGTGGGACCCAAGGGGATAGTCACTCTTTCCGAGGGATGCATAATAGCAAACCGACATATTCACATGAGCGAGGAGGAGGGCAGAGCCTTCGGTGTTACCGACGGTGAGTACGTTGACGTAGAGGTGAACGGAGAACGCCGTTCCACCTTCTATGACGTTCAGGTGAGGGTGAATTCTGCATTCAGACTTGAAATGCACGTTGATACCGATGATGCAAATGCCGCAGGTATCGGAAACGGCTTCAAGGTCAAGCTGATAAAGAGAAAATAAACGCAATAACCAAAACCCAAAAGCAGGAACGGTGAATGCCGTTCCTGCTTTTGGAATTATACAAAGGAGAGCGTAGATATGAATTATGAAAACAGTGGGCAGCAGGAGCAGGAAAGCCAATATCCGGATATGAAAAGTATGCTTCCGGACGAGAATAATACCGATCCGATAATGCTTACCGCGGAGGATGGGAGCGAGTATGAATTTGCTCAGGTAGCTGTGATACCGCTGGACGAAAAGGTGTACTGTATTCTCAAGCCTCTCTCTCAGATGGATGGTGTTGAGTCGGATGTCGAGGCATTCGTTATGGAGCTGGGAGAGAATACTGATACCGGTGAGGACTGTCTTTATATGGTGGTTGACGATGACGTGATCGACAGAGTGTTCAACGGGTATTACAGTCTTCTCCGGAAGGAGGGAATAATTTCCGGGGAGAGCGATCCGGAGTGAATGTCGCGTTATCTCGCGAATGAGTTTGACAGAGAATATAATAAAAATCCACACGTTGTCTGCGCCGAGTCCGGCTGACGAAGGTGTGGATTTTATTATTTGATTGTCGGGAAACGACCGCCAAGCGGTTATAATGCTTTGCACCGGCAGGTAATAAGCCGCAAGATCATTCTCTCCAGTTTTCCGCAAAATCTGCGATAACGTTGACGTATCTTTCGGCAGAGGTGCGGGCGAAGCTGGGGTAGTCGACGGTTGCTCCCTCGTCAGCTTTGTCGGAAATGGAGCGGAGAATCGCAAAGGGTACGGAGTTTACGTAGCACACGTGCCCGATGCTACCGCCTTCCATCTCGCAGGAAACTGCTCCGAAGGCATCACGGAGATAGGTCTTCTTTTCTGTAGAAGAGACGAATTGGTCTCCGGTTGCGACAGTTCCTCGCAGGGTGTTTATATTCAGCCTTGCAAGTGACTCTGCGAGAGTATCGGAGGTTTTTTTATCGGTATCGAAGAATATTTTATTTATACCGGAGATCAGCCCGACGGGATCACCTATTGGGGAGGTGTCCATATCGTGCTGTACCACCTTATCGGCTACGACCACGTCTCCTATTGACAGCAGAGGAGAGATCGCTCCGGCTACCCCCGTATTGATTATCAGGGTGGGGGAGTATCTGAGTATCATTGTCTGGGTGCATATAGCGGCGAATACCTTACCTATACCGCATACCGCCGTGACTATTCGGTTTTTTCCAAGTCTGCCGCTTACATATTGAATTCCGCTGACCGTCTCGGTCTGCTTTTCTGTCATGAGCGCTTGGATACCGTCCAATTCAAGCTGCATTGCTCCTATAAATCCTATCATTTTAAACACCGTTCCTTTCTTCTTTAGGCTCTGCGCGCCAAAAGGCGCAAAGAGCGGCGTGAAAGCATCTGAAGTATATTTCTGAACCGAGCAGTAGCTTTCACACCACATTCATCTTGGGGGTTATTGTTTTTTCAAAGGTTAAAATGCACTATTCTGCATATTTGAAATCCGGGTGGGGGTTGGCTTCAAGCACGCTGAGATATCTGCGAGCCTCCCTTACCGCCGCGTCGAGATCAAGTGAGCGGTAATTTCCGCATTCCACCTCACTTGCTCCGAATACCGCTCCGCAGTGGGCTATGATCTGCTTTAATACTCCGACGGTTACGGAATAGACCGTATCGGGGGCTAT
>JAFVTO010000006.1 GCA_017503165.1 Clostridia bacterium | reverse complement strand
CGATAGCAAAAATATCACGCTGTCGAAGACAGCATATCACTAAACACTATCAGGAAATGCGCACTTACTCACCACCGAATGCGGTGGTGTAATAGAAAAGGGGGCTGAGTCTTTCGCTTAATTAAAAGCTTTTGACTCAGCCCCTTTCCACATTTTCAAGAGAAAAATATAAAATTTCCACTAAATTTCTATAGTGTTCTTTCCTGTGACTTTAGTTCGGCGCTGAATGAGACAGCCCCTTTTTGGTGATTTGGGGTTCTGTGCCGTATCATCTGTCCGCGAGTGTAATTCAGAGCAGGTGAGAGCTTTACTCTGTACGCTACATACTGCACACTCAAGCTTTACGGCAGATCTCCCGGTGTGTGTGGCACTTGCGCGGCAGATTGCGAGGAAATCGGCAGATCTCCCGGTGTGTGTGGCACCTGCGCGGCAGATTGCGAGGAAATCGGCAGCGCAAACCAGAATGTGCTGCCTTTTTCAACGGCACTGTCAACACCGTAATGACCGCCCGTCTGCTCCATTATTGCCTTTACGATGGATAGACCAAGACCTGATCCGCTCCCTCTTCTGTGGGCGGAATTGATCTTGTAGTATCGTTCCCAGATCTGCGGAAGCTCCTCGGGGGGCAGTCCCATGCCGGTATCGCTTACGGTCACGGTCACCCATCCGTCCGAGATTATCTGAGCTATCTCTACCTTTTTATCTTTACCGGTGTGCTGTACCGCGTTCAGAACAAGGTTCTGTATTACCTGTCCGATCATAGTGCTGTCACTGCATACCGTCGCATCGCTGTCGGCGCAGAGGGTTATCTCATAGCCCTCGCCGGAGAGAAGCTCGGAATAACTGTCGCGGGTATCCTTTAGCCTTTGAGTCAGTGAAAACACTGTGCTTTTGAGCGGAGCGGTTCCGGAGCGTATTCTGGAAAGCTCCAGCATATCGGTGACCAGCGCGTTCAGCCTTTCTGCCTCGCGCACTATATTGCCCGCGTTTTCGGGGGTGTTTTCCTCCGGTATATCCCGCATCATTTCACCGTAACCTATAAGCATGGTGAGGGGTGTGCGCAGATCGTGGGAGATGTTTGCAATCAGCTCACGTCTAAGCATTTCGGTCTTGGCAAGCTCAGAAGAGGCGTAGTCGAGGGTTTCGGAAAGCTCCTTTATCTCGCGGTAGCCGTCTGCGTTGAAGGCGGCGCTGTCGGTCCCGAAGCTTTTGGCTGAACGTGTCAGCTTTTCAATGGGACGGGTAAATCCGGTGGAAAGCATGCCTGCGAATACTATGGCGAAGAACGTGAATAACGCGGTAAATACCCCAAGTTGTACCCGCACGGTCCGTATGGTGGCGTTCATGGGACTTATTATACTGTCCAGTATTATGAGTGTGTCGTAGCCCGGAGAGGTGTCTTCGTATATTCTTGCGTAGACCATGCTCACCTCGCTGTCACGGGCGGCTTCTTTTTCCGAGATACTGCTGAATATCCCTGCCTCTGAATCGTAGGTGAAATACTGCAGAAACTCTCCGTCCTTTTCCTTTGCCGAGCGGTAAATGGTGAACTTTGATGCCGCGTTTGTATTGTGGACGGTACAGCGGGAAAGAATGTGTGTATCAAGCAGTGTAAGTGAGCTTCCTACATCTCCCATTTCATAGGCGGCAATGCATACTCCGTATTTTTCCGCTATTCTCTTAGCTTCCTCGGTTCCGACATCCTCGACTCCGGCAATCATCAACGCCTTGCACGCCGCAAGCACATCCTTTTTCTTCTCGGCTCGGTAAAAATCGTCCAGCAAAAGTGTCTGGAACAGCCAGAGCATGGCTATCATCGCACCAAAAAACAAAACGATGAAGACTATAAGCTTCTCCCGCATGCTGAGCCTTGCTCCCAAAGGTCGCTTTTCTGCGGTAAATGCGGGGGAATTGCCGCTTTTAAGACTGCTTTCCTGCTTCAAAACGGTATCCAACTCCTCTCAGCGTGACTATCAGATCACTGTATCTGCCCAGACTTCTTCGCAACAGCTTTATGTGGGTATCCAGCGTTCTGTCATCTCCGTAATAATCGTAGCCCCATACCGAGGTTATCAGCTTTTCCCGGGACAGGGCAAGCCCTCTGTTGCGTATCATGAAAAAGAGCAGATCGTATTCCTTCGGAGACATTTCCGCGCGGACACCGTCCACGGTCACTATTCTGGCAGATATGTCAACGCACAGTCCGTCAATGCGGTAGATCTCCGCGGAATCCCCAATGCCGTCTGACGCGCCGGAGCGCTTCAGGATCGCCGCGACACGAAGCATCAGTATCTTGGGTGAGAAGGGCTTTTCCACATAGTCGTCCGCTCCCAATTCAAAGCCGCTGATCTTGTCGTAGTCCTCGGAGCGGGCAGAGAGCATGATTATGGGCACGGACGAGAATTTTCTGATCTCTCTTACCGCGGAAAATCCGTCAAGCTCCGGCATCATAATATCCATTATTACCGCATCAAAGCGCTCGCGTCGGCATTTTTCCACGGCGATCATGCCGTTTTCTGCCTCTTCCGCTCTGTATCCCGAAAACGCCGCGTATTTACAAACTATGTCTCTTATCTGCGGCTCATCGTCTACTATAAGTATTCTTGCCATTTATATGATTGCTCCTTTCCTCTCGGAATGCAATGCCATCGGTTTCCCCATCGGAGCCGAGACTTGCGGTGAAAAGCAAATTTTTCTGCTTCGAAAAACAGGGCTGAGCCGTATGGCGCGCCGCACCTTTCCGACTCAGCCCCAATAGGGTGCTTCCTTCGGTCTGAGACCGTCTGCTTTATGTGATCAGCCTGCAAATTGCCGCAGGCTTTATTACCAATCCCGCTCGTATAGCTCTATGGTAACGTTGTGGGTTTCTATTGCGTTTCCGTCATCCTCAGCAATTGTCAGTCTTTCGATGGTCAGCGTTATCTTGTCTCCCGGCTTGTGCTGCTTTAGCTTCTGACTCAAGAAAACCGAGGATATTACACGTTCGCCGTCCATCATTATAAGTCTGTCTCCAACCTTCAGCTCGGTGGATCTGATGGAGGATAGAATATAGGCGCCGTATCTGGAGTTGAAAAGGTATCCCTCAAGCTCGTTATTACGGTAGTAATTGTAGGAATCGCTGTCGAATATATATGCCAGAGTTATTCCGATCGCGGGTCTTCCGCGGACATATCCGTAATCCAATAGGTCGTTTATAACGTCTTTTACCGTGTCGATCGGTATTGCGTATCCCAAGCCCTCGGCTCCCGTTGCGCTTGTCTTGGCGCAGATTATGCCGATGAGATTGCCGTACAGATCAAACATCCCGCCGCCGGAGCTTCCGGGGCTGACCTGCGCATTGGTCTGTATGGTGTTTATTCTTTCGTTGTTAAGCTCTATTTCCCTGCTCTCGCAGCTTACGATACCGTCTGTTACCGTTATTCCGATGCCGAGGGGGTTACCTATCACCAGGACCTGCTGCCCCAGCCTTATGTTGTCGCTTACCCCCAGTGTGGCGGGAGTGAGTGTTACTCCGTTTTCCACCTCCATCTTTATGATCGCAAGATCGGTAAGGGAATCCTGACCTATTATCTGCGCTATGTGAGTGCTTCCGTCTGACAGCGTTACTCGTATGGCATCCATTCCGTTGGTTACGTGATAGTTGGTCACTATATATCCGTTACTGTCGATAATGACACCGCTTGCGCTTCCGGAATCGCTGTAGCTTCCGTCTCCGTTCTGCACAAGCTCCTCCAGCACTACTACCGAATCTACTATCCTTTCCGTTGTCTGGATGTATCCGCCGGAATAGAGAAGCTCGCTCTCGTTTACCTGGACCTTATGTGTTTCAACGCCGGATGCGTCTATTATCAGATTGCCAAGCATGGAGTTGGAGTCGGCAAAGCCGGTCTGTGCAAGACCGTAAAGCCCCAGCGCCGCTCCGAAAAATCCCATTGCCATGCAAAGAACGCAGGCGAGCACGCCGGTCCAGATCTTTCTTGTCGGTGAGGGCTGCTTCAGCTCTGCGGCATTGAATTCCGGCTCGTCGCTCTGGTCTCTCAGACCGAGACGCTCGGAAGGAGCAGGTCGCTTGAACAGCTCTCGGTTCAGCTCCATGGCGCGGTTTTCCTTTGTTGCCGTAGGAGCATCGGCTTCGCTTTCGGTAAGCTCGCTTACCTTTTCACGATCGCTCTGAGCGCAGTCCTCCACTTGAGCCGCCTCGTTAGGCTCCGTTTTTACGGCGCTGTCCGCGTCGCTCTCGGATGGGGTACCGCCAAGCTCGGTATTATTATGCCCTTTTTCCCCGTCAAGACTGTCGCTCCCGGAGATGCCGGCTTCGAATTCGTCTTTATCTATCACTATTATTGCCATGCCTTTCAATTGGATTTCGGCGTTATCGGGTCATACGCATTGCAGAGCCGCTTTTTATGCCAAACGCTGATTTACCGTATTCTACCTATTATTATAGACGGTATATGTGACGGTTATATGATTGTTTTTCAAAATTTTGTTGAAATTCTCCATTTTTTTCATGGGAATAACGGCATTGGGGATAATTCGGCTGCGCGTTCACGGCATACGCCATGCGCTATGAGGTCGGTAGCACACGGCATGTGCCATGCGCTATGAAGTCGGTAGCACACGGCATACGCCGGATAAGTTCATCAGACGTTGAATCTGAACAGAGTGACGTCTCCGTCCTTCATTACGTATTCCTTGCCCTCGCTGCGGACAAGGCCCTTTTCCTTTGCGGCGTTCATGTTTCCGCAAGCCATCAGGTCGCTATATGCGATTATCTCCGCGCGGATAAAGCCCCTTTCAAAGTCGGAATGGATCTTTCCTGCCGCCTGGGGAGCGCGGGTGCCCTCGGTGATTGTCCATGCTCTGACCTCCTTGGGGCCTGCGGTAAGGAAGCTTATCAGTCCCAACAGCTTGTAGCCTGCGGTGACTATCCTTTCCAGTCCGGAGCTCTCAAGTCCGTATTCCGCCATGAAAAGCTCTCTGTCATCCGGCTCCATTGCCACTATCTGCGCCTCTATCTCAGCGCACACGGGGACTACGTTGGAGCCCTCAGCCTCCGCGATCTCCACTACCCTGCGGTACATTTCGTTGGAGCCGGGATCGGATATCCCGCTCTCGTCCAAGTTTGCGGCATATATCACCTTTTTTCTGGAAAGCAAGGGGATAGTGTCCATTATTGCCGCTTCATCGTCGGTAAATTCCATGGTTCTTGCGTTCTTGCCATCCTGGAGGTGAGCAAGCACCCGCTCAAAGAGATTGATCTCGGTCTGGTAGGACTTGTCGCCCTTGAGCAGCTTCTTGGAGCGGTCGATACGGCGCTCCAGCAGCTCGATGTCCGAGAGAATCAGCTCGAGATTTATAATATCTATGTCCCGAGCCGGATCAATGGCTCCCTCAACGTGGGTAATGTCATCGTTTTCAAAGCAACGCACTACGTGCAGTATAGCATCCACCTCACGGATGTGGGAAAGGAATTTGTTGCCCAGTCCCTCGCCGTTTGACGCGCCCTTTACCAAGCCCGCTATGTCAACTATCTCCAGAACCGCGGGTGTGTATTTCTCGGGGGAGTACATCTCCGCCAGCTTATCCAGTCTTTCGTCACGCACCGGCGCAATGCCCACGTTGGGCTCTATTGTGCAGAAGGGGTAGTTTGCCGCCTCCGCTCCGGCGTTGGTCACAGCATTGAAAAGGGTGCTTTTACCTACGTTGGGCAGACCTACGATACCAAGTTTCATTTTTATCTGTTCTCCTTTAATGATCGGTTAAGAAAGCCTGTTTCGGCTTTTAAAGCTCATAATCCATATTATATCATATATTTTTAATTCAGTCAAGTGCGATTTGCCAAATTATGTTGATGTATGTTGATGCATCATTCGGTGATTTTTCCTTCGGTATAAATGTATCGGTGGCGCAGACCGTTTTCACTTTGCGCCACCGACTGTTTGATAGATCGGCTTGTTCATAAAATGTTAACGTGTTCATCATACTGCCAACACATAGGGGGGTATAATGAATATTGTCAAAATATTGACAATGTTTGTTTTTGTCCTTCTGCGGGATGTCCGCCCGGAGGATACATATCATGCATACAAAAAATAAAATAAAAAAGAAAAAAGGAAGGTAACTTAAAATGGCAGCAAAAATTCTTGCAATTGACGACGACGCAAACATCTGCGATCTACTGAAGCTTTATCTTGAGAAGGAGGGCTACGAGGTAAAGACCGCATCCGACGGTCTGGAGGGAATAAAGCAGTTCAAGTTCTCCGAGCCGGATCTGGTCCTTCTTGACATCATGCTTCCCCAGAAGGACGGCTGGCAGGTATGCCGCGAGATCCGTGAGATCTCCAATAAGCCCATTATCATGATCACCGCAAAGTATGAGGTGTTTGATAAGGTTCTCGGTCTTGAGCTGGGCGCAGACGACTTTGTTGTAAAGCCCTTTGATATGAAGGAGCTTTCCGCCCGTGTAAAGGCGGTCCTTCGCCGCTACACCGCCCACGACAGCCTCAGCGATGACGAGGTGATCAAGTTTGATAACATCGAGATCAGCCTGCAGAAGTATGAGCTTAAGCTGAACGGAAAGAGCGTTGACATCCCCCCGAAGGAGCTGGAGCTTCTTTATTTCCTCGCATCCAATTCCAACAGAGTTTTCACCAGAGATCAGCTTCTTGACAAGGTCTGGGGCTTTGACTATCTGGGAGATTCCAGAACCGTTGACGTTCACGTTAAGCGTCTGCGCGAAAAGCTGGAGGGCGTTTCCGATAAATGGATACTTAAGACTGTCTGGGGAGTTGGCTACAAGTTCGAGGTCCTTCAGTAATTGAATAACTCGGTAAAAAGGATTTGTCATACTGATGGCTAAGAATGTGTTTACACGGTATCTCGCCGCCTTCGCTCTCATTATTTTTGTGACATTCTCTATTCTTGGAGTGGTGATCGGATCCAATCTGGCGGTCACCACCGTGAAGGAGAAGCGGCAGACGGTCTCTCAGACCTCGGCTACTGTGGCAGGAGTGATACAGAGCGTTATTTCTCCCACATCCCCGGAAAATGCCGGCGACGAGCTTTTGTCCTCGGAGTTTTCTCTGGAGGAATATATTACACTTATGTCGGATTATGATACCGATATGAGCGTTTTTGTTACGGATATTCACGGAAACGTTGTTGTCAGCGATACTCACCATAATATCTCGGACGGAATGTTCAATTCAGCCGTTCCCGATTCTATTATGCAAAGGATAGCGGCGGGGGAGCTGTATGACGATTATGACGATATGGGCGGAGCCCTCAGCGACGCCTATTTGTACAATGGCTGCCCTGTGTTCGCTCAGGACGGAAAAACTGTGGTTTGCAGTGTCTTTACCTGCGCTTCATCCGGCAGTGTTCGCGCTGTTGTAGCGGCGCCTCTCAAAACACTGATAATGGCAAGCCTCTGGGTATTTCTTGCAGCCTTGATAGCAGTTTACTTTATAACCGAACGGATAACCAGTCCGCTTAAGCGCATGAGCCATGCGGCAAAGAGCTTTGCGGCGGGTAAGTTTGACGTGAGGGTAGAGGTCAGCGGAAGCGACGAGGTGGCTGAGCTGGCGGCGGCTTTTAACGCTATGGCGGAAAGCCTGCGTCGGGCAGAGGATATGAGAAATACCTTTCTTGCTAACGTTTCACACGATCTTAAAACCCCTATGACCACCATCTCCGGTTTCATTGACGCTATGCTGGTGGGCGCTATTCCGCCGGAGCAGCAGCCGGAATATCTGGAGCGCATAAAAAACGAGGTGCTCAGACTGTCCCGTCTTGTCCGTCAGCTTCTGGATCTGTCAAGGGTCCAGGCCGGAGAGCGCAAGTTCGAATTTGCGGATTTTGATATTTGTGAGACTGCAAGGCAGATATTGCTTTCCTTTGAGCAGAAGATAAACGAAAAGCGGTTGGATGTTGAGTTTGACTGCCAGGAATTCAATCTGATGGCTTACGCCGATAAGGATGCTATTCACCAGGTGTTTTACAATCTTTGCGACAACGCGGTTAAATTCTCCCGTGAAAAAGGCCTTCTCAAAATAGGCGTAACTCAAAGAGAGAAGGACAGAAAAATAATAGTTTCCGTTTATAACGAGGGGGTTGGTATTCCCTCAGAGGATATTCCCTTTGTATTTGAACGGTTCTACAAAACGGATAAAAGCCGCGGCCTTGATAAAACAGGGGTGGGGCTCGGACTGTATATATCGCGTACCATCATGAACGCTCACGGCGAGGAGATCCACGTTGAGAGCTCCCAGGGGGACAACTGTTGCTTCTGGTTTACTCTTAAGCCTGCACTTGGCGCTTCAAAGGACCAGGTGAAGCATTAACAGTCCGTTTGGGCGGCTGTATCCGGGCTCCGTTTTATAACAGAATGGAACGAAGGTAATTATGGAGATAACAAAAAAATATCTGCTGACCGATTGCCGTGGGGAGCTGTATCACATGGGTGATACGCCTCCCGTCGGCAAGGAGCAGATCCAAGCGGCAGGATTCTCGGTGATTGAAGCCGAGGTCCTGCTTTCCGATATTCAGTATCGTTATAAAAGCGATATGTGGAGCGATCTATGCGAGATAACGACGGATAAAGGCAATGCGCTTTGGGTTCTGGCATTCGGCTGGGATTGCGCATTGGTTGTTGCTCGCAGATATCTGAACGGGCAGGGTAGGGCTGATGAAGCTCCCGCCTCGGTAAAGCAGTACGATATTTACGGCTGCGATAAAAAAACCGCGATAGACGCGGTAAATTCCAAGAATATGGCACCTCTTGAAAGCGAAAGCTATACCGTTGGTGCGCTGTCTGAGCAGATACTCGGGCTTGCCTGCGACGGAAACAGAGAGCTTTGCGCTCTGGCGGTGGGCTATGTCAACGGTTTTTCATCTTTGGAGGATCTGAAGCGATTTGAAATCGACTGCAACAGCTATGGTGACGTTACACACCCCTGTGCCGACCGCTTTTCCGAGCTGACTTCCGAGCTTGTCCGCAAGGAATCCTCTCATATATGGAGCAACTGGATGCTTCTTGAAGGCGAGAAGCTGAGCATTATCAGAATGTACGATACTGCCGGAAAGGCTGAGGAGGTGTGGGAGGCGCTGTTCTGGACCTTCTTTTTCGAGGCTTGGGGCGGCTACGACAGCAAGTACCCCTACCTGCTTTATATCGGCTTGCGCGACGGAAGGCTTGCGCCATTTTGCGATGGGCTGGAAAAGCTCAGAGGAGAGCTCTGAGCATATAAAGGTGCTTTCGGATGCCTTTTCTCCAACGGTGGAGACTTTCCGGAAATATTTGTCCTCTCCGCGATGTCGGCAGAGGACTTTTTTTACTGTCTCAGGGCATCAAGGTACTCTATTGGAACGTTAAGCCCGCCTTTGCCGCATCCAAGGGCTATATCTGACTTGTTTGTCCCGTGGAAATCACTTCCTCCGCTGTATAGCAGTCCGTACTCGTCAGCAAGCCGCTTCATCAGAGTGCTATCCTGCTCGCTATAAAGAGAATAGTCGGTCTCCACAGCTCTCAGTCCGTGTGCGATCGCCTTGGGGAGAAATGCACGAAGCTGTTCTTCGTTCAGCTGCAGCAGGGGATGGGCAAGCACAGGAGCTGCGCCGATAGAGGCTATCAGCTCTACTGTCTCGAAAACGTCGATGCGCTTCGGCGGTGTGTAAAAGCCGCTTCCGGGCTTGAGAAGAGTGTTAAATGCGGTTTTTACCGTGTCAACGTATCCTCGTGCTACCAGCTCGGCGGCGACATGAGCGCGGTTGAAGCTCCCCCCCTTGCATTTTTCGGCAAGGACGTTTCCGTCCAGAATGTATCCTGCATCACTCAGTCGGCTGAGCAGTAGCTTATTGCTTTCCGATTTTCGCAGGTTTGACTGCCTGAACAGCTCTCGCAGAGTGTCGTAGTGTCCGGGGGCGATGAATAGCCCGACCAAGTGCAGCTCGGTTCCGAGGTAATCGACGGAAAACTCCGCGCCCGGCACGGCTTCGATGCCGCTGCCGTCGGCGGCGCTTATGAATTCATCCAGCCCTTCTACGGTATTGTGGTCTGTCAGCGCGACGGCGGACAGTCCCGCGCGTCCTGCCTCAGTGATCAGCTCTGCGGGAGACAGGGTACCGTCGGAATAATTGGAATGTGTGTGTAGGTCGCATATCCTCATTGTGTGAAGCTCCTTTGGGAGATAGATTCAAGACGCGGTCAGGTGATATAATTATACCATCGGAGGAAAGCTTTGTCAATAACGCATAGAAACAAATATAAAGCTTTATTCAAGACTTATTTACAAAGATATGTTATAATAAACAGAGACAATGTTCCGCCGAGAACGGAAAAAACGTAAAAAAGAGGTTTCACCGATGTTAAAGGTAGAAAATTTGGTCAAGCGGTTTGGCGACAAATACGCTGTCAATGACATCAGCTTCACCGTTGAGGACAACGAGATAGTTGGCTTCCTCGGCCCCAACGGTGCGGGTAAGACCACTGCGATGAATATCATGACGGGGTATCTTTCTTATACCTCGGGCTCCGTGACAGTGGATTGCTTTGAGATACTGGACAATCCCACCGAAGCAAAAAAGCTGATCGGATATCTCCCCGAGCAGCCGCCCCTTTATCCGGATATGACGGTATGGGAGTATCTGAATTTCGTTTATGAGCTTAAGAGCTGTACGCTCAACCGCAAAAAGCACCTGATGGAGATCTGCGAGGTCACCAAGATAGTTGATGTCCGCAATCGTGTTATCCGCCATCTTTCCAAGGGCTACTGCCAGAGAGTGGGTATCGCTCAGGCGCTGGTGGGTAATCCCAAGGTCATTATTCTGGACGAGCCTACCGTCGGTCTTGACCCCAAACAGATAATCGAGATACGCAGTCTTATACGTTCCCTCGGAAGAGATCACTCGGTCATACTGAGCAATCATATCCTTTCCGAGGTCCAGGCAGTCTGTGACCGCATTATGATAATCAATAAGGGAAGAATAGTGGCAGACGAGCGCACCGAGGAGCTTACCCGTCTGATGGCGGGAACCAGGCGTCTGTCCGCTCAGATATGCGGTCCCCGCAAGGAGGTGCTTGCCGCCATTAACGGGATAGAGGAGGTTTCTTACATAGATACTCCGAAGGAGATACCCGGAACAGATGCGTATAAATACCTCATCGAGACCAAGGACGGAGCGGATATTCGCCGCAAGCTATTTACCGTTTGTGCCGGAAATGACTGGCCAATTATCGGAATGGAAACGGTGGGAGCCTCTCTTGAGGACGTTTTCCTGAACCTTACCGATAACCGAGAGACCAAGAAGAAGGGAAGGTAATAGTAGCCATGATAGCCATTTATAAAAGAGAGCTGAAGGCGTTCTTTTCATCGCCTGCCGGATACATATATATCGCTATGTTCGTTGCCGCCTCCGGCTTTTGCTTCAGTATGTTCACTCTGCTGGCAGGAGCGGAAAGCAGCATTACCTCGTATTTCACCGTTGAGCTGTTTATTGCGGCGTTTATGACTCCGCTCCTGACCATGAAGAGCTTTTCGGAGGAAAGAAAACAGAAAACGGAGCAGCTTCTTATGACTGCGCCGGTGACCTTGCCCGGAATGGTAGCCGCGAAGTTTCTGGCTTCTTATACCATGTTCGGTATCGCATTCCTGATCACCTGCCTTAATCTGCCTGTTTCTCTGAACTATCTCAGCGAAGCAAATCTGTTCAGATATAACGCGGTCTGCGCCTTGGGAGGTGCGGTGGCACTGTTCCTGGTGGGCGGAGCGTTTATTGCCATCGGAGTATTCGTTTCCTCTCTTACCGAGAATCAGATAGTTTCGGGTAGCGTTACCGTCGTCGTGCTCGCGCTGCTGCTGCTGATCTCGTTCCTGAATACCTATATCGGCTTTGCGCCGCTTCGCGCTGTTTTCAGTTGGGTGAGCATATACACAAGATTTGCTAATTTCTCCAGCGGATATTTCGATTTCGCCGCTCTTCTTTACTACATTTCCATCATGGGTGTATGCATGTTCCTTACGGTGCGCGTCTACGAAAAGCGCCGTTGGGCGTGACACCGCGAAATACGCAGAATACAACGAAGAGTTCATACTGATGAACAGAAAGGCTTGATCGAAACATGGAAAAGAAAAACTCTCTCCTCAAGGACAGGAGATTCAAATACGGCTCGTTGGCGGTGGGACTTACCGTTGCCTTCGTAGCGCTCGTTATAATTCTGAACGTCGTGGTATACGCACTGGCGTATTCATACGGCTGGTTTATCGACCTGACAGGTACTCAGTACTACGGTATAACCGAGGCGTCCGAAAGATACCTCAATATGGTGCTCAATGACGGAGTCAAGATCAAGATCGTATTCTGTCAGGAAAAGGACCGTGTTCTCGAGGATAGCGCGGGATATTACATATACCGGTGCGTCGAAACCTTCAGAAAGGCTTATCCGAACAATATATCGGTTGAATATCTGGACGTAATAAAGTATCCTCAGCTGGCAAATATATATACCACACAGCTGGGGCATTCGCTCTATACATACAACATCATAATCGAAAGCAATCAGTCCACATCGTTCAGATTGCTTACCTATGAAAATTTCTATACCTTTGACCAGGAGTCCGGTAGCATTTACGCCTTTAACGGAGAGATGAGATTTACCTCAACCATCGTTGGGCTGTGCACCGATATGCCGATCTGCTACTTCACTACCGGTCACGGCGAGTACGTGGGCAATGAGGATAGCGGCTACAGCGCGCTTTACGATATGATGCTGGATGCGGGCTTTGACGTCCGTACAGTGGACCTGAGCACTGCCGATATAAGCGAGGAGGCAAAGGTGGTGGTTGTAAATAACCCGATCTACGATTTCAGCGCCGCGGAGGTGGAGAAGCTGGCGTACTTTACGGGTAACTGCCAGGGCAATATCATGCTGTTCCTGTCTCCCGAGCATCAGGATAATCTTGACGAGCTCAAGGAATGGATGTCGGAATGGGGTATCGGAATTGAAAACGGACAGATAAAGGATACGTCCAACTGCCTGGATACCGAGGGCGTTCACGTTGTGTCATCCTATCCTACCGAGGATACCTTCGGCCCTTCTCTGCACGAGGATCTGCGCACCCTTGAGTCGGTTCCGAAGACGGTTATCAACAATCCTATCGCGATAACTCATATCTGGGGAGAGTCTATGCGGGATAACCGTGATGTGGACGAGGTGCTCCTGTCTTATCCCTCCTCCGTTTACTGCGAGCTGGATAAGCCGGATACGAGAGGCGTTTATAACCTTATGTCGGTGGTCAAGCAGTCCAGATACGACAATATAACTCAGGACAGAATAAATAACTATATGCTGGTTACCTCGGCGGGATATGCGGAGGATCAGTACATAAACTCCAATGCTTACGGTAACCGCGATATTCTGTTCGCATACGTCCGTCAGCTTGGAAAGACCATCGTTCCTATGGACATTGAGTTTAAGGTGTTCGCAAGCGAGGAGCTGGATATTACCACCGCCGAGGCTTATACCTGGACTGTTGTGCTCACCGCGGTCATTCCTGTGTGTGTGCTGGCAGTAGGAACCGCTGTGTATGTCAGAAGAAAGAGAATGTGAGCCCGGCATTCCGGTAAGCCGACTCAATCTGCAAAAAGGAAATTACGTTTGATATGGTTAAAAAGCAAAAAATAATGATAATCGCCCTTGCGGCAACCTTCGCCTTGCTGACGCTCCTGTATTTCTTGGTGATCGCGCCTTTGGTTCAGAAAAGAGCCGATGAGAATAAGGTAACGGTCGAGCCGCCGAAATTGCTTGAGGGCGAGGCGTTGGATGAGGACGGAACCACTATATTGGTGTTTCCGTACACTGAACGCAAAAAAATAAAGTCCATTGAGGTTAAGAACCAGCACGGCTCCTTTACCTGCTACAGAAGGGATAACACGGAGGAGTTTTATTTCCGTGACTATGAGCAGGCTCCCCTCTCAGCAGAGACGCTTGCCTCGCTGGTGGTTGCCGCAGGATATACGGGAACGGTAGAGAGAGTTACCGAAAAGTGCGAGGATTGGGCGACATACGGTCTGTCCGATGAGGATACTCCCGCCTGGTATAAGCTAACCCTGCTTGACGGAACGACTCACGAGGTATATATAGGCGATCTTATTCCCTCGGGAGGTGGATACTACTGCCGTTACAAGGACAGAGATGCCCTTTACGTTTTATCCAACACTATAGCCAATACTCTGTTGGTTCCGGTGGAGACTCTTATAACTCCTTATCTCGGCTTTATTCTCGATAGCAAGACCTATTCTATTACAGATGAATTCGTTCTGCTCAAAAACGGAGAGAATTTTGTTTATATTACCTATGACGAAAGCACTGCGGATACCGAAGAGACCGTCGTCAGTGCATACGATATGATGTTTCCTGCCAGCTATACCGTTGACGATACCAGATACAGCGAGGTGCTTCTGAGCTTTTGCGGTCTTAAGGGCTACGCCACTATCAAGGTCGGAAAGGTAGATGAAATGCTGCATGACGACGAGGAGATAATGGCAACCTACGGCTTTGAGGATATTAACAATTCTCCGTATGAGCTTTACTACAGATACGGAGATGCCGAGTCGCTGGTGCTGTTTGCCCCCTCCGGAATAGACGGCTATTACTTTGCGTACTCATATCTTTTCAATCTCATCGCCTTGGTTGAAAAGAGCGCGGTGCCTTATCTTGAGTGGGATATCCGCGAATATATAAACGATCAGCTGTTCCATGAGTCCATAAACGATGTATCAAAGATAGAGATCTCCGGAACCGT
The DNA here is from genome assembly GCA_017503165.1 of Clostridia bacterium. GTDB lineage: Bacteria > Bacillota > Clostridia > Oscillospirales > CAG-272 > SIG673. The sequence goes on along the minus strand of JAFVTO010000006.1, from coordinate 14,349 downwards.
TGACGATCTGAACGGCAAAAAGGAAATACATGAGGTATTTGATCTTAAGGGAACCGGCGCGGATATTATCATTACTCCTCAAAGCACGGGTAAGGTGTTCACGACGGATCAGATACGGAACTTCCGTCAGTTCTATATGATTATGCTTCTGGTCAATATTCAGGGGTATATGAAGTCCGAGGGTGTGGATGATTACAGCTCACTGGAGGAAACGGCTACTGTTAAGGTTACGATGGATGACGGAACGGTTTTGGAATATAAGTATTATTCGTACTCCTCGCGCCGTTGCTATGCAACCATTAACGGCGAGGGCGAATTCTACGTCAATAAAAAGGATATTTATAAGCTTCTTACTGATGCTAACCGCGCCGCGCGCGGTCTTACCGTTGACAGGAATCTTGAATACTCAGATTACGTTGACTGATGACTGTCGGAAAGGGGAGCTCTGCTCCCCGCTCTGTTATCTGACTCGAAAGGAAGGGGCACAACTATGACCAAAGTAAAAAAAGGCTCACTGCTTTTCAAGCTTGCGGCTACCGTTTTAGCTCTTGCAATTATAGCGGTGTCTGCGATCGGCTGCGCATCCTCTAAGCTCGGTGACTATACCGTCAACACCAAGACTGTTATGAAGGTGGGTGGCTATAAGATCACCTTCGATGAATACCGATGCTTTTATCTCTCCGAAAAGACAACTCTGGAAAAGGGCGACGGAACGATATGGTACGAGGAGGACGCTCCCTTTGATGAGCTGAAGGCGAATACGGAATTCTCTCTGAAAAGAAAATACGCGATGATGTCACTGGTGGATGAGTACGGCATAAAGCTTACCTCAGCCGATAAGGAGGATGTGGAGAATACCGTCGCATATTATATCTCCGAAAACGGCGGCGAGGCAGGGTACAGACAGTGGCTTGCCTCCAGCGGTATGACCGGACGGCTGTTCCGCGAGCAGTACATTGCCGTCTATTTTTATGACGAATATCTGCGCGAGGTGCTTTTCACCGGAATCGACGATCTTATAAAGGTTGATGATAAGACGGTCAACCAGGATATTAGGGATAATTTCTACCGCTATACCTGGATATTTATTTCCTTTGACGAAAAAGACAATTATACCGCCAACGGAGAAAAGGCGCAGGATGCTCTGGGGGCTCTTGAGGACGGCGAGGATTTTTACGAGGTTGCCCGTGAGTTTTCCGAATGGACCGGAAACGAGAAGATAGGTATTTACGCAACTAAGGGTGAGAAGCTTCCTATAATCGAGGAGGCAGTCCTTGGTCTGGAGGAGGGCGAGCACAGCCGTATCCTTGCGACCGATGAGGGGCATGCGATAGTTATGCGTCTGCCCATGGATGAAGATTATATCAACAATAATTTCGACAACTTCGTTTATCAGTCCGCAACCAGGCGTTATAATGAGCTTTTGGATAAGATGGCAAAGGAAATGAAGGTGGAGTATACCGATTATTACGATACTCTTACCATGGACATTCTCACCAGCAATAAGGGATATTTCACCGAAGAGGAATGATGCGCACAGCCGTTTGCACAAACGCATATCGGGCACTTAGCTATACCGGACACTTGCCGATCTCGGTCGAATGACGGAGAGACTGCGGAGCTTGGGGCTTTGGCGGATTCGGCAAGCGAAATTGAGAGCTTACTGTAAAAACGGAAGGGTGTGAGCTTTAAATGGGTATTTTCCGTAAATGTAAAAAGAAAACAGACTGTCTGCAGCTCCTTGAGCAGTTTGAATATGAGCGACTTTCGGACGGCACATTCAAAATAAAGAAATTGAAGAACAGAAAAACCGTGGGCGCGGTCATTATACCGGATTGCGTGACGGCGATAGATGCCTATGCGTTCTCGGATTGCGGCGCGATTACGTCTGTAGGTATTCCTGAGGGAGTGACGGAAATAGGCGAGCGCGCGTTCATGGATTGTACGGCGCTTGTTTCTGCGGTAATTCCTTCTGCCCTGAGGGTACTGGGTGACCATGCCTTTGACGGCTGCAGCTCGCTTGCCGACGTGAGAATTCCGTCGGGCGTGACCAATATCGGGCGGTTTGCTTTTTATGCTTGCAGGTCCCTTGCCGATGTGAGCATTGCCGACGGAGTGACGGGGATAGGTGACGGCGCTTTTTCCGCTTGCAGCTCGCTTACCGCTGTGAATATACCGGAGAGCGTGACAGTTATAGGCGAAGATGCGTTCTGCGCCTGCAAGGCTCTTGCCTCAGTAAATATTCCGTCAGGAGTTACGGAGATAGGTGATGATGCGTTTTGGGGCTGTAGCTCACTTGCCGACGTGAGTATTCCGTCGGGCATGGAGTATATGGGTGACAATGCTTTCCGCGGCTGTAGCTCTCTTTGCCGTGTAACTGTCGCCGAGGGTGTGACGAGAATAGGAGCAGGTGCATTTAAGGGGTGCGGAGATCTGCGCTCGGTAATTCTGCCGTCTACGCTTGAAGCGATCGGTGACGCTGCCTTTGAGGACTGTGTATTGCTGGAAAAGCCGGATATACCGAAAGGGGCGTGGGTTGCCGAAAACGCTTTTAATAATACGAAATGGAAAAATGATCTGAATAAATAACGAAAATCAAGAGGGATGAGTCATTAACTTAGTCCGAAAACTAAAAGCGGGTGTTCTTTGCCGAAAGGTATTGAGCATCCGCTTGCTTTGGTATATAATTGAATTATCACAAAGAACCACCCTGTTTTGCATTGTGCTACGGGGAGGACAATCCTTCCTACCGCGCATTACAAAAGATAAAACGTTCTTATTGATACGGATTATGACCCACCGCGCCTTATAGATGATAAAATATTCCTTTAGATACAGTGGGAGTGGAGCAACCAAATAATACAAAACCTCGGCGCCGCGAGGCGGAGTAATCCGCCGTCGGAGTTTGACGGCGGATTGACTTCGCCAAGAGCAATAAAAAATTCCGTCATGGCAACGGGATTTTTTATTGTATACCGGCTCTACCGCCGCGAGTTTCGGGAGAAATTCGGGGAAAGGCGGTAGAGCGGACGCGGCGCGATGGGGGAGGATGATCAGATCAATCTCATCAATAATATCATATCCAAAAGTTTTGCGGAGCTTTTCCAAAAGCGACCGTACTTCATATCCAAAAGTTTTGCGGAGCTTTTCCAAAAGCGACCGTACTTCATAAGCAGGTGGGAAATCAGGGTTTAGTTCATTGTATTGAGAGTGATCTCCAATGCCGCTACCGCAGCCGGTGGGAGAAGAAGTCTGTCAGTTCTCTCTTTAGTGGTCACAGCATCGAAAACGTTGGTATTATCGGGAGTTATTTCAGTATCGGGCGAAGCGCTTATGCAGTGCATTTCTACACTTGTGACCTTTTCTCTGCCCAGGTCAAGCTTTAATTCCTGCGATGACGACATAGAGGTATTGGTGATGTGAAGGTATATTTTATCGGCAGTTCTTGAGGCAACTGCATCAATATCACCCGAATAGCTTACGTCTATGGCGCGCTTTCCTTGGTACTTTCCGAAAAGCTTCATGACCGCACCTACCGGCTGGAGGTAGGGTTCGGATCGGTGAATGGGGGTGGGGATCATAAGGGCGTTGACCTGCCAGACGTTTCCGAAGAAATCCGCCATGGTAGCTATATCAATTATATCGCTGTTACGCATGATAACATTCAGACACCGGGCGTATGCCGCGCCTGATCCCCAGCTTGAGAGCACCTCGTTTCGGTTTCTTCCGCGAAACACGAAATGACCTTCTGTCATGGCGAGTCGCTTGCTTCCGCATTCTGCCCTCATTTGCGCGATATGCTTTTCAAGTGATACGTAGGCGTGCTGAAGATGTTGCCAGGTCACGCTGTAATCCTTGCGGTAATCCACGCCGTTGAATGGAGCATCCGGCGTTTCTGCGGGAAAGTGGTGGTGAAAGGCTATAGCATCCAGCCCGTCGAGCTCGCTCATTCGCCTGCACCAGGTGTTGTCTGTCTTGTGATTGTCTCCCCAGCCGATCAGCTTCAGGGTGGGATCTGAGCGGCGCATAGCTTCAATAAAGCGCTTTGTTACCTCGACGGTCTTTTCGGAGCCGTATCCTCTTACGTCGTAGGAGGTCTCGTTTCCTATCTGCCAGTATTTTACGTTGTAGGGAGCTTGGATACCGTTTTTGATACGCTCCGCGTTGTTTGCCCCGTTGCAGTAACTCACCCAGTCTGCGGCTTCCTCAGCGGTCCCGAATCGGTCGGTTCCGTTTTTGGGATGCGCCCAGTGCATTCTTCCGTCGGATTCCATATTGACGACCAGAAGGGGCTCGGCGTTTACTCTGCGGCAAAAGTCCACGATTTCGTGCGTTCCGACCTGGTTCGGATATATTCCGCTCCAGCAGTAATTCAGCATAGGCTTTCTGTCCGCTTGCTTGCCTATCGCTTCTCTCCAGTGGTAATATGAAGCAAAGCAGCCTCCGAATCGGATCATTGTCGGAGCAAGCTCGCGTACCTTTTCGATCACGGATGGGTACCAGTCACTCTCCACGAAGTCCCAGGCGGCATCCACCGAAGAGTCGCAAACGCCAAGAGGCTCCATGAACTGCATATAAAGATAGGGGGATATTTCGTGCTTTTCGGCGGCGTCTATTTTCACGGTTATCATAATGCTTACCTTACCTTTCCACGGCTCTGCGCGCCGAAATGCGCCAAGGGCAACGCGAAAGCATCTGCAGTCGTCTTTTAAGCTCCGCAATATCTTTCGTGCCACTCTATCCTTCGGTTACGGCTTTGAGCTGTCTTATACGATTATACACCGGAATAAAGTTTTTTCAATTAATATGTCCGACTATTTGAGAAAAAACATGTCTGAAAATTTGAGTTTTTGAAAGTTTTTTCAATCGGACGGTTGACGGAGACGGTTTTTTGTGATAAAATTCGGGTATGAGAAACGAAAATGGAAAAAGAACGCCCATTACTGTGGACTGCGACGGAATATGTCTGAAGGTGTTTGTGGCGGGAAACGAGCCGAAATTGCGGTTGCACACCGAGGCAGCCACATCGCCGTCTGTTATGAGAGGCGTGCACTCGCATTTTACTTACGAGATATTCTTCGTTACGTCGGGAAGGATGGAGCTTATAACCGAGGAACGCACTTTGAGCTTTGAAAGGGAGACAGTTATAGTGCCACCGGGGGAAAAGCATTATTCCGTCAGCCGTGGAAGCGGCAGCTACTGTCTGCTTTTTGAGCCTCAGGGGACGGGGGATCGGGAAAGACTGTCGGAACTGAAGAATAAGCTGGCGGGGGGCGTTTGCGCGGAGCCGATATCCGATGACGAATGCTTTTATATCGAGCGGCTTGCCGAAAAGCTCTCGGAGATGGGCAGATCCTCCGAGGAGGATGCGCAACACCTGGCGGCACTGCTGTTTTCAAGTGTTATGAGAAGGCTCGTCCCGATAAATCCGGACAGCGCTCCTGTGTTCTCGGGAGATCCCGGGCATATAGCGGAAATAGACGGCTTTATTAACGGAAATCTGAATAACAGGATCACGGTATCGGATATTGCGGAGTATATACACCTCAGTCCACGTCAGCTATCCAGAATAGTGCGACGGGAATACGGGTGTACGGTTTCCGAGCTGATTGTAAGAAAAAAGCTGAGTGTGGCGGAAATGCTGCTGAGAAATACCAAGCTTAGGGTTTCGGAGATCGCGCAGAGAGTCAGTGTCGGGGCGGAAAACTATTTTTATTCGCTGTTTGCATCTCACTACGGAATGACTCCGTTAAAATACAGGGCAATGCTGCAGGGCGAGGGGCGAAATATAACGGAAGGGGAGTGACCACCCCGAGAGAAATTGAGATAAATGTAACATTTTCGGGAAGATGGCAAAAGGTATTGAAATTTTTTCGCCATTATTATATAATATATTGTATGACTTATAGAACGGAGCATACGGAAGGGGAGTATCTGAATGGAGAGAATAACAAAGGAAAACTACTATCTGGATATAGCTCAGACGGTTGCTACCCGAAGCACCTGCCTGAGAAAATCATTTGGCGCGATAATAGTCAAAAATGACAGCATAATTTCTACCGGATATAACGGTGCGCCGAGAGGCAGAAAGAATTGCAGTGATATTTGTCGCTGTATCAGAGATGAATTGAACATCCCTCGCGGAGAAAGATATGAGCTTTGCCGCTCGGTCCATGCGGAGGCTAACGCAATAATTGCCGCGTCGAGAGATCAGATGCTGGGCTCTACGCTTTATATGGCGTGTCTGGATTCCAAAACCGGTGAGTTGGTTCCCCATACCAACAGCTGCGCTATGTGCAAGCGCCAGATTATCAATGCGGGGATAGATCGGGTGGTCATCAGAAATACCAAGGACGATTATAAGATCGTGCAGGTATCCGACTGGATAGAGGATGACGACAGTCTGAACGGGAAATTCGGATATTGAACGTTTCTGCGTGGCAGGGCTGCCCTGACGTGGGAGCGGAGCCTGCTAGGCTGACGTGATTTCCGATCAGGCATCCTTGAATAACTGTACTGTAAAGGCTGTTCCATAGCGAAAGGAATTTTTATAAAATGGCAAACATGGATAAGAAAACATACGATGCTCTGTTTAAGAAAGAGGATGAGGAAAGAAAAGGCTCCCCTTGGCTTTTTGTGTCAGCGGTGGTGCTTGCTCTCGTGGCAATAATACTGCTCTCGGTATTTCTCGCATCCTATCTCGGAGTCGTTCATCTCCGTTCAGAGGACGGAGGCTCAACGCTTACCGATCCCAGAAAGGATATTACCTACGAGCTTGCGCCTATGTGCTATGAGCCGGTGGCGTACGACGTGCACTCCGGGGTTTACGCAAAATACGGAGATACCGAATACTATATGGTCAGAGATGCGGACCCGACCAAATATCTTTGCACGATAGATATGAACGTTTACGACCTTTATTACGCAAACGATATTTCGCTTCCCAGCCTTGCGGAGTTCGCTCCTAATTATACCCGCGTTTGTAAGGTCGAGGCGATCGCCGTTATGATAGGAAGCATTGAGGCTGAGGATACGGAAAAATTAGTGGACTATTATCTGTCCGCCAATACGGTAGACAGCAGTCTTATCTCCGGAGTGGAGGAGACTCTTTATCTTAAGTTCATGAGTGAAGAATATAACTTCATGTACTATAATCTCGTTTATTACAAGACCAAGAACGGAGAAAGATACCTCTATGACCGTACGGTCGGAAGGTGCGTGGATATAGGCAGCAGGTTCTCGGACGTTCTTTGATGCGACTTGGGGGGATGCTCTATGGCTTTGACAGAAGAGAAAAAAATAACCGACGTTGACGCGCTCCTCTCTGCTACCGATGATGGAGATGAGGAGAAAATGCTGGTTTGCTTTGTTTGTACCGGCAATACCTGCAGAAGCCCTATGGCTGAGGCGGTCTTAAATCATCTCGGACGCGGTAAATATCGGGCAATATCCGCAGGAACTGCCGCCTGTGACGGTGACAGAATAACGGAAAATGCCGCAAAAGCGCTGAAGCGGGCAGGGATAGACAGCACTCCGGAAAATGACTATGAAAATCACAGAGCAACAGCGGTGAGCTACAATACCGTGGTGAATTGCGATAAGATAGTTGCAATGACATCAAGTCATCTTATGCAGCTTCTGATGGCGTTTCCCGACGCCGCGGATAAGATGAGCGTTATGCCGCAGGAGATACCGGATCCGTTTATGTACGGCGAGGCGGTTTATGACCGTTGTCTTGAAATAATAATCGACGGAATAAGGGAAGTCTTTGCGATAGACGGGTGAAGCCGGGTTTGTATGCCCCTGTTGACAGGGACGGGCTTGGCTTGAGGCAGGCTCTTATATATACGGAGGGCTGAAACGGTAAAGGTCGATATATCGGGCAAATACGTTGAAATGGTGCTTTTATATGAGTGACGGTAGAATAGTCGGAAGGGTGCGGAGCGCCGTTATTGCTGACGTTGATAAGATTGCGGAGCTGGAAAAGAGATCGTTTTCGGATCCGTGGACGGATAGTATGATAAGCTCATGCTTTAATGACAGTATGGATGTGTTTGTCCTGGAGTGGGAGGGAAAGGTCTGCGGCTTTGCCGTGTTTGACCGAACTCTTGGGGACGAGGCAGAGATACACAATATAGCGATAGATCCGGAATTACGCGGAAAAGGTCTTTCCGGATCGCTTATGGATGCTATACTGGCTTCAGCGGAGAAGCACGGGATCAATCGGATCATGTTAGAGGTGCGTATATCTAACGCACCGGCGATCGGGTTGTATACGAAATACGGCTTTAAAAAGGTTGGGCTTCGCGCGGGTTATTACCGAAATCCCACGGAGGATGCTCTGCTTATGGATCTGTTGACGGATAAACGGGCGACGGATTCAGGTAAGTGAGAGGTAGAAAAGTCTCAGAATTGAAAGGAAAAGGCATAATGCTGATACTTGGAATAGAAAGCTCCTGCGACGAAACGGCTGCGGCGGTCTCCGAGATAAGCGGAAACGGGGCGCTGAGACTGCTCTCGGACAGAGTGGCTTCTCAGATAGCTATTCACCGTCTGTACGGCGGTGTGGTGCCGGAGATAGCCGGACGGGCTCACGCGGAAGCGATTTGCAGAGTCACGGAGGAAGCCCTGAGTGAGGCGGGCGTGACAATGAAGGATATAGATGCCGTGGGCGTTACCAATACCCCAGGACTGATAGGAGCTCTTCTGGTGGGCGTTAATTTTGCCAAGGGATTGGCGTTTGCACACGGAAAGCCGCTTGTTCCCGTAAACCATATAAAGGCTCATATCGCGGCAAATTACTATGAATATCCCGATCTGAAGCCGCCGTTCCTGGCGCTGGTGGTGTCCGGAGGTCATACCTCGCTTATACACGTTAAAAGCCATGTGGATTTCGAAACGGTGGGAAGGACACGGGACGATGCCGCGGGAGAAGCGTTTGATAAGATCGGAAGGGTTATGGGGCTGTCCTATCCCTGCGGAGCGGAAATGGACAGGCTGGCGTCCCTGGGCGATCCGTCCGCATATAAATTTCCTCTCGCCGCGATACCCGACGGGACTCTGGATTTTTCCTTCAGCGGCATGAAGACCGCGGTGCTCAATACCATAAATTCTATGAATCAAAAGGGTGTTTCCTTCAAAACTGAGGATATTGCCGCCTCATTTACCCATTCGTTTACCGCGTCTATTGTGAAAAAACTGCATGAAGCGGTGATCCGTACCGGAGAAAAGACGGTGGTGATAGCCGGCGGCGTTTCGGCAAATTCTCATCTGCGCAATGCGGTGGGTGAAATGTGCGACAAAATGGGCTTGCGATTCTGTCTGCCACCTCGGGCGCTTTGCGGCGATAACGGTGCTATGATAGCCGCCCAGGCGTATTACGAGTACATGGCGGGAAATACGGCTGACACAACCCTTAATGCCGAGGCGTGATGGCGGACGCGATCGGCTGTTCAAGAAAATAACTGCGAAAACAATCAAGAATATAACGGTGAAAACAATCAAGAATATAACGGTGAAAAATAATGACGCATCCCCTGACGGTGACAGAATTTGAATATGGGGCGCGCGTCCAAGCTATAAGGAGAGAATACAATGGCAAACTACGAAAGAGAAATTAACGAAGCGGCTGAAAAATTCAAGGCGGTGCTGAAGTCTCAGCTTGAGCGCGTTGAGAGGATCAACGCAGATAAGGAGGACACGGATTTTTCCAAGAAGGAAAAGATCGTGATAGGTATATGCGGCGGTGACGGCATCGGCCCGATAATCACCAAAGCCGCGCAGGACGTGCTGGAATATCTGCTTGCGGCTGACGTTGAAAAGGGAAGAATTGAATTCAAGGTGATAGACGGTCTTACCATAGAGAACAGAGTTGCCCATATGCAGGCTATTCCGGACGACGTAATGGCAGAGCTGAAGCAGTGCGATGTTATTCTTAAGGGTCCCACCACTACTCCTAAAAAGGGAGATCCGTGGCCGAATATCGAAAGCGCAAACGTGGCTATGAGAAAGGCATTGGACCTGTTTGCCAACGTTCGCCCCGTCCGTGTTCCCGAGGAGGGGATTGACTGGACGTTCTTCCGTGAGAATACCGAGGGAAGCTATGCGGTCGGTTCCCAGGGAGTTGCCGTAACATCCGATCTCAGCGTTGATTTCTGCATTACTACCACGGAGGGTTCCGAGCGAATTGCGAGAGCCGCTTATGAATATGCCCGTAAGAACGGCAAGGGCAGAGTTTCCATTATAACCAAGGCGAATATTATCAAGGCGACTGACGGTAAGTTCCTTGATCTCTGCCAGAAGATCGGACGCGAGTATCCCGAGATCGAAACCGATGACTGGTTTATTGATATTACCACTGCAAAGCTGATCGACCCCAAGCGTCGCACCGCCTTCAAGGTCTTCGTGCTTCCCAATCTGTACGGTGACATAATAACCGACGAGGCGGCAGAGTTCCAGGGCGGAGTCGGTACTGCGGGATCTGCAAATATCGGTCATAAGTACGCTATGTTTGAGGCTATCCACGGCTCAGCTCCCAGAATGATAACCGAGGGCAGAGGTCAGTATGCCGATCCCTGCTCCATGCTTCGCGCCACCGTTATGCTTCTTTCGCATATCGGATACCAGGCAGAGGCGGACAAGTTGGAGGCGGCGCTGGATAAGTGTATGTTTACCGAGAAGAAGCTGACCGTTACCGGAAGAGATACCGGGGCTACCTGCGATCAGTTTGCACAGTACGTAATGGATACAATTAAGGGCTGAACGGAATGTATAGGAGCAAGCGTGAAGCGGAGGGGCACTGTTCCCATCTCACCGAGCCTGTAAGAAGACGGCTTCCGTCTTATTATCGGGCGTTGATCGGACTGTATGCCGACGGGTATATGAAGATCAGCTCAGTACAGCTGGCGAACGCAATGGGGCTTGCGCCGTCACAGGTACGGACGGATATGCTCTCTATTGGGTGTACGGGACAGAAGGGATACGGATACCATACAGCCGATCTGTATAAGCGCATAGGAGAGGTATTGCAGATCCATGATAGGTTCAGCGCGGTGATAGTGGGAGACGGAGAGCTGTCACGTCATCTGGCAGAATGCCATCTTTTTACCAAGCGGGGCATCAAGCTGACCGGGCGTTTTTCCGTGAATGATCTGTCTGACGGAGCTATGATAACGGAGCTTGAGGAGTTTTGCCTTCAAAGTCACGTTGATATTATGGTGCTTGCCTGCGACGGTAGAATTGCGAAAAAATGCGTGGAGCTGGGAGAGCGCGCAGGTGTACGCGGGATAATGAATTTCTCCGACTGTGACGTTACGTCTGATAAGCTCACGGTGAGAAATCTGCATATAGAGGATCCCATAATGATGCTTTGCTCCGAAATGAATAAGGACGATTAAGATAAAAGCGAGAGGCTTGCCGGTTCGGTGCTCTTTATAGCATGATCGGGATTAGTTGCCTCTGCCAAGCAGTTTGCTCTCCCTGTCGGGAAGATTTGAAAGGCGCGGTGTTTTGATGAAATACGAATTTAAGTTCGGCTCCTCCGTTACGGTGATTCCTGCGGCGGCAACCGAAAAAATATTGAGCGGCGCGGCAACACCCGAGGAAACGGCGGTGCTTCTTGCTGTTGCAGGTCTGAGCGCGGAAGCGGAAACCGAGGCGGAATATCTGGAGCTTATCTCCGAGATCACCGGACTGGATGCCGATACGGTCAAATTTGCGCTGGCATTCTGGCGCGGAGCATCGGTCATATCGGTGACCGGGAAAAGCAAAAAGCTCAGCTCTGCGGAAAAAAAGACGGTTCGGGAGACAGAGCCGGAGCTGAGGGCTACGCAGTCGGAGAGCGGCACCGGAGATGACGGAAAGGAAACGGTGTCGGTCTCGGTGTCAGCGCATGCTCCCGGTGCTTTAAGCGCGCCCGGGGCCTCGGCGGGTTTGGCTTCTGACAGCGGTGAGGCTTCCGCAGAAGCGGCGCCGAAGCCTCTGATGCGGGAGGAGCTTCCCAAATACGATCCGGAGACTATATCAAGGATCTGCGGCCGTGACGGGGGAGCTTTGCGCGAGGTGATAGATCAGTGCCAGCAGATAGTCGGCAGAATGTTCAACCCCACTGAAACGGCAAAGATAGTTGCTCTAAACGACTATCTTGGGTTGGATCCGGAATACATACTTATGCTGTTTGCGTACTATTCAAAAAAGAAGCCGGGCTGTAAGATACACTATATAGAGAAAACGGCGTATTCGCTGGTCAACGACGGAATTGTCACTCCCATTGAACTTGACTCGCATATAAAGAGCCTGGAGATATACGACGGCGTGGCGGGAAATCTGAGAAGGCTTCTCGGCATCGGCGGAAGAGCGTTTACCAAGAAAGAGAATACCAAGATAAGCCACTGGATAAACGATTTCGGTTACGGTTCGGAGCTTATTGAGTTTTGCTATGAGACTACTGTTAACAATATCGGTGAATTCAGCTTTGATTACGCGGATAAGATGATGGAGGGCTGGTATACCGAGGGGGTCAGAGGCGTTGACGGAGCAAAGGCGGCTATTGAAAAATACAGGCTGGAGCACGAAAGAAAGCCTAATGCCGGCTCAACCGGAGGAATAACCGAGTCTACCTTTGACGGGGATGAGTTCCTTGCGCTTGCAATCAAGCGCAGTATGGGAGCGGCAAACAGCGATAATCGGGATGAACAGTGAGGTTGATCGGTCGCACGGCGGCGGAAAGGATGACGTTTTATGGGATTTAACCAAGAAGATCTCGCTTTGATAAAAGAGGAATTCAGAAGAAAAAATCTCCGCGCAAAGGACGAGGCTACCCAAAGGCTCAACGAGCTTAAGGCGAATATTCCCGGGTTTCGTGAGATAGAAAACGGCTTTGCCGATATTGGACAGGGAATGCTGAGCTGTGCTCTTGATGCGACTCTGAACGAAGAGGGGAAGGCTGCCCGGTTGGCTCAGCTTGATGCTCAGCGGCAGGAGCTTTCCGAGAGGAGAGATAAGCTGCTGACCGCTCATGGCTATCCTCTTGATTACACAGCGCCCAGATACGCATGCAAAAGGTGCAATGATACCGGCTTTGCCGGAGTTTATATGTGCGATTGTATGCGACGCGAGCTGGTAAAAAAGGGTTATGAAAGCTCGGGGCTTGGCGGCCTTATAGATACTCAGAATTTCGAGTCCTTTTCGCTTCGCTACTATCAGGAGGGGGAGCAGAGGGATAATATGGCGCGTGTGCTGAGCGCTTGCCGTAAATATGCCGATGAATTTGATCCCGCCTCGTCGGGTAACGTTCTGTTTACCGGCGGAACAGGGCTTGGCAAGACACATCTTTCCACATCTATTGCAAAGGTGGTAATAGAGGGTGGAAATAACGTGGTATACGAATCTGCGCAGAATATATTTAACGATTTTGAGGCAGAGCATTACGGCAGGAGAGCGGAAAGAGGAGAGCTTACCGGAAAATATCTGGAATGCGATCTTCTTATAATCGACGATCTCGGAACGGAAATGCCCACGAATTTCAATATTTCATGTCTGTATAATCTGGTAAATACCAGGCTTAACAGACGGCTTCCCATGGTGATAAATTCAAATATCACCGAGCCCGCGGAGTTCAGTAAAAGATATACCGACCGCATCAGCTCCAGATTCTTCGGAGAGTTTAAGGTGTTCAGAATAGTGGGCAGGGATATAAGATCGCTTAAGCTTCTCGGAAGCAAGTGACAGCATCTGCAATGAACGTAGTACGGCTCTGCTGCAGAGTCGGAAAACAAACAGAGCAGGGCGCTGTGTCATCGGACACGCGCCCTGCTCTGTTTGTGTATATCCAATCACCCGCAGTACGGTGGAAAGAATATGCTTTTGCCGCATTACGGCTTCGCTACGCTTTTTCTTAGGCTTTGTCACCGAGGATGACTGATTGATCCTTTGGATAATTTGTCGAGAAAAATTCTGCATAAGACGAGTGTTTTGCCAAGGCGCATGCTATTTGCGTGTCTGTAACTTAGCAAAGCCCGTAGAATTTCGCAGTATTTTTTCGCCAAAAATCAGTCAGATGAGGTGACTGAGCCTTTTCTTATTCCCGCTCTGTAATCCTTGGGACGGACGCCGACGCGGGCAAGAAAAAGGGAAGAGAAGTAATGCTGGTCGGATATCTGCACCCGCTCCGCTATTTCCCCTACTGTCATTTTCGTGTTTTTGAGCAGTAGCTTTGCCGTGTCTATCTTCAGCCCTATCAGATAGTCGTACGGTGTTACTCCGTAATGCTTTTTGAATACCCGTATGATGTTTGACTTCGATGTGTGCAGCTCGGCGGCAAGCTGGCTCAGGGAAAGCTTTTCGTATACT
>JAFVTO010000105.1 GCA_017503165.1 Clostridia bacterium | reverse complement strand
TTTTCCGATCCTCTTTTCGTTATACCCATTTTCGCCTCGTTTTGAGGCTTTTTCTTTTGCATTTCACATAAGTAACATAATTTCATAGCAAAAGGCTGAGTCTTTCGCTTAATTAAAAGCTTTTGACTCAGCCCCTTTTTGTATAATAAGCCCGGGAAGTCAGACATCATTATGATTTAATATAATTGAAAGGTTGGTTTTGTATCAGAGGATTGTGGGTACGAGGATTATTCCCCGGGAAATTAAAATATGTTGCACTACAAGCCCGATGAGGTGAAGACAGATGCGGCGGTGTATCTTGTGCCCGGAAGCGGATACGTGAACAATCCTATTATACCTACGCAGGAGGGTGACAACGTAGCTCGTTATCTTGCGGAGCAGGGAATTAACGTTTTCGTTTGCATTTACCGAGTAGGCAAGGACGGTTGTTATCCTCAGCCTATTCTTGACGGTCGCCGCGGAATTCGTTGGGTAAGATATAACGCCGAAAAATTCGGTATTTCTGCCAATAAGATCGTTTCGCTTGGCTACTCGGCGGGCGGTCACCTTTGCGCATCTCTCGTTAGCTTCCATAATAAGCTGGAGGGCGAGGGTGTGGATGAGATAGACGAAATAAGCTATATTCCCGATTATCAGGCGCTTTGTTATCCCGTTATTTCATTTGATACGGAGAAAAAGTACACTCACGCAGGCTCCGTTTGGCATCTGCTTGGAGAAGCGTACAAGACTCTTATTCCCGAAATGTGCTTTGAGCGGACGGCTGATATACCCGTTCCGCCCACCTTCCTTTTTCACAACTTCGACGACGCGGCGGTTGGCGTTGAAAACTCGCTTCTGTACGCTGTCCGTCTGCGTGAATTGGGTGTTCCCGTGGAGATGCACGTCTATCCTCACGGCGGTCACGGTGTTGGAATAAACCGAGACGATACGCCCGCTAACCGTCATAACGGGGATTGGGTATGCAGACTGGTTCAATGGATGAAATATAATGGATTATCAGGGTGATTAGCAACAAATAACCTTTGATTATATAAAAATGACAACAATGCGCGGTTGTGGTTTAAAAAGCCGATGACAGAGCCAAACGAAAAAAGGATTTTCAAACGCTTTGGAAGCATTCGAATATCCTTTTTTTGATGCGCTTGGCACGTATTATAACTTGGCGGTGAAAGTTCGCTACAGAGTTGGCAGTAGGAACCGTTAGCCGTAGACAAGGGTGTCCATCGCAAGGTGGAATTTGAAGGAAGTCGGATGTGGGGGATCCCTGCGGGCAAAGTTTATTTCGTGGGTATTTTTCAAAAACTTATTCTGCTATTGCATAATATAATAAAGGCTGTACTCACCGCTTCTATCACTTGCGTAACGGCTTGCTTGCATACATTTCTTGGAAACGGCAAGTGATCTTCGTTCTCTTATCTCGGTGATACCGAAGCTTTTTACGTCGTTAAAGAATCTGTCTATCTGCTCAAGTCTGTCGCTTGCGTTAAGCGGTGATCTTGCAAGCTTCAGAAATCGCACGGAAAGGTATTCACGTTCAATGTGACATCGTTGATCAGGGGTTTCCGCAACTTCGAGAGCTTTTTGGAAAAGTTTGTCAGCTTCGTTGACCAATTCATCGGTAAGATACCTTGTATCGGGGTTCTGATAGATTGTTAAAGGGTGGCTACAACAGGCTTTTTCCATCATTCTGATATAATCAAGCATAAGCTGTCCCGCACTTTTTCCATAGACGTAAAAGGCGAAGCGTCTGATCTCTGTGTCTACATCTACCGTCGGATCCCAAAGCAGGCGTGAGGCGAGATATGCTTTCAAATCGTCGAACGCGGCACCTCCGCCATATGCGAAATTGCCTTGCTCAAGCAAGCCTCTAATACCTATACGCTGAAAAAAACGGATGTTTTCAGCCATGTTGTGAAAATGAAAAAAAGGCTGAAGATAATTTCTGAAATTCACCGAATAATCCCAAACGTAAATACGGCTTGCGTGTGACCGCCATTCTTTGAGTGCGCCAACAAACACCGCTTCCTCACCGTTTGGATCGAGTGCGGCAAGCTCTTCAAAGGTTTTGTTAAACCGACAGCTTATGGAGCATATGCGGACGATGACATTGTCTCGTGCTACTACTTTTTTAGGGGCAGGCAGGGAGTATTGATAGGCAAATGTATGCAGAAGTATATCGGGATGATCTTGCTTTATTCTGTCTGAGAGTGCGTTTACAAAATGTATTATAGGTCCTGACGGGCTTCCTTCCTCTTTTTCAAGAGCTGTGCATTTTTCACAGGTGCATCTGCGTCTGTTATCATTCTGAGCAACTGAGAAAACACGGCATTCTGCGTTATTGCGGATCCATTTTCTCAGCGTTGCTTCAGCAATATCAAGCACGTCGGGATTGGTGAGACAAAGCTGGCTGTTCCTGACTCTTTTTCCTTCGATCTCTGAAAAATATTCAGGGTGCTCGTTAAAATACGTATCCTCCGAAACGAGATCACGGAAGGAATGATGGAAATTGAACCATTTTATCCGTCCGCCTTTTGCGACGGAAAGATCACAAAGGCTGGCGTTCAGATGGTTTTTGGAAGCGAAGCCGCCGTCGAACGCACGTCTGAAATAGGCGTCGCGACACTCAAACGCCGGTTTTTCTGTTATCTCTTCCAATTCTATTTCAAGAACCTCGTATTTATCAATGGTTTCTTCCGTGGGGGTAAAGCATCGGAAATTACAGAATATTTCAAGAAAACGGTACACGCCGTAGAGTACGCCGCGAGACGAAGAAGCTGTTATGGTGATATGCTCGCCTGCCGCTCGAATGCAAAATCCGTCCTCGCATAGCTCGGCTTCCTTTCGGGTTTCGCCTCTCACTCCTGCGCCGAGCCTTATTTCAGGTCCGCGAAGCGCGCATCTGTCGGAATAGTACGGTATGGCTGCTCCCGTTGCCTTCAGAAGATATTTCTGAAGCTCGGAAGCGGCGTATCTGATACACTCGTCGGAATATTGGTGATTTACTATATGAAAATCGCTTTCGCCGTGAGCGGCAAGAACGTACTTGCTCATATTATTGAATTCCTTTCTGCGTTATGGCTTAAAATAACAGAGAGATTTGGGAAAATACACGTGGAATCCGTCGCTGTGCTTTTATACTCCAATCGTTTTCTCAAATAAGCAGTAGGTATTACGTTTTTTAAATCCGTACCGCTCGTATACCTCGTGAGCGGCTCCCGAACCTGGTGTCCATTGTGACCAGGCACATTGCAGACCTCTTTTTTTCATTTCCGCAAAGCAATCGTTAAGCAGAACGGTGCCGATGCCTCTTCCGCGCATATCCGGATTTACGCCAAAGGGACCGAATCGCTCCGGAGAGCCGTCGGGTTCTCCGAAAACGCAGCATCCAATGATCTCGCCGTCCTTTGCTGCGATTCTGATACGGGAATAATCCATATCATACAGACATTTTTTGAAGCTTGCCGTCCAATTTGGACCCGCAAATGAATTTTTTGCGCCAATAAGTGAAAGGACGTAGTCATCACTTAATTCTCCGATATATATGCCTTCCTCTGAAAGTGCTTTTTTTCTTTCCTTGATTTTAGTGGGATAACTATATTGAGAAAGGTCACAAAATCGCTTGAAGGATTCCCGTCCCGTATATCCACGTGACAAATATAGTTCAACGTATTCAGGACAGGCGTTTTTGTCAACACCTTGGGTGAAATAGGTTGGAGCATAGCCGGTGCTTATTTTCTTTTTCCCGTTTTTGATGAGGTATTCTTCCGCTGTGTCAAGAAGGAGGTTTCCTATTGTGTGAACTTCTGTTTTACAGCAAACGGCTAATATGGAGATATATCCTATATCAGAATTTTTGGGGGAGGGACAGTTGATAAAACCGAGTATTTTATCGCTATCCTCCGCAATGAAGAAGCCCTTTTCGGAAAAATTGGGGTCTAATATCATTTTTCTTATAAATTGCTTCTTATCTATTGCTTCATGTGGAAGAGCTTCGTTCCAAAGCTCAACGATACGGCGCACGTCCGTGTTTTTAATGTTTCTTATCAGCATATTTTACCCCGTTTTTGGTTGAAGGTATCAACAGAACGTCTTATGTTCCAATCGTTTTGTTCCAATAGTGCCAGTGCCTCTTTTTCTGTGCAGGATAGTATTTCGGTTACGATTCTGATAACGCGCTTTCGAAGCTTTTCATTGGAGGGGGCAAGATTTATCATCAGATTTTCATATACCTTACCCGTTTGGGTCATGGCACAGGTGGTGAGAGTATTCAAAACTATCTTTTGTGCCGTTCCTGCCTTCAGCCGTGTGGAGCCTGTCAGCACCTCTGCACCCGTATCTGTGAAGATGGGGATATTGGCGGATCTTAAGATCTTGGTATCGGGATTGGAGCTTATGCCTACGGTGACCGCACCCTGCCTTTTGGCTTCCTCCAAGGCTCCGACAACGTACGCCGCATTTCCTGCCGCTGAAATTCCGACCACAACGTCGCTTGCGCGGACATTTCTTTCGATTATTGCCTTGCTTCCGTCCTCGTATTTATCCTCTGCGCCTTCACCTGCGGTGAACATTCTTTCGTTTCCGCCTGCGATTATACCCTGTACCATATCGTAAGGGACGCCAAAGGTGGGAGGACATTCGGCGGCGTCGAGAATTCCGAGTCTGCCCGACGTACCCGCACCGACGTAGAATAGTCGTCCTCCGTTATTAAACGCGTTCGTTATTGCATCGATTGCTGCGGCGATCTCGGTTCTTGCCGCTTCGACGGCTCTCACCGCATCGTAGTTTGCCGTAATGACCAATCTTGCCATCTCCTCGGTGGACATGACGTCAAGATGGGTGCTGTCAGGATTTCTTTGTTCGGTTTTAGGTATGTTCATTTTCGCACCACCCGTATGTTTTTTTAAAATTTTGATGAAAATCTGTCGGGAGTTCAGCTCCGTTCATTGTGTATGCCATTTTGCAGGCTCCGTATATCGGCGGAAGATCGCTTATCAGCAGTTTAATGTTGCTGTATTTACTCATATGATTGCTCACTATATCGGAATGCAGTGTGAAGATACCGCCGTTTGCAATAGCTTCAGGCTTTGCGCCGTAGATATCCACGCCCACGTTTAAAAGCTCAGCCAGAGCTTGGGCATTAACGTCAATTATGCGTGCCGCGTTTTCGTCTCCCTCGCGGTAGGCGTCGAATACCACGGAGGCAAGGCTGGCTATGTATGGCTTACCTTCCTTATACACCGTATTCAGCTGTTCCCAGACCGTGTCGGTACGGAATTTTTTTCGCAGCTTGAGGTTGATCGGTGAAGGTGCTTGTAGGGTATCCTCTTCTCGCAGTGCTAAAGACAGCGCATCTCTGCCGATATCGTAAGCACTCCCCGCTCGGTCGAGCAGATGCCCCCAGCCGCCTATTCGTCTGTATTCCCCGTTTTGGCGGACGAACACCACTGAGCCTGTGCCGCTGATGACAGCCATATTTACGTTACCGTCGATACCGAACAGATTGAAAATGTCGCTTTGGACCTGAATGCTCAGGGCGGGAAAGCGTTTTTGAAGCTCGTTTTTCAGTACGTCGGAATGGTTGCTTACGGTTATGCCGGAAATGCCCAAAAATACGTTTTTTAAAAAAGGATGATCTGCGAGGACGTTGTTTATTCCGTCACGTATTATCTCTGTCGTTTTATCAATTCCGATATCGTTGGGATTACAGCCGGATTTTAATATGCGTTTTATTACAGTACCGTTTGAGTCTGTAAGTACAAATTCCGTTTTGGTGCCGCCGCCGTCTATGCCGAGACAACACTCCTCGCAGTTGGGGCGAAGAATATCGTCGGTCAAAACTCCGAAATGTATGGCAATACGCATCAGATTATCAAGATCGGGTGGAGCGATACCTCTTTCCCAATTTGATACCGCTTGAAAGCTGACGCCCAGTATTTCAGCGAACTCGGCCTGCGTTAAGCTGCTTTGCTGACGCAAATTTCTTATGCGGTTTCCTATAATTTCCATATCTATCATAATATGTTGCTCCAATGCGAATTGGTTTTGTGATCATATTATATCAAGTAACAGTGGAAAAGTCAATAAATTATTGATTGAAGCGGAGGTAAAAGTATAATTGAGGCCGGAGGTAACGGATAAATTAGCGTGAAGCTCGCAGATAACGCTGTTTATAAAAAACACAAAGGGGCTGAGTCATTAACTTAGCCCGAGAAAGAAAAAAGCGGATGTTCTTTACCGAAAAGTATTGAGCATCCGCTTGCTTTGTTGTATAATTTAATTACCACAAAAAATCACACACAAAGCAACGAGGTAATTATACAACAATGAGAGAAAAAAATCAAGTAGTTTTGCCATTAAATTTAGAAATTTATCTTCCAAAAGGAGATTTTGTATTCAAAGTTGCAGAGATATGTGAGAGCTTGGACTACACGGAGCTGTTTAATACGTATCTGCGAGCTTGGAGAAAAGTAAATCCCATCACAATGTTCGAGATACTCGTATTTGCATATATGAACCGCAAATTTTCATCAAGAGAAATTGAGAGTTTATGTAAGACAGATATTCGTTTCATGTGGCTTTTAAACGGAGAGCCTTGTCCCAGCGCTTCAACAATAGTAAGATTTCAAAGAGGACATCTTGCAGAAGCAATTGAAGGCTTGTTCTACCAATTCGTAGAAAAGCTTTATGAAGTGGGAGAGATAAAATTCAAGAACCTTTTCGTAGACGGAACAAAGATAGAAGCCTATGCAAACAAATATACGTTTGTGTGGAAAAGCGCTATTGAAAAGAACCTCGCAAAGCTTGAAAAAAAATATCCGCTTTGCTTTACATACTTTCAGAAAGATATGGTTTTAGCGAAGATGTATCTCTTGAAGAATGCTACGAACAACTCTTAAGACAAGCACAATGGGTAAATCTTGTGTTCGCAACCGGTAAAGGAAAGC
>JAFVTO010000104.1 GCA_017503165.1 Clostridia bacterium | reverse complement strand
ACATATACATATACATATACATCCAAAGCCACGGTACTCTTTTCACAGGAGTCGCCGTGGTTTTTTAATTCTCTCGCCGATGTTTTATTTAACACCGTAGACTCAGTCGGAAAAAAATCCCCTTATTCCTCTTTAAACCGAATACTTTTGCGGCACAACAGAAATACTATAAGGGAAAAACATGGGCTCATTCACCAAAGAAAGGCATAGCTCCAATATGAATAACAAAGAAAAAAACAATCCTATACCCGCCCCCTTCGGATGGCGGGACAAGATCGGCTACCTGCTGGGGAACATAG
Organism: Clostridia bacterium; assembly: GCA_017503165.1. Classification (GTDB taxonomy): domain Bacteria; phylum Bacillota; class Clostridia; order Oscillospirales; family CAG-272; genus SIG673. Next base: position 16,769 of record JAFVTO010000104.1, on the reverse strand, counting down.
GAAACGATTTCACCTTCTCATTTGCAAGCATCTTCCTGCTCGTATTTTACACCAAGGTGCTTGGAATAGCCTCAGAGCTGGTCGGCACCATGTTTCTGCTCGCAAGATTTCTCGATGCTTTTACCGATATAACCATGGGCAGAATAGTTGACCGCCTGCGCGGAAATAAAAACGGAAAATTCAGGCCGTGGCTACTCAGAATGGCATTCCCCGTTGCTTTTGCCAGCTTTCTGATGTATCAAAGTTCTCTTGCCAACGCAAGCTACGGGCTTAAGGTCACTTATATGTTCGCGACCTACCTTGTTTGGGGCAGCGTTTTCTATACCGCGGTAAACATCCCCTACGGATCAATGGCATCAGTAATAAGCCCGGAAGCAGATCACCGCGCTTCCCTTTCAACCGCAAGAAGCCTTGGATCTGTGCTGTCAAACCTGGTAGTTGGAATCGCGGCTCCCGCAATGATATATACCTCGGATCAGTCAGGCAACCAGATAGTTGTGGGTGAAAGCTTCCCTCGCGTAGCCGCAATATTCTCTATCGTGGCATTCGTCTGCTATATCCTGTGTTACTTTCTGACAACAGAGCGTGTCAGAACCGAAAGTGCAGCGCAAAGACCCTCACTTAATCTTAAGGAGACCGCAAAAACCCTGGTCACAGATCGCGCTCTGATAGGTATAGTTCTTGCCTCCGTATGTGTTCTTGCCGCACAGCTCCTGAACCAGGCAATCAACCAATATCTGTTTATTGATTATTTCAAGGACAAAAGCGGAGTTATGATAATGACAGTCGCAAGCATGATTCCGGGACTGTTGCTTGCTCCGTTTGCGGTACCGATCAGCCGACGGTTCGGTAAGAAAGAAGTAGGCATTTTTGGTTGTTTATGCGGTGCGGTTTCCTGTTTTTTGCTATTTATACTTCAAACGACCTCCATGTGGACGTATATTATTATAAACATTCTCGGATTTCTTGGATTCGGTATCTTTAATCTGATAATGTGGGCATTCATCACAGATATCATCGACGACCGCGAAGTGAGATTCGGCACGCGGGAGGACGGCACCGTCTACGCCGTCTACTCATTTGCCCGCAAGGTCGGTCAAGCTATAGCGGGCGGTCTCGGTGGATGGACACTGGCGTGGATCGGGTTTGATTCCTCTCAGCAGATCCAGACACCGCAGGTAGCACGGGGTATATACAACATCGCAACCATTATTCCCGCTATTCTGTATTTTGCCGTCGCACTCGCACTCCTTTTTATATATCCCTTGAGCAAAAAAAGAGTTCTGCAAAACATCAACACTCTTCGTTCCCGCGCCGATGAAGTAAAATAAAGCCCATCTCCCACCTTCGGCAACGATCAATTCACCGCAATAGATTCAAATAAAAAATACGTTATCTGAGAAAGGTCAGGTCATCATGAGAAACACTCTTTGTTTGAACGAGGATTGGTTCTTCACAAAAGAAAACCAATCGAATTTCCCCGAGGAGCGCAACGGCGAATGGGAACGCATTCAGCTCCCTCACACATGGAACGCTTTGGACGGCCAGGATGGCGGAGCTGATTACTACCGCGGTACCGGATACTACTTCAAGAGCATTTATTTGCATACAGATTTCGAAAACAACAAGTATTTTCTGGAAATCGGAGCCGCTTCGTACGACTGCACCGTTTTTATCAATAAAACCAAGGCAACTGAGCACAAAGGCGGATATAGCGCTTTTAGAACAGATATAACCAAATATTTATCCTGTGGCAATAACGAAATAACAATTTCAGTCTCAAATCAACCTCAAAACGACATTTATCCTCAAATGGCTGATTTCACCTTTTACGGCGGACTCCACCGCTCTGTGAAGCTAATAACCGTCCCACGTTCCCACTTCGCCCTCGACTACTACGGTTCCCAAGGCATTACCGCTACCTCCCGGATTACTTCCGACGGCACAGCGCTGCTTGAACTTAACGCCTATCTTACCGATGCGGAGGACGAGGACACAGTTCGCTTTATGCTTACAGATGGCGATTCAAACACCGTAGCCGAGGTAATACGCCCCGCCCACTCCCCCGCCGTCACCGTTCCAATAGCCTCACCTCACCTTTGGCAGGGGGTTACTGACCCGTACCTCTACACCGTAACGGCTCAGCTTATAAGACGAAACCAGGTTCTGGACGAAAGCACTGTGCGACACGGCTTCAGAAGCTTTTACGTCGATCCTCAAAACGGATTCTACCTCAACGGTATCCTCACCCCATTGCGCGGCGTATCACGACACCAGGATAAAGGAGGTAAGGGAAACGCGCTGTCCCCCGATGATCACACCACGGACTGCGAGCTCATCCGTCAGATCGGCGCAAATTCCGTAAGACTCGCCCATTATCAGCACAGCGAGGAGTTTTACTCTCTGTGTGACGAGTACGGCTTTACCGTGTGGGCAGAGATCCCATTCATCAGCAAAATGAGCAACCATCCCCAAGCGCACGAAAACTGCATAAGCCAGCTCACTGAGCTGATAATGCAAGCCTACAATCATCCGTCTATATGCTTTTGGGGAATAGCAAACGAGATAACCATAGGCGGTAACACCCCGGAGCTGGAGCAAAACCTCGCTGACCTGGACGCCCTGGTAAAGAAGCTGGACAAAACCCGTCTGTCAACCATTGCCCAGGTAAGCATGCTACCGATAGACTCACCGCTGAACCGCATCACCGACACAGTAGCATACAACCACTATTTCGGCTGGTACGGCGGAGAGCTTAGTGACAACGAAAAATGGTTTGATGAGTTCCACAAGCTTAATCCCGACCGCCCCATCGGAATTTCCGAATATGGCTGTGAGGGCATTATCTCCTATCACACCGACAGTCCCAAGGCAGGAGATTACACCGAGGAGTATCAGGCTACCTATCACGAGCACATGCTGAGACTGCTTGAAGCCCGCCCGTGGATATGGGGAAGCTATGTCTGGAATATGTTCGACTTCGGTTGCGACGCGCGAGACGAAGGCGGTGTTTCCGGGCGAAACAACAAAGGGCTGGTCACCATAGATCGGAAAATAAAAAAGGATGCCTTTTATCTGTACCGTGCGTTCTGGAGTCGAACCCCTACGTTGCATATATGCGGAAAACGTTACTATGCGCGAGCAGACGGGCGCACGACGGTAAAGGTGTATTCTTCTTTTTCCGAGGTCACCCTCAAGGTAAACGGCAAAACACACGGAACTGTGAAGGGAGACCGGATATTTCAATTTGACGGAGTCGAGCTGGCTGACGGCATAAATATACTGATCTCAGAGGCAGGCGGACTTAGCGATATGGCTGTGATCGAAAGAGTAAAGGAGCTTTCCGGCGCCTTTTCCTTAAAACAGGACGACAGTCAGCTCGGCGTCACAAATTGGTTTGAAAACAGAGAGCTGAACAACTCCGGTAAGCTCACCTTCAACGAGGGGTATTATTCTGTGCACAGTACCGTGCGCAGTATTCTCAAAAGCGACCGTGCAGCGGAGGTGCTCCTGAACGTTCTCAGCAGCGTCAGCGGAATGCGATTAAAGAGCTCCATGCTCATGATGATGGCAGATCAGACGGTGGAAGAGATCTTCTCCGGCGATCTCGCCGCGGCAAGGCTCGGGAAGGAAAGCGGCGCACTGCTCGCCACGGTCAACGACGAGCTGCAGATGATACGGATAGAAAGCCACGGGTAAAGTGTCAAGACTCTCCGCTCAGAGCTGTACCTTCACTATAACGAAAGATTCACTATAACGAAAACTTCACTATAACGAAAACTTCACTATAACGAAAACTTCACTATAACGAAAACTTCACTATAACGAAAACTTCACTATAAAGAGAGCTTCACTATAACGAAAGATTCCTCGGTCTGGCATTTGCATCTCCCCAAACGCGTTTCCTATGCTTTGATAAATAACCGTGATCTGTATTCATTCAAAGCGGTAATATAGAGAAAACCAAATAAAACGGTCATAGCCGCCATATAGCGGTCGGTTAACGGAAATAACAAATAGATCTGTCGGCAGTGTCGGCTCATGAGTGTGAGCGCAGGCGCTGCCGACAGTCCGTACCGCCTGACTTTCTTTGTCGTCGGTCATCAATGGGTATAAAGAACGAAAGAAATGCAAACAATTATGTCATTTCTCTTGCTTTTTTGAAATATATATGATATAATTGTACTAAAGAACGATTAGAAAAGGAATTTCCCACCATGCTCAAAGACGATTTTTTGATGTACGCGCAAGGAGTCAGAAGGATGCTTGCTCACAACCGAAGCTGGCGAACCAGCTTTGAAGCATCGCTTCCTCAGTTTTTTCCGCGCGATGAATCACACGGATATTCAAAGATACTGGCATCCCTTGCGGTCGAGGCGTATGAGATCGTCAGCGCTCACGAGCGTGGTTTTATAGTTCCGGACGAGCTCGCTGCGCTACTCAGGGTACGCGCAGAGCAAAAGAACTACAAGCGGGCGGCATATTATTTCGCTATAACCGTTTTTGCGGTAGCCTTGGATAAAATGGACGAGGATGATGCGGACCCGGATAAAATAGACGCAGATGAGCTCTTTGAATTTGATACGTCTGCTATCATCCCCACCGAGACTGATCCGCTGACCGCCAAGCTTATGTACTACAAGAACCGACTGCTCGACTTTTCCAGAAACAATCAGCTGGTTCATTTCCGCAATACAAAAAACGGAACCCTTCAGCTTTGCTCCCCGTCCATAACAAGTATATTTTCTTCAATATCCGCGGGCAAAAAGATTTATATCGGAAAATGGAACGAGCTTAAGAAAAAGCCAAAGCAGATAATGCGTTGCAAGATCTGTAATAGGTATATGTTCCGCCCTTATGACGCGGCAACTGCCCGATTTGCGGAAAAATGTCCTACCTGTGACGTTAGAGGTACCGGAAACCGCAAGAGCATGGTCTCTATCCCCGAGGGGCTCACGCTTATCGACGAGATGGGCTACGAATGTCCCGAGTGCGGAAGCTTTGCCACTGTTGATTCGCTTTTTGTTGACGAACCCAAGTGCCTTGTTTGCGGCAAAGTTACGGAATTCCACTCCTATCCTATCATGACGGCAACCTCACTGCAGGCGCAGTTCGGCGCTAACACGGTGATCTGCGCAAATCCCGATGCAGCTTCAATGGCAACCGCAGACAACCTTATGAAAAAGGCTGAAAGACTGGAAAGAAACTTTGGTCTGCACGCCATATATCTCGCATGCGGCTTTCTTGATTGGGTAGATATAAGCGGTACCAACTACCATTCGCCCATTCTTCTGTCCCGAATAAACCTACATCTCGACCGCGCTGCGGGAAGATACTATTTTCAGCTCGACACAAACGCGGACGCTCCGTTCGTGGTAAATAAGACGCTTTTCCGCATGCTCTCCGCATACTCACAGACCGTATCTATCCCTCTCCCCGATTACGACGAGCTTGGCGGAACGTATTTTGAGAATCTCCGCGAGCTATGGAACATCACCAATGCGTCGGTCGCATCAATAACCGCCAACTGGACCATCCGTCCCGACATGGGAATCGGCTTCTTCCACTATCAGAAGCTTCAGCTGGAACGGGATATTGAGAAGAACATGGAAAGATACCTGGCGCACCCGATCATCCGCCGTCTTTGCGGCGATACTGAGCTAATAATCGAGGATGCTCAAAAGCTTTCAAGCTCGCTTGAGCACATGACGATGGATGCAGACTCCAGCCAGGAAAAGGTCATACGGGCATCTCAGGACGGTCACTCCTTTATTCTGCAGGGCCCTCCCGGCTCGGGAAAGAGCCAGACCATCAGCAACATAATTTCCGTGGCGATCGGAGAGGGCAAAACAGTTCTTTTCGTTACAGAAAAGGCAACAGCCCGCTCTATCATAGTGGATAACCTTTCGGGACGAGAGGTAGACGGAACCCACAATCTCTCCAACTTCGTTCTGGATTTCGATAAATTCTCCACTCGCCGCGGCGCCATCGGACAGAAGCCTCTTCTTGAGGAGATAAACAACGCCCGTGATCCCGCTATAAGTGTAATGGGCTTTGATACCATTCTTGCGGACGAAAGCTATTACCGCGGTCAGATCGAGGCTTACATGGATCAGCTTACCACCACTCACAACGGTCGCAGCTATCAGAACTACATCCAGGACATCGCGCCGTACCTTGAATATTCAAGCTTACGCTCTCTCGAAGAGATGAACGGAGAGATAGCACCGCTTCCGCAGATCATCAGCACGGTGCGTAAATACTACGATCTGGTTGGAAACGGCACGGTCAAATTCGACTATAAGGAGGACTCTCTCTTCGGATTCAGCGGAGCTGACACCCATCATGCCCAGGGAGTTGCCGAGAAATACCTGGAGGCAAACCGAACCCGTCATGAAATATACCGCCGCTTGGAGAACGATCTGGGCATAATTGCGGACGAAACGGTAGGCTCCATATCGGGACTTGCCGAAGCGCTGGACATCTGGACGGAAATGCCTGCTCTCGATGCAGTCGCTCTTGAGGCAATAAAGAACGTCACGGATATCGAGAGACTGCAGAAATATGCCCGTGACCGTCTCACGCTGATAAAGGAAAGAAACACCGAGCCCGGCTCGCGCCATCTGGTCACCTTGAATCCCAACGCCGTCACCGCTTACTCCGCAGGAGAGATCGGTGCTCTTGTACTGAAATACAAGAATTTTATCAAACGACTGTTCAGCAGACGCTATCGCAAAGCACTGAGCCGTATCTTTGAATACTCCGTAAACAAGCCACAAAAGATCAAGTACAAGCACCTCAAGCAATTCAGCGAAAATCTTGAGGAATACCGCAGATATCATACCAAGGTGGTAGAGTACCGCAACGGAGAGGACAGAGATATCGAGCTGTTTGGAAGAGTCATTGATTCTGCCGAGGAATGGGAGGCACTGGTCAGAGCGCTCAGAGATGCCTGCTACGTCCTCAACCACAATAAAAGCAGAACTATTCCCTTGGCAAAAAATGAGGAATTCATCAAGCGCTTCTCCTATGAAAACCACAGCCATACCGTTGAGATACTAAAGGAATTCTCCCGAGAATTGCGAGAGCTTGCCGCAATCGAGGCGGAAAACGGTGAGCACATAAAAAGTTATTTCAGCACTCTCCAAAGGAAGAACCTCAGCGGACACCAGCGATACGAATTCAATGCAGAGCTGGCATCGAAAATGCTGGAGGCGGGAGAGCGCATGATTCCCTGGAGCGGAGCTGCCGAGCTGCTTGGATGGCTCAAAGAGAGCGATCTCCTACCTATCCTTGACGAGCTTATTCGCAAGCGCGTTACTGACCCGTTGGATGCGGAAAACATGATAAGCCGCGCGTATTATGTAAAGACAATGCGGGAGTTTGCAAACGAGAATTCTCTTGCAATGCTAAAGGGATTTACAAGCGAGGCACACCATAACCGTATATCCCACTATGCTTCCGCAGACCTGGAAACCCTCAAGGGCGGAGCGACCAGACTATACAATACCCTCTCCGAAAAAATGAATGAGGCGGGCGCGGAATACAAGCGCTCTCACAGAAGCACCCTTGATCTGCCCAAGATACAGTCAAAGACCGGCGCAAGCATAAGCCAGATAATAAAGGACAACTGGGATTACATCAAGCACATAAAGCCTTGCTTCATGATGTCGCCCCTGAACGCCAGTCAGTACATTGACATATCACTGGAATTCGACATGGTCATATTTGACGAGGCATCCCAGATCTTCACCGAGGATGCTCTCGCCTCCATCGTCCGCGGTAAGCAGATAATTATAGCGGGTGACTCCAAGCAGCTTCCCCCCTGCGACTTCTTCCGCGCAGGCGGTAACCACGGTGATATTGCCGATGAGGACAGCGCGGTAGACGAGGACGACGACGCAAAGGATTCGCTTCTCATTGCCGCCGACAAGGCACTTGGAGACATCTCTATCTCGTTGGATTGGCACTACCGAAGCTATGACGAGGCGCTTATCGCTTCCTCTAACGAAAACTTTGAATATAACCTTATCACCTTCCCGTCAGCAATCAAAAACCCCAATGACGGCATTGAGATGGTAAAGGTCCCCTATTCCCCCGACACCTGCTATGTAGCAGGTAAACGCGGCACCCATATCAACTCCGGCGAAGCGGACACCATCGTTCAGCTTCTCTGGCGCGAGATCAATCACCCCAAAAGAAGTAGCTTCTCTCTCGGCGTAGTTGCTTTCTCGAATGCTCAGGCGCTTGAAATCGAAAACCGCTGGAGAGCATTCAAGGAAAAGCCTGAGTATAAGGCAACCATAGATACCTGGGAAGCCGCCCACGAAAGCGAACCGATTATCTTCTGCAACCTGGACACCATGCAGGGAGATGAGCGCGACACTATGCTCACCAGCATCTGCTACAGCCCGGATCCCGACGGAAAGTTCAATCTGACCTATCTTGGAGCAATACGTCTTGAAGCGGGTAAAAAGCGTATAAACGTGGCAATTACCCGTTCAAGACACAGAATGGTCGTAGTATCGACTCTGGAGGTATCCACACTTGCCAACGCCATTGCCACAAGCTCCGCGCCTGACCACAACAAAGAGGGCGCGGATACTCTCTGCAGATTCCTCAGCTATGCCGAGACCTTCCGCAATGAAAATAAGCCGGTCACCGCGCCCACCACAAATGCCTTCACCCGGGCTATCTGTCGGGCGTTGGATAAGAACGGCATAGCCTACGATACCGAGATCGGTCGCTCCGAATGCCGCATCAGCATCGGTATCAAGGATAAGCGAGATCCCAACAGCTATGTCCTTGGTATCATAGTAGACGACCCCAACCGTACTGACTTCGACAGCGCAAGAGAATATGCCCGTCTGACCGAGCAGGTCCTTTGCGGCAAATACAACTGGACGCTCTACCGAGTATTCCCGATCGCATGGATCAACAGCTACCGCTCCGAGCTTGAAAAGCTTATGTCTGCCGTTAACCAGGCTCTAAAAGGAAAATCCAAAAAACAGTAACGGATTTTCCTCATCAAAGATAACGAAAGAAAGGAGTCTTCGCAAATGGGACAGCTTCAAGAAAGTGAATGGAACGGTTACAGAAAGCTGACCTTCTTATTCCAGGGACGCGAAGCCCTGCTGATTTTCCCAAAAGACGTGGCAAGAACCCCGAAATGGATGTTAAAGACCGAATATTTCGGAGCATTCCCACAGCTTGAGCTTGATATGCTGGCAGCAGGCTACCATTTGGCATATTTGAAAAATCTAAACAGGTGGGGCGTAGATGACGACCAGAGAGCAAAGCGGGATTTTGCGGAGTATCTTTCCGCGAGCTTTGGGCTTGCACGGAAATGCGTATGCATAGGTATGAGCTGCGGCGGATTTCATGCTGTGAATTTCGCGTCAAGATACCCATCCTACGTTTCACTTCTGTACCTTGATGCCCCACTTCTTTCCTTCTGCGGATGGAGCAAGGAATTCGAGGGCGGAGCAGGCTGGGCAAGAGAGCAGATGGATGCATACGGCTTCGTCTCCCGCTCTGAGATATACGTTCACTCAGATCAGCCTATCCACAGATTGCACATACTGACCGAAAACAAAATTCCCGTAGCGCTTGTTTACGGCGGCAAGGATAAAACCGTTGATCCCTTTCAAAACGCGGAAATGCTCGCGGATTATTACCGTGCACAAAACGCGCCCATAAGGGTATGGATCAAGCCGGAATGCGATCACCATCCCCACGGTCCCGAATCCACCTCCGAGGTAATAGAATACATTGAAAGTGTCTCGCTCTAACTTGTCAACTACATCCGACCGATAAAATAGCCTCAACGCAGGAGAGTCGCCGCATGTCACATCAGAGCCCGAGCACATTCGAAAAATGCCCTCTAAAGGAGCACTGTAAGCCCGATTTTGAACAGAAAGGTAAATAAGAATGATGAATCAAAATGTCAAAGGTGTAGATTCAATGCTTTTTGTCAGCCCAATAAACGGGGACTGTATCAACTGCCGTGACGGTGAGATCACCGAAAACGGCATCAGACTGCCCATAACTGTCCAAGCCCCAAAGGGCTGCGATATTTATATCTGCGGAGCCAAAGCGCAGGAGCTCAGCGATGAAGCAAATGACGTAAATTCGGCAAATTACCGCGCCGAAGCAGAGATATTCGGATACAAGAACACACTTCTCGCCGAAAACCGAACCAACGGAGAACAATGTCGGGCAACGGTATTCATGATGACAGATCCGGTAAACAAATACCGCCTTTCATCAGACGACAACATTCTTTTTCTCAGCAACATCACGAAAAACGCGGATAAGTACAGCTCAATATTCGATGACCCATATCTTTCCGTCTACAAAAAGGCTCACGATCTGTACGGAGCCAAGGTACATCTCAATCTGTTCTACGAGCTGGACCAGACAGCCCGCTCCTGTTTTTCCGAGGATCGAGCGTACTTTAATCTTTCCATGATGACGGATAAATTCCGCGAGGAATTCCGGGCTAACTCACATTGGCTTAAACTGGCTTTTCACTCTAAAAGCGAATTCCCTCGCCGCCCGTATCAGAACACCGATACGCAAACCGTAACATCTCACTGCGCGGAGATCTGCCGCGAGATCGTCCGTTTTGCCGGCGAAGAATGCATAAGCGATTCCACCACAATTCATTACGGCGCGTTAAGCCTCGAGGGAGTGCGCGCGTTGCGTGCAATGGGCTTCAGGTCACTCACGGGATATTTTGATCTCAGTGATGACGGAATACCCATGGTCTCATATTATTTCGACACAGATACCGTTAGTCACATACATAATCGCGACTTGTTTGTGGATACGGACGAGGATATGATATTCGCCAAGATCGACAGAGTGCTGAATATCGGAAGCTTAGATGAGATAAAGCAGGATATCCCGGAAATTGCCGCAGATCCACACCGTGGCGGATTTATTTCACTGATGATCCATGAGCAGTTTTTCTACTCTGATTACAGAAACTATCTGCCTGATTTCGAGGAGCGGGTGCTTTTCGCATGCAAATATCTTTTCGAACGCGGATATAAGGGTACCCACTTAACCGAGCTTACCGCAGAGCCCAATCTCAGACAGAACAGATTATTTAAAAAATAAACGAAAGGGGGAGATCTACCGTGACAAAGAGGTTATTCGAGATCAAAAGCACCACCGTTGCGACCGACATTCTGACAGACTATACAGACACCGACGCACTCGTTGGCGCAAGCATTGTAACGGATGTAACAAACCGTAGCAAAAACGAAACTCGCTCTCTCTTCTGGCGCGCTCAGAATGGAGCTCAGCTGAGAAAGCTCCCGATCTCAAACTGGACCGGGTATTCTCATCTGTGCTTCAGCGTATATTCGGAGCAAAAATACGGAAACGAGGTTCAGCTCCGTATCAACTGCAAGAAACGCGGTCAGTCAAATAACATGGCACCGTATTTCCGTTCAGTCATAAAGGTGGACTGGATCGGATGGAAGGATTTTTGCATTTCCCTCCGCGATCTCGACGGAAATTACGCACCTCACTATGACAATATCGACTTCCTCTCCTTTGACTGCTCAGGTTGGAATATTGCGACTCATCCAACCTGCGCCCTCTGGTTCGGAAAAATGAGCCTTCAGCGCACTGAAATCTTCATCGATCCCCCCATTTCCGACTACGGCAACACGGTTTTCGATCAGGTAAAGGATAACTGGCGCAGGCTTCTTCTCGGAACGCCGGAGAACAATCTCAGCGGTACAGAGGCTATGAGGCGCAAGCTGGACGGCATCGAAAGGAGCTGCGAAGCGGAGCTTCAAAGCCTTCGCGACACCCTGCGAGTGGACCAACGCGACTCACTTTGGGGTATCGAGATAGTTCACGGCAGAAAGGGAGACGAATATAAAGCCGCCGCTCTCTACGGTAGGCTGTATCCATTAGTCGTGGCATACGGCACACCCGGCAACAAATACTACGGAAACCCCGATCTTCTCACGGACTGTAAGAACGGCATTGAATACCTGTACCGCCACTATTACGGTCCATGCATAATCGAAAATGGCACATACGGCAACTGGTGGGAATGGGACATAGGCATACCGCTTATTCTTACGAAAATGCTGCTTATCCTGGAAAAGGAGTATACTCCCGAGCAAATAAAGTGTTATCTTTCCCCCTTTGATCATCTGGACTATTATCCCCGCATGACCGCAGCGAACAAGACATGGGTAACCGCCGCAATACTCGCCTCGGCAGTATTGCAGAATGATGCGGAAAGAATACTTATCTCCAAAAACTGCTTCAAGGACGTTTTCGAGTACGTGAAGGCAGGCGACGGCTTCTATACCGACGGCTCCTTCATTCAGCACGGCAAACACCCCTATGCAGGCGGATACGCCCTTTCCATGATGGCGACACTTTCCGACATCATGTATGCCTTCCACGACACGATGTTTGAGATCGCTGAGGGAGAGGTAGAAAACCAGTACGCATGGGTATTTGACACCTATCTCCCCATTATGCACAAGGGTAATCTGTTTGCAAACAACCGCGGAAGAGAGGTATGCCGCCGTACAAGCGAGACTCTTGCAGGCAATGTCGCAATATCCTCCATGGTCAAAATGATACACTACGCTCCTGCCGACGTGGTCGCAAGGCTTGAGGCTCTGGTCAAAAAGCATATCGCCACATCCGGCAGAGATCTGACCGGTGTTTCATCCATTTTGTTTACCGATTATATCGCAGGGCTTGCCGATTCCGCAGAGGCGGCAAATACCCCTTATAACGTCACCAAGGTCTTTGGAAACATGGACAGAGTGACACACCACAACTCAAGCTATGCCGCAAGCGTGGCGTTGAACTCCACCCGTATCTGGAAATACGAGGCGATCAATTTCGAAAATATGAACGCCTGGTATCACGGTGACGGAATGCTCTATCTCTATACTCACGGATACGACTATAACTACGATTTCTTCCACTATGTTGACCCATACCGTATTCCGGGAGTAACCTGCACCGACCGGGAGCGTGTAATGGAAAATATACGCGGCGGTATATTCAACGGTTCGCCCTTTGCCGGAGGAGTTCAATGCGGAGAGTACGGTATCGCGACCATGCACCTGACTCCGTCTGAAAACAACTATTTCATTTCCCAGCTTTCAGCTAAAAAGAGCTATTTTTTCCTCGGCAGAGAGGTTGTTGCCGTAGGCTCCGGTATAACCGACACCTCCGATGCAAACGTTTATACAGTGGTAGAAAACCGCAAATGGAGAGATTCTGACGAGATCAGCATCAACGGAAAAGCTATTGTTCCGGATACCGAGACCGTTACCAAAGATGCGGTAGACCGCGTACATTTCAGCGGCATGGGCGGTTATATATTCCCCAAGTCCGTCACCTTGAATATGCGCCGCGCCGATAACAACGTAAAATTCCTTGAAATGTGGCTTGAACACGGCAAATCACCCCAAAACGAGGGCTACAGCTACATTTATCTTCCCACCGCTACCGCAGATGAAACAGACGCCTATGATGCCTCCGGAGAAATTGAGATCCTCTCCGCCACCCCGGAACTTCACGCAGTGAAAAAGAGCTCAGTCGGAGTATGCGGATACGTATTCTTTGAAGCAGGAGAGTGTAACGGCATAAGGGTATCGGAGCCCTGCGCCGTTATGACCGAGCAGAAGCATGGGGCAATGTTTATTTCCGTCTCCGATCCCACCCATCTTCTTGACAGCGCTACCGTCACGGTTCAGCTTGATGACGCAAGCAAGACAGTCGTCTTAGCTTCAACGAATATAAAAAGCTCCCTTGACGGCAACACACTCACTCTTGAGGTGAACCTCAAGGACAACGTCGGTCAAAGCTTCAGCGTGACAGTGCAGTCCAATCAGACACTGTAAAAACTGCTTCACGCAAAGCTTCATCCGAAAAACACAAAAACATCAGTCCGTATTCCGGACAAAAAGAGAGGGCAAATCGGTTTATATAAACCGAAAAATGCTCTCTCTTTTCCGTTAGTATTGCTATTGAGAATGAGATCTGCTACTCGCGGTAACAGCTTTCTTTGCAAATGTTACGATATGCTCGCTCTGTATTTTCCCGGCGGAGTGCCCACTGTCTTTTTAAAGACGCGAATGAAATTCGCATAGTCGTTAAAGCCGCACATAAACGCGGTATCTGTAACGCTCCTTCCCTCGGCGAGCATTTTCTTTGCCTCTGTTATGCGCTTACTGACGATGTACTTGGAAACGGTAGTGTTACAGTACATTTTGAACAGCTTACAAAGCTGATTTGCCGAAACGTATGCGTTTTTCGAAATAGTATCGAGGGTAAGCTCACCCGAATAGTTGTTGTTTATGTAGTCAATGGCAAGCTGAACAGTCCGATGTCTGCTTGTGGTCATTCCTGCTTCCGAGTGAGTTGCGTTCATTCTGTTGACGGCAAAAAGGATACGGTTTGCTGCCATGCGCTTACGGAAGCCGTCACCGTATTCGTGATCGCCCTGCAGCTCGGAAAACAGCTCCGTAAGCTCTCCGATCTCTTCGCCGGTAAGTCTGATCCTGTTGTGAGTTCCGGTGCTGAAATTGTAAAAGCAATCACCCAGATTGGTTCCCTCACAGGAATTTGCATACAGATATGTGGGATGGATGTGCATTATATATCTTGCAAACCCGGTATCCGGATGCGCGGTTATCTTGTGTGCCTCAAACTGATTTATCATAAAAAGATCGCCGTCGTTTATGTCATAGACGTTGTTATCGATCAGAAAGTTCTGACCTCCGCTGAGACACAGCAGCAATTCGCAGCATTCATGTATATGTATCTCACTGTTTGGCTCCTCACACTCGGAATAAAAAAGCCCGAAGCTCTTGCTCGCCGTTGCATATTCTACTGCGCTACCACAGCTTTCAAAATAGCATCTCATAAAAAAATATCCTTTCGGTTCAGAGTGCAGGAATCAAGCCGTCTGCTCCCAATTGGCAGCCGATATTGCCGTTTATCCTACCTACTTTAACGGCTATTGTGTATATTATATTACTTAATAGTGAAAAATGCAACATTATTGTTTTAAAATGCAATAAAATTGCAAAAAAAATATGTTATACTGTAAATCAGTATAAGGAGGTACTGTAACCTATGTTGACCTTAAAGATAATAGATACCAAGGGAGAGGTACTGTTTGAGCGCAAGGGTATGAACATAGAAGCGACCTATGAGGGCGTGCTTGAGCCGGGCTACAAGATCCGGGTCAGCCTGAACAGTTGCGAGTTCATAGCCGTAAAGCTGGACCCCACACTTGCGGAAAGCATCGTATGGGTGCCCAACAAGAGCTTCGACTTTATCGTCCCCGATGCGGCTCAGCGCAGAGCCTGCTATGCCCCCGGCGCATTTGCGGGAGAGAGCCATCCCATGACGGTCAGAGAGCCTGAGGACGACGAGATCTACGCATACAGACAGATCTCCCTCAACTCCCACGACAGACACGGTAGCATGAGATTCTATCCCCATGCCAGCGCAAACTTCGTCACCCGCGAGGAGCCTTGCTTCTATGAGCGCAATGCCATCGACGGCGTTGTAAACAATCAGGGCCACGGAGCGTACCCCTACCACTCATGGGCAGGAGGCGCGAGAAACGACCTTGAATGGTGGCTTGATTTCGGCCGCGACGTGGAGATAGACAAGCTGGTCTTCTTCCTGCGCGCAGATTTTGTACACGATAAAAACGGAGTTCCCCACGACTCCTACTGGAAGTCCATTGATATTGAATTTTCCGACGGAGATGTTATCCACGGAGAGTTCACACTGGACGGAAGCGATCTTAATCCCGAAAACTCAAAGGGTATAGCCATTGAATTTGAAAAAAAGGTAACAAGAACCATTCACTTATTCAATTTCACACAAGTAACCGAAAAGCTTTCCTTTGCGGCGCTCACGCAGCTTCAGGCTTTCGGAACATACATTAAGGAGGATCTCAGCAAAATGGAAGTACGTCAGGCAGCTAACTCTAAGGACGTTAAGCACTACACCACAGAAAGACTCCGCGAGGAGTTCCACATTGCAAATCTGTTCACCAAGGACAACATCAGAATGGTTTACAGTCATATCGACCGCATCATCACTGCCGGTCTTATGCCTGTACGTCAGGTTCTTAAGCTGGAGGCCGGCAAGGAGCTGGCGGCAGACTATTTCCTCCAGAGAAGAGAGATGGGCTGCATCAATATTGGCGGTAAGGGTATCATCACCGTTGACGGCGTTGAGTATGAGATGAACCCCCGCGACGGTATGTATATCGGTATGGGCAACAAGGACATCACCTTCAGAAGCTGTGACGAAAACGATCCCGCTAAATTCTACGTAAGCTCCTGCCCTGCTCACACAACATACCCCACCGTTCACATCGACATCACCAAGGCTAACAAGCGTCCTCTCGGTACTGTTGAAGAGTGCAACAAGAGAGTTATAAATCAGTACATCCATCCCGCAGTGCTCAAGACCTGCCAGCTTTCTATGGGTCTTACACAGCTCGACGTAGGCTCTAACTGGAACACTATGCCCTGCCATACTCACGACAGACGTATGGAGGTCTATATGTATCTCGATATGGGAGAGAACGACGTTGTATTCCATATGATGGGCGAGGCAAACGAGACCAGACACATCATCATGCACAACGAGGAGGCCGTTATTTCTCCCTCCTGGTCCATTCACTCGGGCGTCGGTACCCGCGCTTACTCCTTCATCTGGGCTATGTGCGGCGAGAACCAGGAGTT
>JAFVTO010000103.1 GCA_017503165.1 Clostridia bacterium | reverse complement strand
TATATTCGGTCTAATGATAACACGGCGTTCCTTCCTTTCTTTGACTGTTTTCTTGCGTATGTCTATAGTGTATATCTCTTTCGTGATCTGTGTCTCGTATATCCGTCGCGCGGCACAGATGTGGAATGCAACAACAGACTATGCTATCCTTATGTTTTTTATTTGAAACGGTTGAAACCGGGCGTGGGAGAGAGGCGGGAGGTCAATGCTCGCTCTTTTTCATGGCTCTTTCGATAAAGGCGGCGTTGGGAGAGTTGCTGAAGCTGACTACCGACATAAGATCGTTTTTAATAATGGACTCTATACCGATACTCAGAAGCCGCGATACCAGTCCTACCTTGTATTCGGATAGGGACTGAGTACTGCGAATGGATTCAAGCAGGTCGATGACCTCACGGCTGAGTGCGTCTACCTCCATGGATATGGCACCAATAGCCGACGAGCAAAAGCTGAGGGCTGAGGTAAGCTCGCGGTCTGAAACCGACAACGCGGCTCTGCACATAGCGATAGGAAACGCGGAGGAGCCGACCGACGGCCCGTGAAGATGGGAGGAAAGGGCAATGCCGTTTATTCCGTCTATGCAGTTGCCGCAGTTATCCAGTGCGCCGCCCGGGAAATTGAAGGAGGCTGACAGGAAACGGGATTCGTTATCGTTTGCAAGCTGAAGCCAAAGCATCCCTGTCTTTACAAATGCGTTTCCGCGGAGGTAAACGGCATCGCCGGGAAGAGCAACTGCTGCTGAGGGATCCTTTGCATACCCGTTCAAGAGACGCAGAGCTTCATCAGCTCTTGAGATTCCCAATATAGCCGAGCAGTCCCGCTCTCCGGATGGATGTGTCCCCTCCATTATTCTTATTACGCCGTAGTTCAACGGTCTGTAAGCGGTGCTGTCCGCGATCGGCCCCGCATAGTAACAAAGATAGCAACCGTGAAGCAGCTCGGGATGGTAGGGAATGTTTTTGTTTATACGGTATATCTCGTCGAGCTTTTCCTCAAAAAGGCGCTCCTTGGACAGCTCTGAGAAAACTCCGCGAAGCTGTCTGAACAAGGGTATCCAATCACTGTTCAGACAGGATATTATCTTATCAGCCGAGCTGGGGTTGGAGATCTTTCCGGTTCTGAAATTACCGAATGTGGATTCGGTTATATTCAAGATGTCCAGATACTCGCTCAAGGTATAGGCTCTGCCCGAGTCATCCAGCCCGCTTATCTCAAACACATATTGCAGGTTCGCCCAAAATCTTTGGGATTTTACAGCATTTTCCCAAGAATCATATACATCCTGCGGAGAAGTTATTTTATTTGGATCTGCTTTTTCCGCGGCAGGATTAACAATTTTTTTCGTCATGATCGCACCCTTTTTTTGTCTTTCGGTGTGTTTTGCTCCTTTAAGAGCCTTTTTTGTGGGTATTTCGCTTGAAATTTCCTTAAAAATGCACTGTTTTGCTTAATTTGAGCAATACTGTCTACCTTTAAATATAACACATATATTCGCATTTGTCAATAGCAAGTTTTTATTATTAATCAGATTTTTTTGAAAACTCCCTGTTTTTTTGCGTAAACCTCATAAAAAGTTTCGTAATTCAACCGGAATGTGAGCCATGAAATGCAAAAAAACTCCAGGATCTCAGGAAAAATAAATAGTGGAACGAGAAGCATTTTACATTATAGGAAAAAAATTCGCCCCCAAAACAAAAAAATGCGAGAAGCCTTGAATAATTGTGTTTGACTTTGGAGCGCTGTCGCAGTATAATAATGTCGTAAGGAAGAAAAGAAGCTTTCACGTCGCTCTTTGCGCCTTTCGGTGCGCAGAGCCGAGCAAAGGAATGGTGATTGTTATGACAAACGTACAAAAGAACGCTTTAAAGGAGATCCTGCTCACCGGAGTTGTGAACATGGGTTATGAACTTGAGGACGAAAACCGCAAGGTCACGGAAGATGTATTGCGGTTTACAGCAACAGTCTTTGAGCAGAACGAAGAGAGCATTGAGCAGCTGCGCGCCGCTATCAAGGGCGCGGAGATACTCCGTACCTTTGAGGAGATCCGTTTTCTCGAGGCGCTAAAGAATCAGGGAACGGCAGAGGTAAGAATAGCACTCTCTATTAAAAAGGAAATCTTGCGTTCCTTTGAGATCAAGGACCTGAAGGAGTTCGACCCCGATATGATGCTGGATGAGGTAAACACAAGGGCGGCGAACGGCGAGATACACGCAATACGCCTGCAGGCGATACTGGCGTGGACCGGAGAGTATGCAAAGCAGGATCGGGCGTTGGCGCTTCGCGACTGGGAGATGCTGGCTGTAAACGGAGATGAGTTCTCCATGCGGGCTCTTGAGTACGCATATCGGGAGCTTGACAACGCCGAAAAATCCGTGTTCTGGAAAACCGTCCGTGAGCTTACGGAAAAGAGAAACGATACCATGCGCCCCAACTACGAGCCTTCTGCAAGCATTGATAAAAAGGCACTTGAAATGAGCGACCTTATCAGCTGCATACAGGAGCGACCGCTTCGCCACGGCTACACCAATCACGATCCCCGCAGAATAGATATTCACCTCTCCGATTACGTTCTGAACACCGGTGACGATCTGATAACCAAGATGGAGAATATCTGCGGAAACAATAACTTCAGCCTTATAACGGTACGCGCAAGGCTTAACCGCGGAACAAACCGAACGATAGGATTTATGGCGGGCTGAGTGCCCGCCATCGGTCCGCTCGGGCAGGAGCGGCTGATACTGCCACGCATTCAGGCGGTTAACGGAAGCCCGCGGAGATGCGGGTAAAAAAGAAGCAGTCGAGATGAAGCGGTCGAGATGAAGCGGTCGAGATGAAGCAGTCGAGATGAAGCAGTCGAAAAGATATAAATGAAAGGAAGAAACGGATATGGATCTCAGAAGCATGGTAATGCAAGAGCATGTGGAAGACAATATGCCCAATGCCAAAATGGTGGATTACCGCGATCCCGAAAGCGATATGAAGTTCTATAGCACGGAACAGCTCAAGGAGGTTTCGGGAGATTGGTTTCCGCTCAGCTGTCACATAAATGAAGAGGGCGAGGCGATCTACGGCGGTCGCTCCGGAGTTATCCATACCTACGTTCAGGGAGATACCGGCTCGGGTAAGACCACCCGCCTCTGTATGCAGGCAATACGCGCCCTGGCGTGCACCAAGGACAAGCCCAGTCTTTTGATCACCGATATACACGGAGAGATAATAGAAACACTTTATGACCATCTTGTTTCCAACGGATATAATGTTAAGATAATAAACTGTGATGATCCTGCCAGATCTCACACCTACAATCCCTTTCTGACCATCGCACGCGATGTTTATGAAACGGGAGAGATCTCCATGGTGGACGCCAGCGCCATGCAACGCATAGTCGACGTTCTGGTCCCCATCGAGAGTACAAAGGACCCTATCTGGGAGCGCGGAGCCAGAAGCTATACGGCAGGTCTTGTGCTCGACAAGCTTGAGGATATACGCGACGGATACATGACTCCGGATAAGCTGACTCTGTACTCCGTTTTGCAGAACCATCACTGGATGAGAGAAAAGGTGGACCATAGCACCTATGGATTTAAGCTTAAGGATGTTCCCCACTTTGCCCAAAAGGGATTCACCTCCCGCGCTATCCAGAAGCTGAAGGCGGTCGTGGGAAGCCCGGAAAAAACCAGGGATTCTTATTTCAGCGTAACAGAGGTCTGCTTTGAAAAGATCGGAAGCTCCGGATTTTTCGCTCTTTCCTCCAATTCCACGGTGGATGTTATGGAGTTTATCGAGAAGCCCACTGCGATAATCATTCAGTCCGGCGTTACCGACAGCGCTGACTTTATAGTTTCTCTTCTGGTCAACGATATTTATCAGAGCATTCTCAAGGTGGGAAAGCGCAGCGTTGATAAAAGGGCTCCGAGAAAGGTCCATTGCTTTATCGACGAGTTTGCTAACTGCAGTATAGCGGACGGTCCCGATTTTGTAAAAATGCTCACCACCTCCAGAAAGTTCGGTATGTACTGGCACATGATGATCCAGTGCGACGCACAGCTTGACCGCAAGTTCGATGCCGAGATCGGTCGGATCATCAGAGCTAACTGCAGCGAGATATTCCTCTCCTCCAACGATGTGGCTACCCGTCAGCGTTTTTCCCAGGCGTGCGGTCAGAAAACAGTCGAGTCGCTTGCCTCCAAGACCTCCGAGACACATCCCCTCAGTCTGGACGTGGTCTCGCTCATTACAGCGGAGATGCTTAACCTCACCGAGCCCGGAACCATGTACGTAAGAGCATCCCGCAGACATCTCATGAAGACTTATATCGAGGCATTATACAATTGCTCGGAATATGAGGTACGCGGCGATATTTCTTCCATCTATCCACACAATACCTTCGATCCCAAAACCACGGTGGAATATCCCAAGGACCATTCGGATGAAAAGCCGCGCAGTAATATAAAAACCGCCGATACCGGCAATAAGAATACTCCCCGTAGGCAGACTTGGTAAGCATGACCGTGTGCCCCGTTTGAGCTGAAAGCCGGCGGTTATCGCAACACTGCAAACGCCGAGGCCGTTTTATACGACCTCGGCTTGTTTGCCCATTCGGTGACTCTATGACAACCGCTGTACGGTAGAGAATGCGGAGAGTCTGAATGGGCAGATCAAGAAAAAACAGAAAGAGAGTAAGGAGCTATGGACGGCAATCCTATATACATGGAGCTTGCGGATGACGATGCAGTGATAGACGATTCCGTAATGACTGACGATATGCTGACGGATCTTCCCATGGATGACGACTGGCTACCGGGTGACGTTGAGCTTGACGTCCGCGCCGAGAGCATTGCCGACGGGCTTGCTATCTGTCTGGGAATGCGGGGGCAGGTGGATCTTGATTACATATCGGTTATAACAGGAGAGACTCAGGATAGGATACTGAGCGAGCTGAAGGGGAAGATCTTTGAGGATCCCGAGCAGTTCAACCGTTGGGTGACCGCGGATGAATACCTTTCGGGAAATCTGATAAGTAAGCTGAAGGCGGCAAAAAAGGCGAACGACGACTATCCAAGAAGATATGCGGAGAACATAAAGGCGTTGCGTGCTTGGCTTCCCTCGGGAATGGAGTGCGATCAGATACACGTCGCCATCGGTTCCCCCTGGCTTCCCCCCGAGATAATAGACGATTTTATAGAGTTTCTGATAGGTGAAAAGCCCAAGGCAAGCGAGCGCGCCAAGCTGGCTACCAGACACGATCCCGGAACAGGCGTCTGGGAGATCCCCTGCAAGACGCGCTTTAATATGGGCAGACACACCATGAAAAACAGAAATACCTACGGCACAGGCAGGCTTCCGTTCTTATACCTTCTTGAGGATATGCTGAACCTCAAAACTATAAGAGTGACCGACGAGATGACAGATCCGAGAAACCCAAAGAAAAAGATACGCACTGTCAATAAGGTTGAGACCGCCATTGCCGTAGAGCGCCAGAACAAGCTTAACGATAAGTTCCTACGATGGGTATGGAGTGACGGAAAGCGGGCGGAGAAGCTGAAGCGCATTTATGAGGAGAGGTACGGATGCATCAGAAAAACCTCTTACGACGGCTCGTTTCTCAGATTTCCCACTATGCACCCGTCGGTAAAGCTGTTTCCATATCAGAAGGATGCCGTCGCGAGGATAATATTTGGCAATAACACCCTGCTTGCACACGATGTTGGGTCCGGAAAGACTTACGTTATGATAGCCGCGGGCATGGAAATGCGCCGTATGGGACTTTCAAAAAAGAATATGTACGTCGTTCCGAACAACCTGCTGGTCCAGTGGGAGACTCTTTTTCACCGACTGTACCCCGCATCAAGGGTAATGGTGGTGGACGCAAAGAGCTTTACTCCCACCAAAAAGCTGGCTACCCTGAAGGAGATGCGGGACGGAGATCACGACGCCATTCTTATAGCCTACAGCTGCTTTGACCGTCTGCCGATCTCCGTGGAATGCTATAACCAAAGCTACCGGGAGAGTCTTTCGGAGCTGAAAAAGGCGGAGAGCGTGTTCAGCAGTAAGGCGATAATCGACCGTAAGAAAAAAAGCCTGGCAGGCGAGCACGAAAGGCTGGTTCGGGCAAGACAGGTCGAAATAGATAAGCTGAAGGCAAAGGATGCTGAAGCGGAGCTGGTATGCTTTGACACCATGGGAATAACCGGGCTTTTTGTGGACGAGGCGCACAATTATAAAAATCTGCCCATTGAAAGCAAGATAAGCAACGTGTACGGTATTTCTGCAAACGGCTCCAAAAAGTGCCGCGATATGCTGGAGAAGGTCAGATTTGTTCAACGGTCAAATGGGGGCAAAGGCGTGGTATTTGCCACGGGAACCCCTATAACCAACTCCATTACCGATATTTACGTTATGCAGTACTATCTCCAGGGCGGAGAGCTGGCTCTGATGGGAATTTCGGAGTTTGACTCCTGGGTAGGTATGTTCTCGGAGAGGGAGACCAATTTTGAAGTGGATATAGATACCTCCAGCTTCCGCATGGCTACACGCTTCTCCAGGTTTCACAATCTTCCCGAGCTTACCGCCATACTTTCCTCGGTCGCGGATTTTCACCGCACCAACCCGGAGGAGAATTCTATTCCGGAATTTGACGGCTATACAGATCTTACTCTTCGCGGCTCTGCGGAATTCAAAGCCTTTATCTCGGATATTTCAAAGCGCGCAGATAATGTCCGCAGTCGCCGCGTTTCCAGAGAAGAGGATAATATGCTGAAAATAACCGGTGACGGCAGAAAGGGCGCTTTGGATCTTCGCCTGATAGACGAGAACATACCGGTTACCGATCTGAACAAGGCGCAGTGCTGCGCTAACGCGGTTTATGACGTTTACTGCCGTTCCGGTGATATAAAGGGAACTCAGCTGATATTCTGCGACAGCTCGATACCGAAGCCCGGATTCAATATGTACCGTGAGGTAAAGGGGCTGCTGATGGAAAAGGGGGTCCCGGATGATGAGATCGCCTTTATTCACGACGTGGGAGAAAGCGATAGGCGCAGAGATAAGCTGTTCGAGGATGTGCGCAAGGGTAACGTCCGCGTGTTGATCGGCTC
>JAFVTO010000102.1 GCA_017503165.1 Clostridia bacterium | reverse complement strand
TTTTTTCTGTAACGGCTCACTTAAGGTGTCGGGATACGGAACACCTATACGTTGCCATAAGCGCACAGGGCACGGCTCGATAACCTTTGCGCAAACCCTTCAGCAATCCTGCAATCCGTCAATGATGACTCTGGCGGCTCGCATAGGCGGAACTCGCTTTATGGACTACTTTATTTCCTTCGGCTACACCTCTAAGACAGGTATAGACCTGCCGGGGGAGGCGGGAGGAATATATCATGAAAGGGAGAATTTCAATACTGTGGAGCTGGCGGTCTATTCATTTGGACAGACCTTTAAGATCACACCCATCCGACAGCTTGCTTCGATCTGCGCGGTGGCAAACGGCGGTTATGCGGTGACTCCTCATCTTGTGTCGGATATTGTGAACGCGGAAGGGCAAACGGTTTGGAGCTATGTAGTGGGAAACGGAGAGCGAGTCGTATCCGAGGAGGTATGCAATACGGTAAGCCGGATACTTGAGGAAGGGGTTTCGGGGGACGGCGGAGCGAAAAACGCGGCAGTTCCCGGGTATAAGATAGCGGCTAAGACCGGAACCTCACAAAAACGCGACATAAAAGATCAAAATCTGTACGTGGGGTCTTGCGTGGCATACGCCCCTGCCGATGACCCGCAGATATCGGTGATCATCGTTGTTGACGAGCCGCAAAGCAGTATCTATTACGGAAGCGCGGTTGCCGCTCCCTACGTTGCGGGATTTCTTGAGCAGGCGCTCCCATATTTGGGGATACAGCCACAGTACACGGCTGACGAGGAGGCAAAGCTTGCGGTAACTCTCGGAGATACGGTGGGCTTGAGTGTTTCTGAGGCGAAGCTTGCGCTGAATAAGCTTGGTTTGGAGTACGAGGTAATCGGCGAGGGCGACAAGGTTATCGGACAGATGCCTGCCGCAGGAGCGCGAGTGATGAAGCTGACCGGAAGGGTGCTTTTATATACCGAAGGTAGCGGAGGCGAAAACGCGGTAAAGGTGCCGGATTTAGTGGGAATGACTGCAACGGACGCCATAAACAAGTTGGTTGGGCTGGGCTTTAATATCGAGCTTGCAGGTGTTTCGGATTACAGCCGCGGTGTTGGAGCTACAGTTATCGGTCAAAGCAGAATTTCGGAGGAATTGCCACGTGGATCAGTGATTACACTGAGATTAAGGTATCTGGATAACAAGGACTGAAGGAGAAATGCTTTATGATAAGGCTGGAGAAGCTGCTGGAAAAAGTAGATTTTAGAATTATATATCCCTTTGATAAGGGAAATAATGAAAGCAAGGAGGAGATGCGAGGGGTATTAAACAAAGAGGTCTCCGACGTGACTGACAGGAGTTCTGAGTGTGGAAAGGGTAGTGTGTTTGTCTGTCTGAAGGGTAGAAAAAGCGACGGACACAGCTACATAGAGGATGCGCTGAGGGCGGGGGCGGAGACGGTGCTGTGTCATGCAGGGAGCAATGTCAATATTGAAGGAATTGCCGCGTCATTCCCTTATGCCTGTATTATCGAAACAGAAAATACAAGATCCGCGTTTGCGAAAATGTGCGCCTCGTTCTACGGCATATCCGACGGAAATATAAAAATCATCTGTGTTACCGGA
Source organism: Clostridia bacterium (assembly GCA_017503165.1). Lineage (GTDB taxonomy): Bacteria > Bacillota > Clostridia > Oscillospirales > CAG-272 > SIG673. The sequence goes on along the minus strand of JAFVTO010000102.1, from coordinate 6,865 downwards.
ACAAACGGAAAGACTACCGTATCTACATTGATATACCGCGCCCTCAATTCCTGCGGTAAGCCTACGGCTTTGTTGGGAACGTTGGGCGGTTATTTCGGCGATGAGCGATTTTCCTGCGGTACGATGACTACCCCGGACCCAAAGCAGCTTTACGGTCTGGTCAGCCGTTTTGGGAAAATGGGCGCGGAGTACCTGGTTATAGAGGCATCGTCCCATGCGTTGGCATTGAATAAGCTGGACGGTCTTGATATATATATGGGTGTGTTTACCAATCTGACTCCGGAGCATCTTGACTTTCACGGCAGTATGGAAGAATATGCATCGGCAAAGTCCTTGCTTTTCAGGCGTTGCAGTCTTGGCGGAGTTTTCTTTGCGGATGACGCTTACTGCAGATTGATGGCGGAGGCATTGCCTGAGGGACGGAGAGCAATACGGTGCTCAGTCATTGACAGTGGCGCGGATTATTACGCGGATAACGTCAGAATGCTGGGAGAGGATGGAGTAAGATACTCAGTTTTGCATACTGAGGTTGAACGAAAAATGCGAATGTGCCGCACCGATATATACTGCGGTATCCCGGGTAGCTTTTCTGTCTGTAATTCTCTTCTGGCGTTTGCCACTCTTTGCGAGCTCGGTATATCTCCGGTATGTGCGGCGGGAGGCATAATATCCTCAGGAGGTGTACGTGGAAGGATAGAAAAGCTGAGTCTTCCGGATAGAGTAGGGTTTTCTGTGTATATAGACTTTGCGCATACACCGGATGCTCTTTCTAAAATTATCCGTTCTGTACGGGAATTTGCCGCAGAGGATCAAAGGATAATTACGGTGTTCGGATGCGGTGGTGACCGCGACCGTTCCAAGCGGCCGCTGATGGGCGCAATCTCTTCTCGGCTTGCAGATTTTACAGTGTTGACAGCCGACAACTCCAGAAGCGAATCAACAGAGGAGATCATTTCCGAGATACTCAGTGGATTTGATAAGGCGCGTCCTTATAAGATCATACCGGACAGAAAAGAAGCTATAATATTCGCGCTCGAAAGCGCGGAAAAGGGGGACATAATCCTGCTTTGCGGGAAAGGTCATGAGGAATATGAGATAATCGGTGACAGTGTTATTCCATTCAGCGAACGTGAGATAGTTGAAGAATACTTTAATAAAAATAAAAGCTCATAGGATACGGCATGATCATGAGAAACGAATTTGGTGAAATAGAGCTTGATTGTCTTGCTGCAGCCTGCGGCGGAAGGCTGATCAACGCCGGCGGAAAAACGGTAAACAAAGTGACGGCAGGCGAGGGAGCTCAATGGGGAGTCGAAAAGGCGGGACGGATAGGGCAGAACGAAGAGCTTGATAGCGGGAATACGGGCTTAGGGGGAAAACCGTTGCTCGCTCGCGGTGCGCTTAAAATTGACAGCCGCAGGATCTGCCGCGGAGATATTTTTGTGGCAATTCGCGGTAAAAACCTTAACGGAGAGCAATTTATCGGTGACGCATTCAGCAACGGAGCAGTTGCAGTCATATGCGGGAGGGGTGCATCGGAGAGGCTTGGAGTCACAGGTGTCTGTATTGAGGTCGATGACGTGGAGACGGCGCTGGTGAGAGCGGCAAAAAAGGCGCGTGACTGTATGGGCGCAATGGTGATAGGTATTACAGGCAGCGTTGGCAAGACCACCGTAAAGGAGCTTTGCATAAATGTGTTATCTCAGGGATTTCCCACAGACGGCACACCCGAAAACAATAATAACATTCTCGGTCTGTCCCTTGCGGTTCTGAATGCCTTCGGTTATGATAAAATGTCGGAAATACGCGGTAAATATCCGCATATGAGTGGGAAGGAAAAGAAATATCTCGTGCTTGAAATGGGGATAAGCCACCCGGGGGAAATGGAACTTCTTACGGATATTGCACGTCCCGATATCGCTGTAGTGACCAACGTTGGCAGCATGCACGCTGAGGGCTTGGGCGGCCGTGATAAGATCGCCGAGGAGAAGATCAAAATCGCCGCCGATGACTGCACCCATCTGTTTTTTAACGGTGACTGTGAAATCTATGCTGCGGCTGAACGCCTGGGACAGAAATGCAGATGTATTCCTATATATTGCTCAGAGGGAGAAGGTAAGTCGGAACTGAGGAGCAACGGATCCGGCTTTGGGAAGATAGATAACATTGCTTTTCCCGAATCGGTGGATAGCACGAGATTTGATCTCACATATACTAACGACTTGGGAAAAACAACCGTATTGCGTCAAATTGCCGTGCCATTGGTGGGTGTCCACGGAGCAACGGACGGCGCTTATGCGGTTGCTGTCGGCATTCATTGCGGCTTGTCTGAAACGGAAATACGGCGAGGCTTGAGTGAATATGCGCCCGTGGGGCTGAGGCAAAGGCTTATATTTGACAACGGTAAATACAGGATTATTGATTGCTATAATTCCGGACCGACATCTGTCCGTGCGGCACTTTCTGCCATGGAGATATATTCAGTCAGATACGGCTGTAAGCGCCGTGTCGCGGTGCTGGGCAGCATGCTGGAGCTTGGTGATAGCTCATATGTGGAGCATTACAGACTTGGCTTGGAGCTGGCGGAGCGAGGCGTCAGATTGCTTTTTACGGTTGGCAGGGAAGCAATGTGGATAGCCGAGGGTGCGGTTCAGGGCGGACTTGGGAGTGAGGCGGTATTTACCTTTGAAACGCCGCTTCACCTTGATGATATAAGAACGCTTATAGAATCAAAGCTTAAAGAAGATGATATAATACTTTACAAGGCCTCACGTGGGATAGGCTTGGAGAGATTGATAGACAAAGATCTGTTATGACTGTATGAGCAAGCCGAATAAATAATCTCACTCGGGTGAAACTGATAAGAGGAACGGAACGAAATCCTGAAGAATAATAAATCTAAAAGTTAATGAAAGGCGGAAAACATCGTTTTTTCGGATGTGAACGGTACTGAAATGGATTACGCAATATATGTTGGAGCATCGTTTTTGGGAATGAGCCTGACTGCGCTCATCCTGAAATATCTGATTCCCGCTCTGAGGGAATATAAGATCGGACAGAGAATACTGACCGACGGACCCGGATGGCACAAGTCTAAGGAGGGGACGCCTACCATGGGGGGGATTGCCTTTGGTACGGTAATTCCCGGAATATTTCTGCTTTTTGGACTGTTTGCTCTAAACTTTTGGGATGAAGGAATAGGCTCGGTTTCCGACCTTTATCCAGCTATTACGGTTTCTGCCTACGGATTTTTGTGCGGACTTTGCGGAGTGGCGGACGATATATGCAAGCTGAAGCACAAGGCTAATAACGGGTTGACTGCATGGCAGAAATATCTGCTCCTTCTGATAGTTACCGTAGGATTTTTATTTGTGATGAATCGCTTCTGCGGACTTGACACTCAATTATATATTCCTTTTTTTGACGTGCACTTTGAGCTTGGTTCCTGGTATTGGGTGTTTGCGGTCATACTGCTTACCGGTACTGTAAACGCGGTAAATCTTACGGATGGAATAGACGGACTGTGCGGCTCGGTCAGCGCGACGGTTGCTTTGTTCTTCTTTGCCTGCGCGATAGCCGCCTCTGCCTTCGGACTTGCCCTGCTTTCCTGCGCAGCATTTGGTGGATGTCTTGGCTTTCTCCTTTTTAACGCATACCCAGCAAGAGTGTTTATGGGGGATACGGGCTCTCTTTTTCTCGGAGCGTTGCTTTCCGGTCTTGCATTTGCGCTGGATCTTCCCGTTTTTCTTTTTTTAGTAGGGGCAGTCTATATGCTCGAGGCTTTTTCGGTGATAATGCAGGTGCTGTATTTTAAGGCTACGGGTAAGCGCATTTTCAAAATGGCACCATTTCACCATCATCTCGAAAAAAGCGGCTGGTCTGAAAAGAGGATAGTGTGGGTATTTACCGCGTTAACGGCGTCTGTCGCGGTGGTTTGCGGGATATTGTTGATAAGCGGAAACAAATGATAGAGACGGGGCTTTTGGTCCGCGTGTATCCCGACGACATTTTTGAGGACGTATGTTTTTGAAATTAAAGGAGAAAATGTGTGACAACGGGTGAAAAATACGTTTCTGCCGCGGTAAATCACCGAAAAAGAATACCTGTGGACATGGGGATGGCGCTGATCATCATGCTTCTGCTGTGCTTTGGCTCGGTCATGGTCTTCACCGCCAGCTATCCCTATGCGCTCAGTACATACGGGGATGCATTTTATTTTATCAAAAGACAGATATTCTGGGCAATAGCAGGCAGTGCAGGGATGACTCTTTGCGCAGCCGTCGGGTTGAGCTTTCATAAGAAATACACATCGGTAATTGGCTTTACGGTAGCTTTGATATGTCTTGTTTTGGTGCTTATGTCCGGGGCAAGCATTAAGCGGTGGCTAAACCTCGGATTTTTCAGCTTTCAGCCCTCTGAGCTTATGAAGCCCATGCTTATCCTGTTCGTTTCCCTTTATATGGAGAAATACCGGGATATTATTAAGCGCAACGGTATAGGAAAGCTTGGGCGAGTGTACGACAAAAGAAAATTTCGCGCAGCATCTGTGTACGGAACATTTATTCCCGTCGGTATAGTTGCAGCGGTTTGCGTGCTGATAATGCTTGAAAATCACTTTTCGGGCACACTAATTATGTTTTGTATCGGCGCAATGGTGATTTTCGGAGGCGGATCGGTTCTGCGGTGGTTTGTCGGAGCGGGTTCGGTATTGGTGGTAGGCGTTTTTGCCGTTCTGTTTGGAACTGACTACGCAAGCGAACGCATTGAGATCTGGCTCCATCCCGAGCGTTTTTCCGTTCGCGATGAAACCTGGCAGATCACCCAGGGGCTGATAGCTATCGGCTCCGGGGGACTTTTCGGCAGCGGCTTGGGAAATGGGGTACAGAAGCACCTTTATGTTTCTGCCGCTCATAACGATTTTATTTTTTCTATCGTCTGCGAAGAGCTTGGGTTGGTTGGCGCGGTGGTGGTGATAGCTCTGTTTGCGGCATTTGTGGTACGGGCAGTGAGCATTGCAAAAAGGGCAAAGAGCATTTTCGGATCCCTTGTGGCGCTGGGAATTGCGGGACACGTTGGTTTGCAGGCATTTCTGAATATCGGAGTTGTGACGGGAACCATTCCCAACACGGGTGTTACGCTTCCGTTTTTCAGCTACGGCGGAAGTGCCTTGGTGGTCTTGCTGTGTGAGTGCGGGATATTGCTTGCGGTATCGGCTGATACATGAGGTGTACGTGTAAAACACGTATAAATGCATTTGTTCGAAAAAACATGGAAAAAAGGCGAGCATAAGCAAAACGACGCAAATGTATCTTATATGTGGCAACGCGACGGTAAAAAGCTGTGAGCAGGGTTACCGTGTAACAAACATAATTTTTTTGAAAAAGGATGAGTGATCGGTATGAGGATAGCATTTACAGGCGGGGGAACTGCGGGGCACGTGAATCCCGCAATAGCGGTGGCGGATGCGATCAAACGGAAATGTCCCGATGCGGAGATACTGTTCGTCGGAACTCCCGGCGGTATGGAGAACAAGCTTGTTACCGAGGCGGGGTATCCTATCTGGCATATAGATATAGGGGGGCTGAGCAGAAGCTTGAGCCCTAAGAATATCGGTGTTCTGATAAAAGCGGCGAGATCTCTTTCGGAGGCAAGAAGGATAATAAATAAGTTCCGCCCGGATGCGGTTTTCGGAACAGGGGGATACGTTTGCTATCCGCTTTTGCGAGAGGCATCGAAAATGGGGATCTTTACTGCAATTCACGAGTCAAATGCCGTGGCAGGGCTGGCAGTAAAGCTGCTTTCCGGCAGGGTCGATCGGGTGTATCTGAACTTTGACGGGGCGAGGAAGGAGCTGAAGGCTCCGGAGCGGGCAAGGACAGTGGGAAATCCAGTTCGCGGAGAGATACTGAGAATGGACAGAGAAAGCGCGAGATATCGGCTTGGCATTGGCCACCCGATCCCGGGACATGAGTCGGAATTTGGTTCAGGGCGTATGCCCCTTGGCAGCTACCGCCATGTTACCGTATCCTTCGGGGGAAGTCTTGGTGCAGAGACGGTAAACAAGGTTGCTTTAAGGCTGATGGACAGCTACGGCAGGACTCACCCCGATACACTTATGATCCATGCCACGGGAAAGAGCGGTTATCCCGACTTTATGAGTAAAGCAACTGAATTGGGCGTGACCTCGCTCCGAAACGTGATTATTAACGAGTTTATTTACGAGCTGCCTCTTTGGCTATCTGCCGCAGATCTGGTTATTTGCCGTGCGGGTGCAAATACTGTTTCCGAGCTTGCCGCTGTGGGAAGAGCCTCAATTCTTATTCCTTCGCCAAACGTTACGGGGGACCATCAGTATAAGAACGCCTGCGTTATGGGAGATGCCGGCGGAGCCTTTGTGGTGCGGGAGCGAGAAGAGGAGCTTGCAAAAACAGAGCAGCTTATGGGGAGCATATTGGGAGATCGGAGATTGCGGGAAGGCATGGAGCTTTGCGCTACAAAGCTGTCGCCTTCTGAAAACGCCGCTGAGGTAATAGCGGATGAAATGTTGGGGAATCGCAGTTAAAAACCAAGCATGAATAACCCTTCTTTTATAGAGAACATCAATGTAAAATGACCTTATACCACTTGACAAATAATCGGTTGTGTGCTATCATTGCCTTGACGGAGCGCGTGAAAAAAGCTCCGAACAGTAATCAGAAGAAAGGACGAACCGAATGTTTGATTTTACTAAGGATCAGATCACGGCGGCGCTTGACCGTCATCCTAAAAGTCTTATCTACAGGACAGAGGAGGACAGAGCGCGGGTTTTGAGAAATCCGAATCTTGAAAGGTACAGAGCGGATCTGGATAAGTGTCTTGAGTACTA
>JAFVTO010000101.1 GCA_017503165.1 Clostridia bacterium | reverse complement strand
GATCTCCTCCGAAAAGCACGTTGTATTCCGGCGTTCTCAGGTGACGCGCGATGCGGAGCTTGATAACAAAATCGTCAATAAGCTCCTGTGCGGTCTCCTCGGTAAGAGTTCCGTTTGCTATATCGCGCTCTATATAAATGTCGAAGAACGTGCTTACTCTGCCCAGGGACATGGCTGCGCCGTTCTGCTCCTTGATAGCGCCGAGATATCCGAAATAGGTCCACTGTATAGCCTCTCTTGCATCAGAGGCGGGCTGGCTTATGTCAACTCCGTAGGAAGCAGCCATCTCCTTCAAAAATCCAAGGAAGGTTATCTGCTGGAACAGCTCCTCGCTCTGTCTTACCTGTTCGGTATTGAAATTGCCGTTGGCAAGTGCTCTTTTGTCCTTCTTCTTTTCCTCTATCAGCTTGTCCACGCCGTAAAGAGCTACCCTGCGGTAGTCGCCTATTATCCGACCTCTTCCGTATGCGTCCGGAAGACCGGTTATTACATGGCATTTGCGGGCAGCGCGCATCTCGTCGGTGTATGCGCGGAAAACGCCGTCGTTATGTGTGGTGCGGAACTTGAATTCCTCCTCTATTTTGTCGCTTAGTCTGTATCCGTAGGCCGCGCAAGCGCTTCGTGCCATTCTGATGCCGCCAAAGGGATTGACTCCACGCTTCAGAGGACGGTTGGTCTGCATTCCTACTATAAGCTCGTTTTCCTTATCTATATAACCCGGACCAAAGCCCGTAAGCGTGGAAACCGTGGTGGTATCTATATCCAGCACTCCGCCTGACTGTCGCTCAAGCGCAAAAAGCAGCTGAACCTTTTTCATCAGCGCATTGGTTCTGTCCGTAGCACCCGAAAGAAAAGACTGGTCTCCCTCGTATGCCTTGTAGTTATTCTGTATAAAGTCGCGCACGTCGATCCTTTCCTGCCATGCGCCACCCTTAAAGCCTTTCCAATTTATATGTTCCATGGTGTTCTCCTGTTAACTTGTTTTACACCTATATTATACACCTTATATTACCGTTTGTCAATAGTTTATTGATACAAAATCTCAATTAAAAACAAACAATTTTAATACATCTTTACTCATTCTTACTTCAATTGATTGAAAATGTCAGAAAACACTCTATTTAGTATCACGCAAAAACATAACCACAATCCGTTGTATGTAAACATCGCACTTTAGACAAGGGAGTCTTTGGCAAGTCCACTCGCGCTTCAAGACAGATAAGGCAATCCTCATTGAGCCGAATTTATCACAAACCTCGCGCTACAGAAGATAAACCTTTCTTATTGATACAAACTAAGTTTACTCGCGTTGATACAAACTAAGTTTACTCGCGCGCTACAGAAGATAAAACAACCCTTTCGATACAGTTGGAGAGGCGAAGCCAAACAATAAAAAAGAACAGCGCCGCGAGGCGAAGCAAAACCGCCGTCGGAGTTTGACGGCGGTTTTGCTTCGCCAAGAGCAATAAAAAAGCCGTCACGCCAAATAGGGGGGCGTGACGAACTTTTTTATTGCGTAAACCGACTCTGCCGCCGCGAGTTTCGAGAGAAATTCGGGGAAAGGCGGCAGAGCGGACGCGGCGCAACGAGGAAGGGAGAACAGATCAATCTCCATAATAATACCATATCCAAAAGTTTTTGCCCCGCTTTTTTCAAAAAGCGGGCGTACCCCGCCGCGAGTTTCGAGAGAAATTCGGGGAAAGGCGGCAGAGCGGACGCGGCGCGACGAGGGAGGGAGAACAGATCAACCTCCATAATAAAACCATATTCAAAAGTTTTTGCCCCGCTTTTCTTCAAAAAGCGGGCGAACCTAAAAGCGGGCGTACTCCCAACAAGTGTGTATTTCAGGGAGTTCAGAGGAAGACATGGTCATCGTGGAGCATATCTGGACCGTGGGCGTACAGATGAGACATATCCGAATAGCAAAGGCAGGTAGGGGCGGTATAGCCATCCGGGTTATTTTTGAATTCAACGACGGTCACGCCTGTATAGGTATAGAGGAAACCTGACCACATGAGGTGGATAGGGATATGGAGGAGGGTTGATAGCCAGGCTCTTCCCATGACGCTATGGCAGAAGAGAGCCACGCGGTCATCGTTGGGGCGAATGATGCGATAGACAGCGCCTTCCTGTTTATATCCGAGCCGTTGAAGGAAGTCTTTTCCTCCGAGCTCGATTCGGCGCACCGCCTCCTGCATACGGGAGCTTGAGAACCCATCGCATTCATAGGCACGGTCATAGGGGAGATCAATTTTTCCGTCTACGCGATAGAGGGTATTCTGAACTCTTGTAACGGATTTCAAAACGCCGTCGGGATAGGGGGTAAGGCGTTCATCCTCGACCTCATGCGCCCAATCCTCGATTTTGCAATCCAGCCCTAAAAGTCTGCAGGTGGGCTCGGCGGTTTGCCTTGCTCTACCCATAGGGGAGGAAAAGACCTTGTTGATTCCGGATGCCGCCAGCCGTTTTCCGACAGCCTCGGCTTGGAGCACACCTTGAGGGAGCAGGGAATCGGTGGTATAGTCCGGCTTTCCGTGGCGAATTAAATACAGTAGCATACCGCTCTCCTTTTTTATATAGCTGTTTGACATAGATAACCTAAGATAATAAAAGATAGAAAAACAAAAGATATAAACATCAAAAAATAATGAAATAAAAAATTAAGATAAAAAGCTTCGCCGCGCACGGAGTAGCACTCCGAGCACGGCGAAGCCATAATGTTTCTGTTATGCAAGATACGCTGGACAGTAAAATAAATTACTTAATCTCAACGACAGCTCCAACCTCTTCGAGCTGCTTCTTGATAGCCTCAGCCTCGTCCTTGGAAACGCCTTCCTTAACAGCCTTAGGAGCGTTGTCAACCAGGTCCTTAGCATCCTTAAGTCCAAGACCGGTGATGTTCTTAACAGCGGTAACAACCTTAAGCTTGGTAGCTCCTGCTTCCTTAAGAACAACGTCAAACTCGGTCTTCTCCTCCTCAGCGGGAGCAGCCTCGGCGCCGCCAACAGCGGGACCGCCTACCATGATAGCGCCGGAAACGCCAAACTTCTCTTCGATTGCAGATACGAGATCCTTGAGTTCAAGCAGAGTAAGGCCTGCAACAGCCTCAACAATGCTATCGATTTTTTCGTTAGCCATTTTAATAATCCTCCGTAATTAAGTTTTGTGGTTAGTTTGTTTTTGTTTTTGTAGATTACGCCTCGGCATTTTCCGCCGGAGCAGCCTCGCCTTCGCCATCCTTTTCGGTAATGGCTGTAAGAACGCGAGCAAGAGAATAGATGGGAGCCTGAATGCTTCCGAGCAGTCTTCCCAGGAGAACCTCCTTGGAAGGAGTCTTTGCAAGCTCTTCTACCTGATTTGCATCAATAACACCGCCGTCGATGTATCCTGCAACCAGATTGAAGGTCTCGATCTTGTCGGCATAGCTCTTAAGAATCTTTGCCGCTGCAATGGGATCGCTGTCGCTGACTGCAAGAGCGGTCATACCGGTCAGATACTGACTCATGTCGTAGTCCGCTGCCTTGCAAGCACGGTCGGTCATCGTGTTCTTGTAGACATGATAATCAACGCCCGCCTTGCGGAGCTCGGTACGAAGAGCGGTATCCTGCTCAACGGTAATACCGGTATAGTTAACAAGAACGCCTGCAACGGACTTGCGGATCTTTTCAGTAAGCTCTGCGGTAGCGGCTTCCTTCTGTGCTAAAATCTTTGCGCTGGGCATATTTTCACCTCCATAACAGATTTGCGAAAACCTACGGTCGCCGTCCGAAATAAAAATCCCGGCTCTTGTCTCTCAGGACGAGCCGGGTTACGTACGATAAATATTACGCACAGAAAAATCCACGGCACCCCGTGTTTTTCCGTACATATTGATCATGCGTGCCTCGGCAGGAAGTCTGAGACTATTACGGAAACCTGCTGTCTTCGGTTTGCTATCGCGGTTTTCACGCGAATTACCTGATTATTATACATGATTTTTTTGCGTTTGTCAACACATTCGTGTTCATTTAACAGTTTGTTTACAAATATGCATACAGATGTGAAAATCGTTATATAAATAGCGGATAACGATAAAGATTTTCCGTTACAAGGTGACTATACTCAAAATAGAGGTTAAATACCGATATGAATTCAAGGGATAAGGAGAACGAAAAAAATGAGTGTATTACCGCAGAGACAGGTACATCTGGATTTCCACACATCGGGAGTAATAGAGGGAATAGGAAGCAAATTCAACAAGGAGCAATTCAAGAGCTGTCTGAAGAAGGGACACGTAAACTCCATTACGATATTTGCAAAGTGCCATCACGGATGGATGTATTTCCCTTCTGAGACCGGAAATATGCACCCTCATCTTTCCTTTGATCTGTTAAGTGAGATGCTGGAGGCATGCAAAGAAGCGGATGTAGCCGCTCCCATTTATATCTCGGCAGGCTTTGACGAGCAGTACGTTACCGACCACCCCGACCACACGGTGCTGGGCAGCAGAGAAGCCCGCTATCCCGTATGCCTGGAGCGAAACGGGGTAAAGTACCTGAATGAGGATGCAAGATACCATTTGATCTGCATGAACTCCCCCTACCTTGATCTGCTTACGGCGCAGGTAAAGGAGATAGTGGGGAAATTCAATCCATGCGGAATATTCCTTGATATAGTTGCGCCGAGACTCTGCTACTGTAAGTACTGTCGCGCTGAGGCAAGAAGACTTGGTCTGGACGAGGAAAGCGACCGCGATATGCGCAAGCTGGGAGATATTACCTACAAAAAGTATTATGATGCTATGAACAGCTCGGCAACGTCCGTTAAGCCCGACGTCCGCATATTCCACAACGGCGGTCACATCCCCTGCGGAAACCGCAGCATTGCTCATGCCAACACCCATCTTGAGCTTGAAAGCCTGCCGACCGGCGGATGGGGCTATGACCATTTCCCGAAATCCGCAAGATACGTTGCAAATCTCGGCATGGATTATCTGGGAATGACCGGAAAGTTCCATCTTTCGTGGGGCGAATTCGGAGGCTTTAAGCATCCCAACGCATTGAGATACGAGGTAGCTCTGTCCCTTGCCAACGGAGCAAAGTGCTCTATCGGAGATCAGATGCATCCCTACGGCTTCCTTGACGATGCCACCTATGAGCTTATAGGGACAGCGTACGCGGAGGCAGAGCAGGTTGAGGAATACTGCTATGACGGAGAGGCGGTCGCGGATATAGGTATCATCTCCTCGGAGGCTATTACCGGCAGAAAAAACTGTCCGGAGGAGATCGGTGCCTGCAGAATGATGCTGGAGGGCAAATACCTTTACGATGTTCTGGATCTTGAATGCGATTTCTCCAAATACAAGCTGCTCATACTCCCCGATACCGTAACCGTAGCGGGCGATCTGGAAAACAAGCTCCGCGATTTTATAGCAGGCGGAGGCAAGCTTCTCTGCACCGGTATTTCCGGTACTGACGGAAAGGGATCCTTCGTATTTGACCTGGGTGTGGATTTTGGCGGAAAGAGCGAATATTCTCCATCCTATTACCGTCCGGGATATAACGCACTCGGGCTCTCTCCCTCAAGCTATGTTATCTACAGCGACATGAACCTTACGGCGGCAAGAGAAGGAGCGGAGATACTGGGCTACAGCCGTGAGACCTTCTTCAACCGCACCAGCGAGCATTTCTGCTCCCACCGTCATACCCCCTTCGTTGATAAAGATAATTCTCCTGCGACGGTTATAGGAAGGGATGGGGGATATATCGCCTGGAACGTATTCAGTGAGTACGCAGAAAAGGGAAGCTATATTCACAAGGACACCGTTATGCGTGTTCTGGATAAGCTTCTGGGAGAGAGCAAGACTCTCGTTACCGATCTGCCCTCTGCGGGTGTGGTAACTCTCAGCGACCAGAAGGACAAAAGCAGACTTGTGCTGCACACCCTGTATGCTTCACCCATAAAGAGGGGCAGCGGCGTTGAGATCATAGAGGACATTGTTCCGCTCTACAACGTCAAGGTAAGAGTGAGGACCGACAGAGAGCCCGTCAGAGTAAAGGCTGTTCCCCAGAACACTTCGGTTGCCTTCACTTATGAAAACGGAGTTTGCTCATTCTCTGTGGAAGAGATAAACTGCTCCCAGATCACCGTTATCGAATATAAGTGATCCCGTAGCTGCGCGTCAATTAAATCCTGACTCACATAACCGTGGCAGCTTGACTTAAAAACAAAACGCGCCTGCCGAGCATTTTGACCGTGCTCGGCAGGCGCGTTTTACAGTATCATATCTGTTCAAATGTGTTATAGGGATCAAGCCTGTGGTTATCAATATCCGTCGGGATTTGAGGATTGCCATCTCCAGGAATCCTTGCACATATCCGTCAGATTCTTTTCAGCCTTCCAGCCAAGGCCCTCAAACGCCTTCTTGGGATCGGCGTAGCACTCGGCTACGTCGCCGGAACGGCGCTCTGCAATAACGTAAGGAATCTCAATACCGTTGGCATCCTTAAAAGCCTTCACAATAACCAGCACGCTGTTGCCGATGCCGGTTCCGAGATTGAATACCTCTGCTCCCTTATTGCTTGCTACGTACTTGACCGCGGCAACGTGTCCCTTTGCCAGATCCACTACGTGGATAAAGTCGCGGACACCGGTTCCGTCGTGGGTGGGATAGTCATTTCCGAACACGCTGAGCTGCTTCAGCTTACCCACGGCTACCTGGGTGATATAGGGCATAAGGTTATTGGGGATACCGTTGGGTAGCTCGCCTATGCGGCCGCTTTCGTGTGCGCCGATGGGGTTGAAATATCGGAGCAGCACCGCGCTGAATTCCTTATCCGCCGTCGCCGTATCCCGGAGTATCTGCTCGATCATCAGCTTTGTCCAGCCGTAGGGATTGGTGCAGCCCGTATCCATATCCTCGGTCAGCGGTACCTTCTTCGGAACTCCGTAAACGGTAGCGGATGAGCTGAAAACGATATTGTGTACGCCGTATTCAGCCATTACCTCAAGAAGCGTGAGGGTGGAATCAATATTGTTTCTGTAATATTTTACGGGAAGTCGGCAGGATTCGCCAACCGCCTTGAAGCCGGCAAAATGAATGACGGTTTCTATATCGTTTTCCGCAAAGATCCTTGAAAGAGCTTCCTTATCGGCAACGTCTGCGCGATAAAGGGGAATATCCTTTCCCGTGATCTCCTTTACTCTTTCCATTACCTTGGGAGAGGAATTGGAGAAATCGTCTACGATAATAACGTCGTATCCCTCCTTGGTAAGCTCGATGCAAGTATGGGATCCGATGTATCCGGCTCCACCTGTAAGAAGAATAGCCATGGTTTGGTTTATATTCCTTTCGTGTTTATCTTGTGTATGACCGTGCAGTTGTCAGTATACTGTCTACGCGGCACTTATATTAATTGTCATGCTTTTCTCAGGCTCTGCGCACCGAGAGGCATAAAGAGTGATGTGAAAGTATCTGCTGCTTAGCTTTCAGCCGCACAACATCTTTCACGTTATACCCCGATACCGGAGTATTTATAGCCTTTGTCGGCTTTGTCGCCGCGCAAGGGATTACGCCCAGCTCATGGTACCGGGCTTGGGCTCCTTGATTATGCATTCCTTAAGGAAGCCTACTGCCTTTTCAAGTCCCTCGTCAATGCTCATCAAGCTATCCTCATGCTCGATCGACATGACCTTGTCATAGCCGACAAGACGGAGATTGGAGACCATATCCTTCCAATACTGGGTTCCGTGACCGTAGCCACAAGCGCGGAATACCCAGCTGCGGTGGATCTCGTCGCCGTAGTGCTTGGTATCCAGAACGCCGTATTTGGCGGTATTGATCTCGTCCACCTTGGTATCCTTTGCGTGGAAGTGATAGATAGCTCCCTCCAGGGCGCGGATAGCGGCAACCGGCTGTATGCCCTGCCATACCAGGTGAGAGGGATCGAAGTTGGCTCCGATGGTGTCGCCGACGGCGGCGCGGAGTCTGAGCAGAGTCTCGGGATTGTATACGCAGAAGCCGGGGTGCATTTCAAGAGCGATCTTGGTTACACCGTGAGCATTTGCAAACTTGACCGTTTCCTTCCAGTAGGGGATAAGCACCTCGTTCCACTGATAGTCAAGTATCTTGAGGAAATCGTCCGGCCAGGGGCACGTTACCCAGTTGGGATACTTGGCTCCGGGATGGTCTCCGGGGCATCCTGAGAAGGTGATAATGGTGTCAACGCCCAGCTTTTCCGCAAGCAGGACGGCGTTTTTAAAGTCGTCGTCGTACATCTTTGCGATGTCGGGATCGGGGTGCACGGGGTTTCCGTGAGCGGCGAGCGCGGCGATCTCCATTCCGTGACCGGCTACGGTAGCCTTGAACTCCTCCAGCTTACCGTCATCTGCAAGCAACACCGCAGGATCGCAGTGAGCCTTGCCGGGGTATCCTCCGCAGCCGACCTCCACTGCTTCAATACCCAGCTTTTCAAATATGGAGAGTGCCTCGTCAAAGGATTTGTTCCCGTAGCAGTTTGTGATTACAGATAGCTTCATTGCTGTTACCTAACCTTTCTTTCGATTTTCGCGGAGCCTTGTTGTCTGAGTCGGCTCCCGATATTGTTTTAAATTATTATTGATCAGTTGAAGTAATAGATGCTTCCGGTCTTTGCGGACTGATAAATACCCTCGAGTATTCGGGTTACGCAGTATGCCTGCTCCGGGAGAACACAGGGGTCGGTATCGTTGACCACGGCGTTGATCCACTGCGCCATATCAAGGTCTGACATGGAGCCGCCGGATGCACCGTCGTAGAACGCCGCTCCTGCGGCTTTAAGGTTGGGCTGCATGGTGTACTGAAGGTTGTTTCTGATACCGTTGATCTCAACTGCCTCTCCGGGAAGCTGTCTTCCGCCCGCCAGAGTTCCGCAAACGGTGGTCATAGCTTCTCTTACCTCGGTGGTGTTCAGCGCCCAGGAGGATTCAAGAATAATGGTGGCTCCGTTTTCCATCACCACAAAGCCGAAGGCGCAATCCTCGACGGTGAACTTTTCGGGATCCCAGTTGCCCCAGGCGTTGCCCTGGTTGGTCTGACCGTTCAGCGCGTGATAGGTGGTACCGACGCAGTATTTGGGCTTATAGTTATTCATGATCCAGAGAGTAAGGTCGAGGGCGTGAGTTCCTATATCTATCAGAGGGCCGCCTCCCTGCTCATACTCGTTGAGGAATACTCCCCAGGTGGGAACTGCGCGGCGGCGAATGGCGTGAGCCTTGGCAAAATAAATGTCTCCAAAGGTGCCCTGGTCTGCCTCCATTTTCATATACTTGGAGTCGGCGCGCTGTCTGCTCTGGTAGCCGATGCTCAGCTTCTTTCCGGTGCGGTTTGCCGCATCTATCATCTTTTTTGCTTCCTCTGAGTTGATAGCCATGGGCTTCTCGCACATAACGTGCTTGCCTGCCTCAAGCGAGTCCACCGTGATAAAGCTGTGGGAACGGTTCGGGGTGCATACGTGTACCACTTCGATGCTCTCATCCTTGAGCAGCTCTCTGTAATCGGTGTATACCTTGGCGTCGGGGGTTCCGTACTTCACCTTCGCCGCCTCGGCTCTTTCTGCGATAATGTCGCAGAAAGCTACCATCTCCACGTTTTTCAGCTTTTTGAGGGAGGGCATATGCTTTCCGTTTGCAATTCCTCCGCATCCGATTATACCGATCTTAACTGTTTTTTCCATACTTCTTATCCTTCCGTTTATATTGAAATTATCTGTGCCAGAATCAAGTATGCGCTCTAAGGATACTATATTTATCAGCTTTTGTCAAGAGGGTGAATATCATTTTCCCCTCGTTTTTCCGGCCTGACATCCGAATTTCCAAACGTATTACAGATATGTTATTTCCAGCTGTCCGGCACCGTGCGGTTAGCCTTGAACCACGCTGTATCCTTAAGCTTGGTATCAGAGGCGGAGCATTCCACAAGAATGGAGCCGAAGGCGTATGAGATCACGATATTTCCGTTCATGGAAGTGTATTCGTCGTTATCGTAATCGGTGCAGAGGGTGGTGACGTACACCGCGTCAGTGTGCTTGGATACCCGGTCGATAAAGTCCTGGGTGGGGAACTGATTTTCCTGCTTGTCGGTATATTCCGAGCTGCCGGCGCAACAGCAAACGCAGACTATACTCGGCTTGATAACATCCAGCAGTACGTCGTGGGAAGAGGTCTTTGAGCCGTGATGTCCCGCCTTGTAGACGCTGACCTGCGGAAGAGAATTTCTCTCTACCAAGGATTCCTCTCCGTCCTTCTCAAGGTCTCCGGTGAAGAGAAAGCTGTCAGCTCCCTCGGTGATAAGCGCGCAGACCGAATAGTCGTTTTCGGTTTCCGCCTCCTCATAGTAGAACTTCTGATCAAGAATGGTAAGAGTTGCGGTATCGGAGAGGGCAAATTCGTTTTTGCTTTCCTGTATGCACTGGGCGGCTGTATAGTGCGTCGCGCCCTTGGCTACCTCGTCCGCGCGCTCGCGGAGATAATCGGAATACATATTTTCTCCGAAGCCGTCTCCGTCCTTGTCGGCGTTCTGCTCCTGGTTTGTCATAGCGAAATCAATAATGGTTCCGCATTCGTACAGATCAAAAAGGCTGTCCTCACCTATATTGGTGGCGAAGCCCGCGTAGTGATCCTGGTGCGCATGAGTGACTATAACATACTCCAGCTTTCTGTCGGTGACGAACCGATCAAGATAAGCGGAGATGGTCGGGATACTGCTTGTTCTGGAGCCTGCGTCTATCAGAATGTCGGTATCTCCCGCTTTTATGTAGGTGCAATCACCCGTATACTTATTTCCAAGCTCGAGGAAATGGATCTTGAGGCTTCCCGCGCTGTAGATCTCTGTCTCGGTAGGTTGGCTTGATGTGATAATTCCGTAGTATCCTCCGGCAACACCTACCGCCAGACAGCAAACGGCAAGCAGAACGGCGATCCCCGCATTGAATTTCTTTTCTTTTTTGCGCGCCATAACCGTCCCCTCCTTTACTCACCGTCGGCGGATACTGTGAATATACGGACTCTTGAAAGCCCCTTGTATCTGCCGTCTGTGACCGTGTACTGTATGTAATATTCGCATTCCGCAGAGGTGTCGCCAGTAAAGCTTCTTCCGTCCTCGGACTGCTCCATATTCGTCTTGATCTCCACCTTGCCCGAAACATCCTTGCCGAAGGATACGCAGGTGACGCCCTCGTCGGTATATGCCAGAGACTCTCCCACGCTTACGGTACGGTTTTTCTCGCCGTTGAGTATAAATTTGTCCTCGCTTATTCGGCTGTTAGCCAGGACCGCGCCTGCCACCAGACCGACAATCAGCGCGATAGCCGCTACGGCAAGATAAGCCGAATGTACCTTTTTCAGCGCCTTTTTAAGCTTTTTTTCGTTCCATGCATCCCAATTTGATTTTTTTGCCATACTGATCACCTTGCCTTTCTCAGACTCGTTTACGGTTCAGCGGTAAGCTATCTCAGCCTTGCATCCGTCAAGCCATTTCGGGCTCCAGTCGTAGCCTTTGACAGAGGGAGCGCTTACTCTTTCGAGAGCATCGCAATCCGCGAACACTGCCTCTCCCACGCTCCTTACACCCGTCGGAATATCCAGCTCCTTCAGCGCACCGCATTCGGAAAAGCAACGCCATCCGATGCGCTCCAGCGTATCCGGCAGAGTGAGCTCCGTAAGCGAGGAGCATCCTCTGAATGTCTCATATCCCACCGATACGACGCCGCGGGGGATAATAAGCCTTTTCAGCCCTGAGCAACCGCTGAAGGCGAAATCCGAGAGAGCCTCTACGTTGAAGGGTATCTCTATTTCCGTTAGTGACTGACAGTTGCTGAATACGCCGTCGCGCACTGTTGTGATGCTGTCAGGAAGGGCAATGCTTTTCAGCGATACGCACCCCACAAATGCATACTCACCCAGTACGGTGACCGTTTCGGGAATTATTATCTTGGTTATCTTTTCGCAGCGCCAGAAGGTCTTGTAGCCGATCTCGGAAACCCCGTAGGGGATCTCCACCGTTCCGCTGACGCTTCTGTCCTTCAGTCCGTCCGTTCTGTACGTTCCGTCGGGAAGCAACGTACAGTTGAATTGCCGGAGCAGCTTCTGCTGCCTATTTTCCTCAGATGAATTTGATCTTCTCCACATAATATTACTCTCCGTTTACTTTGGATATTTTGTTGTGCGCCCGCGCGCGTTGCGTCTATATATTGCTACTATATATCTTCTACAGTCTTATTCTATCACAAGCTGCGGCAATTGTCAATATTCAGTGGTTGTTTCAACGGATTTTTCAAAAATTTTTAAAATATCCCTTTCTCCTCTTGCAAAGCGCCGTCCTCGGTGGTAAAATCATATTGACCGAAGCAGAATCTGACACCTAAGACGGCTTTCCTGCCACTATGCTATTGGCTCTGAGCGTAAGGAGATTTCTTTTTTTGAACGTATAAGAGTTATAAACGAACGCATAAGAGTTTTAAACGAACGTATAAGAGTTATAAAAAACTTGCATAGGTCATTTTCGCAGGACAAACGTGGCAATAAGCCTGAAAAAGGTTGCTGCTCCGAGCGATGATTTGATCAGAGAGGTGATTTCACGGAAATGAGAAAAACTGTATTAGGTAAGCTGCTCCCCCTGCTCCTTATTCTTTTTTCGTTGCTTCTTTCTCCGATGTCGGCGTTTGCCAATTCCGCGCAGATGCATTGGCAGGGAACAGATTCCACCGGAACTATTGTCACCGGTCGGGAGTGTCCCATAACGGTAAAGCGCGAAAAGCTGATCTTCGATATTCCCGAGTTTCCCGATAGCTACTACAGCTCTGCGGAGAGTCTGGCGGAATACGGCGCATCGGTTACCGCCGTGTATGAGTTTTATAATCCCGCCGACTATACCGTTACCGCCACGCTCGTATTCCCCTTTGGCGGATGCCCCGAGTACGTTTCGATATATGACGAAGAGCTTAAACGTTACGTTCTTCCCGACGATACGGAGAGATATGACGTAAAAATAAACGGAGAGCCAACGGAAAGGATACTCCGTCACACCTTGCTGAGAAACAGCTTTGATACGGAGCAGGAAATGAAGTGGCTCAGCGATCAAAGGATATCGGTGGGCTTGCTTACCCCTGATGCCACCGTAACCGTATATGAATACGCCCCGGAGGAGGGTATCGTGGAATGCTACGCCTCCTGTCAGTTCAGCGGCTTGGGTACCCTGCGGAATATTCTGATGAACGCAAACGGATACAGCCTGCTCGAACAGGGAACGGCTGAGCTGGGCGCATGGCTTCGCGCCGGCTCCGATAGGGAGAGCATCACCGTTTATTGCATAGGAGAGCCAATAGACGGAGGACTTGACTGGAAGATGTATGAGAGCGGAGCTAAAAAGAAGCAGGTAGAAGGCGAGATGACGCTTGTATCAACCCGTACCCTGACACTCGCGGAACTGGCTATGAGCAAGTATGCCGAGGGAAGCACGGTATCCGAAACCGACTGGTATAACGCAGTGATACGGGAAATGTCAGAGAACGGAAAAGACGGCGGTTACATTGGAAACGAGATCCTTCTTGATCCCTCCGGCTCGTTTATGCGCTGGTATCAGTATGAGATAACACTGGAAGCCGGGGAAACCTTGGTGAATACTGTCTCTGCGCCTATATATCCGGATATAGACGGTAGCTTTGTGCCTGCAAAATTCAGCTATACCTATCTGCTTTCTCCCGCTCAGCGTTGGGCAGGCTTCGGTAGTCTGGATATTTCAATAATAACACCGTACCATCTTTTAGAATGCTCGGAGCCGGGCTGGAGAAAGGCTGTTTCAGGCTATGCCATCGGTCGTGACGGTCTCCCCTTCGGAGAGCTTGAATTTACCCTTTGCGAATCGGATTCCCCCGAAAAGCTGATCACTCCCTACACTGTTCTCGGCGATGTTCTTATGGGATTCATCATCGCAGGGCTTGCAATCGCTACCCTCGCCCTTATTATTACCCCCATCATAATTATCAAACACCGTCGTCGCAGATGATCGTTACAGTTCGTTTGCCCGCTTTTGGGTTTGCCCGCTTTTGGGTTTGCCCGCTTTTGGGGTACGGTCGCTTTTGGGGTACGCCCGCTTTTTGAAAAAAAGCGGGGCAAAAACTTTTGGATATGGTTTTATTATGGAGATTGATCTGTTCTCCCTCCCCCATCGCGCCGCGTCCGCTCTGCCGCCTTTCCCCGAATTTCTCTCGAAACTCGCGGCGGCAGAGCCGGTTTACGCAATAAAAAAGTTCGTCACGCCCCCCCTATTTGGCGTGACGGCTTTTTTATTGCTCTTGGCGAAGCAAAACCGCCGTCAAACTCCGACGTCGGTTTCCCCTCGCCTCGCGGCGCTGTTCTTTTTTATTGTTTGGCTTCGCCTCTCCAACTGTATCGAAAGCGTTGTTTTAT
>JAFVTO010000100.1 GCA_017503165.1 Clostridia bacterium | reverse complement strand
TGATATTCGGCTATCGCCGAGTGATATTCGCTTTGCGAGTTTATAGGGCGAATAGAATATCACTGCGACCACAGAGTTGCAAAGCAACTCGGAGCAATATCACTGTTGCTTGCAACAATATCACGCTGACACGGTCAGCATATCACTTCCAATTTGATACGGCATTTGTGTCTACAAAAGCAAAATACGGCATACCTCTTTCGAGATATACCGCATTTTTGAAAACTGTCCTTTAGGTGACGCCCCTATATACAGAAGTCTTTGCTGAGTTTGCGTAGCGTACTCGTGCTTTCCTTCAGAAAGTGTGGACACATCATTTGGGATTTTTATCCGATGATATGACCAATTTTTTATTCGATTAAAAGTTTTGCAATGGGGGATTATGCCCGGCTTTTTCCAAAAAGCGGGGAGAAGATTCATAGACATCAAGGCGGCACACATAAGTACGATCCCGATGTCATCAAGCTTTGTGGTTGCTCGAGGAATAGTTAAGCGTTTGCAAATATTTTTCGGGAGAAAGCCCGAAATGCTGCTTGAACGCCTTGCTGAAGGCGTACGGAGTTGAAAAGGAGAGCATTTCAGAGATAACGTTGATACGGATGCCGCAGCAAAGCTGTTCGAGCGCAATCTCCATGCGCCAACGATTGAAATATTGCTTTGGTGTGACGTGATAAGCGGTGGAAAACCTCCGCGTAATGTGCTCCCGTGTGTATCCCAGCTCCTCGCAAAGCTTGGACATATCGAAGGTATAACCTTCAAGATTATCCAGATATGCCTTAACCGTGTCCTCAATACAGCTTTTTCTATGTTCCAAACGGTCGATCTGTGAGAGGATAAACTGTAATGCGGAGATGATCAGCGCTGTATCGTTGCTTTTGGCATATTTGCGCCAAAGCGCCACTCCGTCAGAAAGAGGCGTGTTCGGCAACACGGGAATCTCAATGAGATGATCCACCGTGGGAAGCGTGGTGATATGAGCATAGGTGTGCAGCAGCTTGTTTTGGGGATTTTCCGACAACGTAAACGGCTTTTTGACGGGTGTGAGATAGAGATGCGCCTTTTTGAATCTCACTTTTTTGCCATGCTCCTCATAATAGGCCTCGCCGTCGATAATGTAATATATACGGGAAAAAACCACGTTTACGTCTCGATAGATCCAGTTGCTGTGCGTGTAGGATTCGTCTGCGAGCAGAAGATTTTGTACTAACATATGTTCAGTATATCATTTCTGCACCGACAAGTCAATAGAAAATATCGAAAAACAAATCACAAACGGATATCCGATGTTACTTTTTGGATATTTACATTTATACTGATATCGTTTATACTAAAACCAAAGAAAAGAGAGGAGTCAGTATCATGGAGAAAGGATCATGTGCATTTGACGGTGCGCAATACATCAAGGCAGCAAAAAACGCGCCCGCGTTTTCCTATAACGATCCGCTTCCTCTGTTCCGTAGAGAAATCGTGATCGACGAGCCTGTGCAAAGCGCTGAGCTTTCGGTGCAGAGCCCCGGATTTGGCAAATTTTATCTGAACGGATGCGATGTGACGAAGGATCTCTTCATTTCTGCGACGAGTGATTACGATAAAATTTTGTGGTACAACACCTATGACGTAAGCTCACTGCTGAAGCAGGGTGTCAACGTGATCGGCGCGATAGCGGGAAACGGTTTTTTTAACGAATCCTTTGCAACCGCATGGGATTTTGACAGCGCGCCCTGGCGCGACGCACCGCAGATTTTGCTTTGTCTGCGCGTTAACGGAAAAACGGTTGCTGTCAGTGATGCAAGCTGGAAAACAAGCACCAAGCACTCTCATATCATTTTCAGTCATATCCGCAGCGGCGAATACGTCGATATGAGAAAATACGATCTCTCTTGGATGCAGGCGGGATATGACGACAGCGATTGGCAGTCGGTCATTCTTCGAGAAAAGCGCGTTACCGCAAAGCTTATGCCCGTTTGCTGTCAGCCTATCCGCGAGCACGAGAGATTTGCTCCCGTATCCATCAGACAGGCAGAGGACGGAGCATATCTTGTCGATTTCGGTATTACAATGTCGGGCTATGCCGAGATCACGCTTTGTGAGGAGCGGGGAAGAGAAATCCTATTTGACTACGCCGAGGAGCTTTGCGAGGACGGTACGCCCAAGCATAACGTCATGGACAGTCCGCATTTCTATCCCGTCACCCCCTTTCAGCGCAATAAGCTTATTGCATCAGGCAAAACGGACACCTTCAAACCCCTGCTGTCCTATTACGGCTTCCGCTATCTGCGCATTGAGGGATTAACGAAAGCGCCGACCAAGGAGACCATATCTGCGATCTTCGTGCATCAGGATATCCAGCGCCGCTCCACTTTTGAATCCGGGAACGACGTGATCAATTTCATCTATCGCGCGGGGTTGCAGTCCACCTACTCCAATCTCTTCTGGTGTCTGACCGACTGTCCCACGCGTGAGAAAATGGGTTGGACCAACGACGCACAGGCAAGCATGGAGCAGGTGATCATCAATTTCGATATCGTACCGTTGCTCCGGAAATGGTTTGAGGATATCAAGGTGAGTATGTTTGAGGACGGTTCGCTTCACGGCACAATTCCCGCGCCGGATTGGCCATGGGGACACGCCTGCGGTCCTGTTTGCGACTGTATTCTCTACGAATTGCCGTATCGCGTCTATCAGTATACGGGCAAGACCGATATGCTGATAGAAGGAATCCCGTATTTCGAGCGCTATGCCAAATTTCTTGCCCAAAAGATTGCCGAGGGGCATGAATTTATCCTTGGAGACTGGATGGGAGAGTCTTCCATGCACACTCAATTCGTAGCAGATATGTATCTGCTCAAGGCGTACGATATAACCGCGCTGGCGCATCGCGTTGCCAAGACGGGATGCACCGAATGGGAAGCAAAACGACAGACGTGGCGCAAAAGGCTGACCGAAAAATACATTGATGCGACGGGCAAATGTAACATTCCCGAGCAGACTGTGGTTGCCATGCTCCTCGTTATGGAGGTCGGAGAGACGCGAGAAGTGCTTGGCGAGCAGCTCGTGGAGATCATGGAGCGCGACAGCTATCAGCTTCACAGCGGCATGGTCGGCATACAATATATCTATCACGCTTTGTCGAGCCTCGGACGCGCGGATATTGCCTGCCGATTGCTTACCGATACCACCCCCGGGTATCGATCTTGGTATGAAAAGGGAGAGACTACCCTGTGGGAGATGTGGGACGGCGGCAACAAGGGCTCGCACAATCACCATATGTTTTCCGGCGTTATAGCATGGTTCTACCGCGGACTGCTCGGCATTACGCCGATGGAGGACGCCCCCGGCTTTGAGCGGATCGAGCTGCGCCCCTGCATCGTTCCCGCGCTTGGCTACGTGACAGGCAGTATGCAGACAGCGCGAGGGAGAATTGACGCCGCATGGCGTGAGGAAAACGGAGTATTCGTCTATACCGTAACCCTGCCCGACGGCATTGAGGCAATCTACCGAGGCAAAACGCTGAAGGGTGGCAAACACCAATTCGTTGTTTCTGAAATTTAATTTAAAGAGGAGATAAAAGCATGAAAACGATCAAGGACAAATATTTGGTTGTCGGCGCGGACTTTGCAGGCTTCCCGCTCAAGGAGGTCGTTGTTGAGCATCTGACCAAGAAGGGGTGGAAAATTCTCGATCTTGGTGTCAAGAAGGACAGCGATCCCAAGGATACCGATCTGATGTTCCACCGCGTCGGTCTTCGCGTCGGTGCGGAGATCTCGGAGGGAAATTACGAGCGTGCGCTTCTGTTCTGCGGCACGGGTATGGGTATTCACATTGCGGCAAGCAAGTGCCCCCACGTTCACGCAGGTGTCGTTGAGAGCTTGCCTGCGGCAACCAGAGCCATCACGGGTAACGGAGTCAACGTACTTGCCATGGGCGCATTCTACGTAGCCCCCCAGACCGCTTGCGATATCGCAGACGCATATCTTTCCAATGAGCTTGGAAGCGGTTGGGAATGGTGGCACAATTTCTACGAGTTTCACAAGCTCGCTATCGACGAGCTTGAGGCGTTTGATTACGAGGAATACAAGAAGAACGGCTTCAAGGTCAATAAGCTCGGTGACTATGATCTGACGCTTGATTTTGACAAAAAGCCCGAGGAATAAAAATTAATACAAAAAACGGACACGTCATTTTAGGCTTTGCGCCTGTGATGTGTCCGGTTTGTTTTTTATTAACCGTATTATGGCTG
Organism: Clostridia bacterium; assembly: GCA_017503165.1. Classification (GTDB taxonomy): domain Bacteria; phylum Bacillota; class Clostridia; order Oscillospirales; family CAG-272; genus SIG673. Next base: position 20,583 of record JAFVTO010000100.1, on the reverse strand, counting down.
ATTACGCGGAGCAAGCAATAAGAACTACATATCCCTAAGATACCCAAAAGTTTTTGCCAAGCTTTTTCCAAAAAGCGGTGCCAAGCTTTTTTCAAAAAGCGGAGCAAGCAAGTATCGAATTTAAAAACAATGGCTGATTACGCGGAGCAAGCAATAAGAACTACATATCCCTAAGATACCCAAAAGTTTTTGCCAAGCTTTTTTCAAAAAGCGGGGAGAAGGTTCATTGAAACCAGCGCAATACACATAATGACGATGCCGATGATATTCTTCGGAGAGAGCTTTTCCTTAAAGAAGATGGCGGAGATCAGCACACTCATAATAAGCACGGAGGAGTTATCCAGCGTATACAGTATCGTAGTGTCGAAATGCGGGATTATCATTACTATTACGTTGACGGCGAGAGCAAATACGAGGCTTGTGACGGTAAGGAAACAGAGCGACTTTTTATTCTGACGGAAATGGGGCAGGAAATTGCCCTTTGCACGAACCGTTCCCGTAATAAACGCAAGCACAGCCGCTACGAGGAAGGTGACGGTGATCATTTCATCTCTGTTCCCTTCTCCGCCTGCCACCGCTGTCTGCTGCTGCAATGTGAGAAAAAGACCGTAGATACCATTGCACATGGCAAGCCCAAAGCATGAGAGAATAAACGGAAGAGTTACTCTCTGCTTTTCCTCAGCGCCGTCCTCTCTTTGACTGACCAGCCACACCGCGGCTATTATTGTAACGATACAGACGGAATTGAGAACCTTCTGAAAGAGCGAGTTCCAGGATTCGTCCCAGCCCATAATAAGTGATGCCATGACGGGAATAATGATACCTCCCGAGAGGTTGAACATCATAACGACGGAATAAGGACCGCTTCCCGACGCGCGAACGATAAAGAAGTTGTACCCGTACAGCGCGAAGGCGTTAAGTACGCCTATAAGCGCGCTCCATGGGTTGAAGGTAAAGCGGCAGAGGGAGAAGCAGAAGAAGGTCAGAATTGCGACGGTCAAGCCGGAAACCACCGTCAGCACTGAGGATGCCGTGTCGCTTTCACCCGGGTAGCTGTCGGTATAAAGCTTTGTGAAAAGCGATTGGGCGGTATACAGAACGATAAGCCCAAGCACTGCGAGCCAAATTAAAAAATCCATAATGATCCCCTTGCTATTCTGTAATATCGAAATTTATCGTTTTGAGGCTCGATACCAACGCCTTACACAACCAAGCAGGGCGTTTGAATATATGAAAGCCTCTGAGGTTTGTTTTTCTCCAAAACGGGTGGTACCACCAAGCGGAGGAAACCCCAAGCGGGCATCAGATAAAGAATTTCTTTTTCAGGGATTCGCGAAGGGGTTTGCAGATACCGATAAAAATAAGGATGAGACCGATAAAGGAGAGTACAATGAGAGGAATAAGGGACCAGAAGATATGTCTTCCGGTATTAAAGGTGAGGTTAATGAGGAAATCCATCAGCACCATATGAGCGCCGAGGGCGATAACAGCGCCGCCGATAATAAAGAGAGTCCCCCGTCTTACGTATTTCATAAGAGTGACCACTGTTGTTACTATGGCGGCGAAGCCCGCAACAGTAGGAAGGGCAAAGGTGAGGAACCAGCCGCCGTGATTTGTTACGTCAACATATAGCAGAAACAGGATAATTGCCGCAAAGCTGACAGGAACGAAGATGACGGGATTGGGGGTTCTGAACCAGGAGGGCAGAACACTGAAAATGTAGAAAAGGAGCATTCCTCCGATAACGTAGCCCGACCAGGTGACCTGATGATTGATACTGAGGTCGCATATCAGTGAAAGAAGGATGGGAACCACGAAGATCATAGTCACAACGAACATGAAGCCAAAGCGGCTTACGGTTTCGCTTGAGCGCTCGAATTTCGGATAGGGATAGTCTATTTTTTGCGGAGCGGGTATGTCGGGATGATATACCTTGAGTCCGCAAAGAGGGCAGACCTTCTCGCTGTCTGCCAGCTCTACACCGCATTTAATACAGTACATTGCTTTTCCTTTCTGATTTACGGGAATGGCTATGTCACATGAGTTTTGACACAACTTGGGGGACTTGCCGCGTGACTCCCGTTATTTCAAGTAAGGGCGGGAGTTGCTTTCCACAAGAATGTTCAGTCCAAGGGCTCGAAGGGTGGTGAAAAATTCTCTTTCCAGCTCCGGCTCCTTGGTATCGCGAATAAAGTTTATATACAGCTTTCCGCCGTAGGATACAACGCCGCAGTTGTTGGGGGCGACAGCCTGAACTCCCAGAATGAAATCCATTCTTTGGACGTATCGCTGCATCTCCTCGGGGAGAGTAACGGCGCCCAGATTTGACATGGTAAGGCAGGAGGCGCGCTCGCCAATGGCGTTGAAAACCGCCTTCATAGCGATGTTTTTGATAAACAGCGGCATGATCTTCAAAATAAAGATCTGCTCGGAATGAACATTTTTGGTTATCCTCATTCGCATTCGCTTTGCGGTGAGCTCGTAATTCATCTGACTCTGAACTGTCTTCAATATCTCCTCGAAGGTGTATTCGCCGAGAGAGGGATCTATTCCGGGAGTTACGTACAGAACGAAATTACGGAGAGATTCACTGGGATAAAGCTTTCTCAGATTGACCGGAATAAGAACCTTTACCGCCTTGCGCCTTGATACCTTAGGTATACGTCTTTGCTGAATGTTGCATATAGCCCTCATCATTACGGCGGTGAGGAATACGGTAAGGGTTACGCCGTGAGCTCTTGACAGAGAAAGAACGGCGTCGGTGTCAAGTATTCCGGTAACAATGTTTTTGTAGCCGTCTGTTTCCGGAGTCCCTTCCAGATGGAAGGCGACATCCTCGCGGCGACTCATGCGTTTTCCGCCGGCATACTTTAGAAAGCTGTCCTCAAGCTCGCTGTCTTTTGGTGGCTCAAGACGGTCGAAAACACCGTTTGTATAGGGAATTGCCGCGCCGTAACGCTGCTCCAGGTATTCCGCAACCAGGCTTTTGAGAAAGATCAGACCGCCGTTGCCGTCGGTGAGCGCATGGAAAAACTCAACGGAGATCCTGTTTTTGTAGTAAAGCACACGGAAGGCGCATTTGCGAATATCGTCAAATGGCATACGGGTAAGGGGATATGAATTGTCCGGAAGCACCTTTGGCGCAAAACGTATCTCCTCCAGATAGTACCAGAACATTCCGCGCCTGATACGGACGGAAATGGAGGGAAAGCGCCTGGCGGTAACGTCGAGAGCGGATTGGAGAGTGACGGGATCAACCGGCTCGCTTAAGGTCATCGAAAGTCGGAAAACATTGCTCCAATTGCGGCGTCTTGCCGCGGGATAGATCTTTGCCGCGTTGTCAAGGCGCATCCAGTGAAGCTTGTTTTTAAGCGGCATCACACGGTCGAGAAATCCGTCGATTTTCAGATAGTCGTTTTTACGCTCTTTAAAATTGTAAAGCAGATATGCGTGCCACATTCCGGGAGCTACGGTTAGCTCGCTTTCGCAACCGCTGTCTGTAAGCTTTTGGTGAAGCAAGACTGAATCGCTGAGCATGATCTCGTCCTCACCCGCAAAGATCAGCGAGGGGGGAAGGTCAGTCAGCTCTCCGAATAAGGGAGATACAAGGGGATCGGATGGGTCATGGGTGTATGCCTCGGAGAAAAATCGCAGCCTCTCCTTGGTCATAGAGGGATCGGCAGAGGCGTTCCTTGCGTAGGACTCGCCCGATGCGGTCATATCCGTCCATGGAGAGATGGCTATAAATCCGCCGCACATGGGAAGAGAAAGCTCTCTCAGCCTTGCGGCGAGTGAATATATAAGACCGCCGCCCGCGCTTTCGCCGCACAGAACTATCCTTGAGGAAGAATAGCCGCAGGAAAGCAGGTATTTATAGGCATTAAGCGCATCGTCCAACGCCGCGGGAAAGGGCGCTTCGGGTGCCAGACGGTATGCCGCGGCAAAAACACGGACATTGAATCTTGCGGCAAGAAGTGAGGAAAACCCCTTGCAGTATTCAATATCACCGCTGACGAATCCGCCGCCGTGAAGATATAGGATCACTCCGTTTCTCGTCTCTTCGTTGGGATATACCCATATACCCTCAAAATCGGAAAGGTCGTGACGTGAAAGGGAAACCTTTTTATCGCCCGCGAACATCAGCGTTCCCAAAATCTCCTGCCCCTTTCGGGCAGTCTCCAGGGAACAGCCGTTGATTATCGGACGGAATAATTCAAGCTGTTTTCGCACGATTTTCGGTGAAAGTGCCATGGTGAGTCTGTCTTTCTTTTTTGAAAAGTTTTGTTGGTCTCGGATCATACCGCGGCAATTCCACGGTCAGAATGGGGACGGGTTAAAATGCTATCGGCTCAACTCCGGTCGCTCTGCCGGTGGCGGAGTCTACGGTGAAAAGGGCACCGGTGGCGGATACCCTTCCGTCCGGAACGGTGAATTTTTGAGGCATGTGGAGCCTGAGCTTGTTTATAATGCTTCGGCTATCAACGCCTAAGATCGAGTCTGTTGGGCCGCACATTCCCAGGTCTGTGATAAATCCCGTGCCACGGGGAAGTATCCTCGCATCGGCGGTCTGAACGTGAGTGTGAGTGCCCCAAACGGCTGAAATGCGACCGTCGAAATATCTGGCGAGAGCCGCCTTTTCTGAGGTGGTTTCGGCGTGAATGTCGAGAATTGCCACGTCATAGCCGCCCTTTTCTCTTTTTAAGGCTCGCTCCACTGCCTCGAATGGACAGTTGAGCTGGTCGCCGTATACTACTCCAAGCACGTTCATTATAAGCACTCTTACGCCCTTGACTGTGACTATAGTATGCCCGTTTCCCGGACATTCAGAGGAATAATTCAACGGGCGGATCAGCTTTCCGCTATCCTCAAGCAAACCGTGTAGGGTTGAATGGCGGAAAACATGGTTTCCTGACGTGAGCACGTCTGCCCCCGCGCCCCAGAGTGCTCTTGCGCTGTCTGCATCAAGCCCGTTGCCTATAGCGGCGTTTTCGGCGTTTACGACGGTCAGATCCGCACCGCATTCGCTTATCTTTCTTCTGAGATTGCTTTCAAGGTATCTGACTGCTCCCTGTCCGACTACGTCTCCAAGGGCGAGAATTTTTATTATAGACATTTGGTTCATCCTTCCGTTTGCCCCGGATTTCCGGTCAAAGGTATTTTTAACTTAGCTCTGTCTACTCATCTGACTGATTTTTGGCGGAAAAATACTGAGAAATTCTACGGTCTTTGCTCAGTTACAGACACTGAAGATTATGCGCCTTGGCAAAACATTTGTCTTTCTTGTGCTTTTCTCGCCGAATTTTTCAAAGAATTAATCAGTCGTCCTCGGTGACAGTGCCTTTGATTTATACTTCTTGGCGGATTTTTGCGTTTATGTGTTTATGCGTTTATGCGTTTATGCGTTTATGTGTTTATGTGTTTATATGTTTATGCGTTTATATGTTTATGCGTTTATATGTTTATGCGTTTATATGTTTATGCGTTTATATGTTTATGTGTTTATATGTTTATGCGTTCGTTATGCTTTGTGAGTCGGATTACCGGATTTTTGCCGCGCCCTCGCGCCGATAACTTAAAAACGATCTCGGAGAGAACAGGCTCGCGAGATCGTTTAAGTAGATTATAAGCGGCTTATCGCTTTATGTTATTTTGCGATATCAGTGGCTCTTTTCTCGCGGATAACATTGATCTTGATCTGTCCGGGGTATTCGAGAGTTTCTTCGATCTTCTTAACGATCTCTCTTGCGACCAGAACCATCTGCTCGTCGTTTACCTCCTCGGGCTTGACCATTATGCGAAGCTCGCGACCTGCCTGAAGCGCGTAGGATTTTTCAACTCCGCTGAAGCTCTCAGCGATCTCCTCCAGCTTCTGCAGTCTCTTGATGTAGTTTTCAAGATTCTCTCTGCGTGCGCCCGGACGTGCGGCGGAAATGGCATCAGCTGCTTGAACTATTACCGCTATTATGGTCTGAGGCTCAACGTCGTTGTGGTGAGCTTCGATTGCGTGGATAACGTCGCGGCTTTCCTTATACTTGGTCGCCGTATCGACTCCGAGCTGAACGTGAGAGCCCTCGACCTCTGCGGTGAGCGCCTTTCCTATATCGTGGAGAAGGCCCGCTCTCTTGGCAATTACACTGTCAACGCCGAGCTCGTCTGCGATGATTCCGGAAAGGTACGCAACCTCGAGAGAGTGCGCCAGTACGTTCTGACCGTAGCTGGTACGGTATTGCAGCCTACCCAGCAGCTTGACAAGCTCCGGGTTGATGGAATGGATGCCCAGCTCAAAAACTGCGCTTTCGCCTGCCTTCTTTATCGCCTGCTCTACTTCTTTTTTGCTCTTTTCCAGAGTCTCCTCGATTCTGGTAGGGTGGATCCTGCCGTCCGAGATCAGCTTTTCGAGAGTAAGTCTCGCGATCTCACGGCGAACGGGATCAAAGCATGAAATGGTGATCGCCTCGGGGGTATCGTCTATTATAAGGTCTACTCCCGTATGCTGCTCGATGGTTCTGATGTTTCTTCCCTCACGGCCGATTATACGGCCCTTCATCTCGTCGTTGGGGAGAGAAACTGTGGAAACCGTCGTCTCCGAAACACGGTCTGAAGCGCAACGCTGAATAGCAAGGGAAATGATGTCTCTTGCCTTCTGATCCGCTTCCTCCTTCAGCCTGGATTCGATCTCGATGATCTTAAGAGCCGCATCGTGCTTGACCTCGTTTTCCAGCTTGAGAAGCAGCTCTGCCTTGGCTTCCTCGGCTGTGTAGCCCGAGATCCTCTGCAGAGTTTCCATGTGCTGGTCGAGAGTGGCGCTTATGCGCTCCTTGAGCTCGTCTGCATCCTTGAGCTTCTGGACGAGCTGATCGTTCTTTTTATCCAGGTTTTCTGTCTTGCGATCCAGGTTTTCTTCTTTGGAAACCAGTCTGCGTTCTTGTCGGGTAAGCTCCGCTCTCTGCTCCTTCAGCTCGCGCTCGGCTTCGTTTCTTTCTCTGATTATCTGTTCTCTGGCTTCAAGTACGGCATCTTTTTTAGAGTTTTCCGCTTCTTTTGCCGCTTCGTCGACAATTCGTTTTGCTTCATCTTCTGCTGAGCCTATTTTAGCTTCAGCAAGCTTTTTACGCAGAAAGAAACCACCGAGACCGAAGATCACAGCGCAGATCACACCCGAAATGAGTGCTGATACTATGGGTGACATGTCGTTCTCCTTAAGTTTTTTATTTGATTTACTGTGTTATTTTATCAGTTGACGGCTCCCCGGCGACAGCCTACCGAATGCGGCTGTCCTGTTCCGCCGAAATATTCGCCAAAAGTATATTCACACACTGTTATTCTAACTCAATTCCGCCACAATGTCAAGTAATATTCATAAACTTTTACAATTACATAAAAAAATTGCCTGTCCGCGAAATCTCATCCCCGCCCCGCTTGCGTTTTGCGTCCGGAGGCGAGCAGACAAAAAGAAAAATTGCGGTAGAAATAAACAAAATTACGAATTTTCAATGAAATCTATTGCAATTTATCGCGAGTTTTGTTATAATGGTGAGGTTAAGCGGAGAGATTGATCATCGGACCGTTATTAAAACATTAATTACCGAAAGGAAATACTGCTATGAAGGCATCATTATTCGCATCCCTCGTAAAGGAAGGCGGCTTTGACGCCGCGCTTATTCATTTTTACGGAGCTGAAAAGCTGGCTCATGAGCGCGCCCGCTTCTGTGAGGCGGCAAAGGAGTTCGCTACCCTTTACGGAGATCTTGATATAAATGTATTTTCCGTTCCCGGAAGATCTGAAATATCCGGTAACCACACCGACCACAACCACGGCTGTGTGCTCGCCGCCGCCCTTGATCTGGATATTATCGCCGTTGCGGCAAAGACCGAGGATAAGACTATTACCGTAAAATCCAAGGGTTTCCCCGAGGATAAGGTGGATATCACCGACCTCTGCCCCGATTCCTATGTAAACTACGGCTCTGCCGCCATAATCGCGGGAATCTGCGACGGATTTGCCAAGAGAGGGCTGAAATACGGGGGATTTACCGCGTATACCACCTCAGACGTGCTTAAGGGCTCGGGGATCTCCTCCTCTGCGGCATTCGAGGTCCAGATTTGCAATATTCTCAATCATTTCTATAACGGCGGCGCCGTTGATGCCCCGGAGCTTGCAAAGATATCCCAGTACGCGGAGAACATTTTCTTCGGAAAGCCCTGCGGACTTATGGATCAGACCGCTTGCGCGGTTGGCGGCTTTGTCGCTATAGATTTTGCGGATCCCTCCGCGCCGGTTATTGAAAAGCTGGATTTCAAGCTCGGCGAGGTAGGATATTGCCTTTGCATCGTAAATACCGGTGGAAATCACGCCGATCTCAACGAGGATTACGCCTCCGTTCCCGCGGAAATGAAGAGCGTTGCTGCTTGCTTTGACCGTCCCGTGCTTCGCGGAATCACCTATGACGAGGTTCTGGCAAGGATCCCCGAGCTTCGCGAGAAGGTCGGAGACCGCGCAGTGATGCGTGCCCTTCACTTTATCGAGGAAAACGACCGCGTAGCGGCTCAGAAGGAGGCGCTGAAGGCGGGAGATACGGCAGGCTTCCTCCGCGGAGTCCTTGCCTCCGGAGATTCCTCCTTCAAGCAGCTCCAGAACGTTTATACCGTAAAGAACGTAGGCGAGCAGGGGCTTTCACTGGCTCTTGCGATATGCAAGCATCTTCTTGACGGAAAGGGCGGCGCATGGAGAGTTCACGGCGGCGGCTTCGCAGGAACGGTCCAGGCATTTGTGCCGCTTGCTCTGCGTGATGAATTCAAAAAGGTCATGGACGGTGTTTTCGGTGAAAAAGCCTGCTCGGTTCTGAATGTCCGTCCTGAGGGCGCTGTTAAGATCGAGATATAAATTCCGCTGTTCAAGTTTAAACACATAATTGTTACCGCGCCCTTGGCACAGACTGCTTGGGCGCGGTAATTTCCCGTATTACGATAAATTACCGCGTGCTATCGCGGAAAGGAGACCGCATGAGCTCAAAAAAGAAGGGAACCCTCTCTCGGACCAAGGATGCGCTGAAGCGCGCCGTCGCCTCTCAGCCAATGCAAAAGGTGAAGTTCAAGTGGAAGCGCTCGCTGATAATGCTGGCGCTGGGAATACTTGCCTACGTTATCCTCAGACTGCTGCTTGCTTCGGATCTTGACTACGGTTTTGCCGTGTGGTTCGTTTACGAGGGAATAGCGGGTGTGTGCGTTATTGCTTATGTTATCACCGTGAGAGGAAATCTGTCCTCAACACCGACACTGCCTATTGATCTGCCTGCCGATTGGAGCGAGGCGGAAAAAAGTCGGTACATAGAGATTGAAGCGGAACGCCGTCGGCGCGGTAAGAAGTTCCTTTATATAGCATTACCCTTTATCTTTGCAGTGATGATGGGGATACTGAGCGAGATCTGGTGGCCGATGGTGCAGGAGGGCTTCTGAAATGGCGCGGTACGGCAACTTTGATTCCTTTGAGGAAGCGGTTTCCGCTCAGCTTGAAATGGTGCTTGCCGCGGAAACGGGAGATAAGGGCGCGCCTGTGGCAGGGGCGGAACACGGCTTTGGAGACGGTGATGCGACGAATGCGGCCTCTTCCCCGGGTACATTCGGCTCGGCAGGTATATCAAATACATTCGGCTCGGCAGGTATATCAAATACATTCGGCTCGGCAAATTCAGTAAATACGTTAAATATTGCAAATACCGGAAATATGGGGAACGCGAACAGTGCCGAAAGAGCGGAAAGCCCGACAAATACGCGGCAAATGGCGGGGATCGGCGGCGTTTGCAATGCCGCGGTCGGTCGTGGTTGCCACGGAAACGGTAGCGACTCTCCGAAGGGAAGGATAGTATCCCTGGCTTCCGGCTCCCGAGCCAACTGCACTCTGGTGGAGCTTGACGGGACTCGTATACTTATAGACTTCGGGTTGAGCTGCAGAATGGCGAAAAAGGTTCTCGGCGAGCTTGGAGTGGAGCTTTCCGGGATAGATGCCGTTTTTATAACACATGAGCATGCCGACCATGTTGCGGGGCTCGTCACTCTTTTTAAGAACTATTCAGTGCCCGTCCACATGACGGAGCCGAGCTTTATCTCATATACCCGCGGAAAGGGCTTTGAATATCGGGGAAGAATAACCGTGCATCCCGTCGAATACACCGAAAGGGTGGGGGCGCTTACTGTCACCTCCTGCCACGTGGATCACGATTCTGCCGCCTGTGTCTCATTCCTTGTAGAGGGCAACGGCTTTTCGTTTTGCTCCTGCACCGATCTGGGGTGTGTTACAGAGCGGCTTTTGCAGCATATTTGCCGCGCAGAGAACGTTATCCTTGAATCTAATCACGATCTCACCCTTCTTTCCGTCGGCTCCTATCCGGATGATCTGAAGCGCCGTATCCGTGGTAAGCACGGACATCTATCCAACGATCAGTGCGGAAGTGTTCTTGTTCGTCTGGTAAACGGCGGTGTTAAGCGGGTGCTGCTTGCTCACGTGAGCGCTGAAAACAATACTCGCGACATTGTCCTGCGCTCCGCTATGGAAAATCTGGAAAGAGTGGGCGCGCAGCTGGGATTCCTGGATGTTGCCGAGAGGATATCCCCGGTAAGATTGCTTTAAAACGTAAGATCACGCGGTAAAAAGCCGGGGAATTTATAAATTGCTCAGACGCATTAAGATCGTTTGCGGCGAAAAACACAGAGCAGAGAACGCAAGAAAGAGAAGAGTAGACAAATGCTTAACGTAAAGCTGGTGTGTGTAGGCTCCCTTAAGGAAGCATATCTGCGCGATGCGGTAAAGGAATATGAAAAGCGTCTTGGGGCGTACTGCCGCTTTTCCACGGCGGAGCTTAAGGATGACTCTCAGCTTCCCGATGCGGTTGACGTAAAGCGGGCGTACAAGATAGCTCTCTGCGTTGAGGGCAAGCAGCACTCCTCGGAGGAATTTGCGCGGATCCTGGAAAATACCGCCGAGGTGACCGGAAGCCTTGTGCTGGTTATCGGTGGCTCGGACGGTCTTCCCGAGTCGGTGAAGGCAATGTGTGATTACAGGCTGTCATTTTCCAGAATGACCTTCCCTCACCAGCTTATGAGAGTGATACTTCTGGAGCAGCTTTACCGAGGCTTTAATATCAATCATAACGGGAAATATCATAAATAATACGGTGTCGACCGTGTGGCAATTCCCTTAAAAACGTATAATTTGCTTGATTTGTGAGGTTTGAAATGCAGACAACTACGGCTACGGAAGCCATGAAGGAGAATATTGCTTTTTACGATGGCGAGGAGGCTGACATCGCCGTTATCGGCGCGGGTCACGCCGGCATAGAGGCGGCATTGGCTTGCGCCAGAATGGGGCTGCGGACATTCCTTTTTACAATTAATCTCGATGCCGTGGCAAATCTCCCGTGTAACCCCTCTATAGGCGGCACCGGAAAGGGACATCTCGTGTTTGAGATCGACGCCTTGGGGGGAGAAATGGGCCGCGTTGCGGATATAACCTCTCTGCAGAGCAGGACCTTGAATCTCGGGAAGGGCCCGGCAGTCCATTCCAAGCGTCTTCAGATAGACAGATCGGCATATCACGCTCGCATGAAGAGTGTGCTGGAGCGTCAGGAAAATCTTACTCTCCAACAGGGCGAGATAGTAGACATTCGTACAGATGAATGCGGAAAGGTCTGCGCTGTGGTTACCAGACTTGGGGCGGTTCATAGGGTGAAGGCGGCTATCGTGTGCACCGGAACCTATCTGCGCGGCAGAGTAATAACCGGTGACTGCGCCTATCCCTCGGGACCGGATGGGATGCTTGCCTCCATTCCCCTTACCGATTCTCTTATCCGTCTCGGCATCAGGCTTATGCGATTCAAGACCGGTACTCCTCCTCGGATACACCGCTCATCAATTGATTACTCCAGGCTGGAGCGTCAGGACGGTGAGGAGTGCGTGGTGCCCTTTTCCTATAAAAACGCACCCGAGGATATTAACGCCATGAGCCAGTATCCTTGTTATATTGCGTACACCAATGAAAAAACTCATGCCATAATCCGCGAGAATCTTCATCGCTCACCGCTTTATTCCGGCAAGATCGAGGGCACCGGCCCCAGGTACTGTCCCAGTATCGAGGATAAGGTGGTGCGCTTTTCCGACAAGAGCCGTCATCAGCTGTTTGTGGAGACGGTGTCTCTGGATTCTGAGGAAATATACCTTCAGGGCTTCAGCTCGTCACTTCCCGCGGACGTTCAGCTCCGTATGCTTCATTCCATCGAGGGCTTTGAAAACGCCCGCATAATGAGATTCGCGTATGCTATCGAATACGACTGCGCCGATCCTATGCAGCTTGCGCCTACTCTGGAATTCAAGGAGATCCCCGGACTTTACGGAGCAGGGCAGTTTAACGGAACCTCCGGATATGAGGAGGCGGCGGCTCAGGGCTTGATAGCGGGAATAAATGCCGCTCTGAAAATCAAGGGGGAAGCGCCTCTTGTGCTGACACGGGATTCCTCATATATCGGAACTCTTATTGACGATATAGTTACAAAGGGAACACGCGAGCCCTACCGTATGATGACCTCCCGCTCTGAATACCGACTTCTGCTTCGGCAGGACAACGCCGCATTCCGGCTTATGGAAGAGGGCTTGCGTGTAGGTTTGGTCTCGGAGCAGAGATATGCTCAGCTTAATGAGTACTGCGAGCTGATCGAAAAAGAGCTTAAGCGAGTAAAGAGTGTGACCGTTCCTCCCTCAGAAGCGGTGAACCGTATTCTTGTGGAGCGCGGAACAACGCCCATTGCGACGGGAGTTAAGCTGTCAGAGCTGCTGAAACGCCCTCAGATAGATTATGAAGCGATGCGGGAGATAGACAGCGGATACCTTTCCTTGCCCCCGACGGTTAAGACCGAGGCGGAGATCAGACTGAAATACGACGGATATATAAACCGTCAGCTGGACGATGCAAGGAGACTTCGGGAGATGGAGGGACGACTTTTGCCCGATGATATAGATTATTCTCAGATCATGGGGCTTCGTCTGGAGGCTCGTCAGAAGCTGAACGCGGTAAGACCGCGCAATCTGGGGCAGGCTTCCCGTATAAGCGGTGTTTCCCCTGCGGATATCTCTGTCCTGCTGGTCTGGTTAAAGCTTAATCCCGATGAAAAAGCTCAATAGGAGTAAGAGGGAAACAAGGTCGGGGAAGACAGAGGATTTTTGTGAAAAAACGGTTGCTATGCGGCAACAAGCTTTGGAACGGTAAAAAACAGGAGTCGGATATTGTGTGTTTTAAAATGTCCGAAATTTATCTGGAAAGAGATGCGAAGAAGTGGACGAATATTTTTCTGATTTCAGCAATATCATGCTGAAAAATAAACTAAACGGCTATATAAAACAAGAACTGGCTGAAAAATTTAAGGTGTTATCGCAACTATTGGTCGAGGAGAATAAAAAGTATAATCTGACAGCTATCAAGGATGAGCGTCTTATTTTGCCGCTTCATTTTGCCGACTGTTTGCTTGCCTTGGAGTTTTTGCCCCGATCCGGGGCACTGATAGACGTGGGGTGCGGAGCCGGATTTCCTACCTTGCCTCTTGCGATAGCTTGTGCTGACCTGAGGATTACGGCTTTGGACAGTACCGAAAAAAAGCTGAGATTTGTGGAGAAGGTATGCGCTGAATTGGGACTTCGGAATGTTACGGTAGCTGTGGGAAGAGCCGAGGAGTTGGCAAAAACGTCGGGATTTCGCGGTAAATTTGATGCGGTCACTGCTCGGGCTGTGTCCAGATTAAATGTTCTTTCGGAGCTGTGTATTCCTTTTTTGAAAAAAGAGGGTGTTTTTGTGGCTATGAAAGGTGCTATGGGGCAGGAAGAAAGCGATGAGGCGAGCAAGGGGATCGCGCTTTTGGGCGGAAGGCTTCGGGGTGTTTACGGGAAAAAGCTGTATATAAGCGAAAACGAGGCTCAGGAAAGGAGCTTTGTTGTAGTTCGGAAGGAGAGTTCTACTCCTGAGAGCTATCCGAGAATGTACTCGAAGATAGTGAAAAATCCTCTTTGACGGACTTTTTGAGTGTGTGTGGCGTTTTTTGCGCGGAAGATTGTGTTTTTGCTCGGACTGAGGCTTGTTTGGTCGGCTGAAGTGTCGACGGAAAGGTTTTGGTGTTTGGATTATATGAGGCTGTGAGGCTGCTTTGTGCGGCTTGAACAGCCTTTTTTGTATTGTTTGTTCCGGCTGGGTTATGGTTTTGTGCGAAAAACGGTATTTTCTTTGGATTTCTTCTTTTTTTCGATAAATATTTCTGTTTTGAGTGTTGTTTAAACAAAACAAGTGTTGATTCGTCGGCGGTTTTTTCTTGAATGTGCGAGTGGGGTGTGATATTATAATAAAAAAAGAAAAGGAAGTGGGAGAAAATGCCGATCGAGATAAATGAGCTTAACGGAGATGAAACGAAAGGTTGTGTTGTGGTGTATATACCGACTGAGGAAATAATGCCGAATCGTGCCCAGCCGAGAAAAAGCTTTAATAATGATTCCTTGTGGAGCTTGGCGGAAAGTATAAAGCGACACGGTATGTTACAACCAATTACTGTTAAAAAATGCATAGAAATATCTGAACACGCGATATTTAAGTATGAGTTGGTGGCGGGGGAGCGCCGTTTGCGTGCCGCGAGGCTTGCGGGGCTTATGAACGTTCCGTGTATTGTGTTGCGTGTAAATGATAAAGAATCTGCGGAATTGGCTATAATAGAGAATCTGCATAGGGAGAATCTGAATATTTTCGAGGAGGCTGCGGCAATAGCGGCGCTTATGGATATTTATGGAATTACTCAGGAGGGGGTTGCTGCCAAGCTGTCGCTCACCCAGTCTGCTGTGGCTAATAAGCTACGTCTTTTACGCCTTACCGAGGCTGAAAGGAGTGTTGTAACGGCAAACGGGTTGACCGAAAGGCACGCGCGGGCGCTTTTGCGGATAAAGGATGCCGTTTTGAGAAGCGAGGTCTTGGGGAGGATTGTGGCGGAATCCATGAATGTTCGGGCGGCGGAGGCGTATATAGAACGTGTATTAAGTCCGGAAGTGGTGGTTTCTGAAAGAAAAAAGGGGTATAAAGAGTACATTGCGGCCATAAAACGGGCGATTGAGGGGATTCGGTGTATGGGTAGTGTGACAAGAACCTCGTGCACCGAAACGGATGATGAGTATGTCTATACTATAATTGTGAGAAAAACGGCTGATGGTGACAAGAATGACGGAGATGGTGTAGAGGCGTTTGGTGACAAGAATGACGGAGATGGTGTAGAGGCGTTTGGTGACGAGGGACTGCGGGCGTGATTTGTTTCACGTGAAACAAATCGGGCTTGTGAAGGGCGAATGAAGAACGGTCGGCGTGTTGGGTGGTTGTGGCGGCACTCCGGCGGTGTGGGTTTCGGTAATTGGATAATACGGAATGTTTCACGTGAAACACCGGTGTTGCGGTATTGTTTGTTTCACGTGAAACATTTTTTGGTTTGCGATGAACGAAAGAGGTTTTTTGAGAGTGATGTAGGATATTTTAGTAAATTGTAAAAAAATCCAACTGTATTGACAAAGAGGAGGATTTATTTTATAATATAATTAACCCACCCATGTGGGAATACATATTGGAGAATGCAACATGGTTATTTCCTTTACGAATCAGAAGGGCGGTGTGGGCAAGACCACGTCTGCTGTTAATATAGCTGCATCTCTTGGTGCGCTGGATGAAAAGGTGCTTTTAGTGGATATGGACCCTCAGGGTAATGCCTCTACCGGAGTTGGATTAATAGACAGGAATGACACCTGCACGATCTACGAGGTTATAACCGGCGAGGCTCCTGTTGAAGCCGCGATTTATACCACCGAATTTAAAAACCTCGATGTTATCCCTTCTGTTATCGGTCTTGCCGGAGCTGAGCTGGAGATGACACAGATAGAAAACCGCGAAAGGCTTTTGAAAAGGGCGCTGGACTCGGTAAGGGACAAATATGACTACATTATTATAGACTGTCCGCCATCCCTCAGTCTGCTTACCGTTAATGCTCTTGTGGCAAGCGACGGCTTTATAATCCCGGTTCAGTGTGAATATTACGCTCTTGAAGGGTTGGTTCAGCTTATGAATTCCGTTGCGGTGGTGAAGGAATACTACAATCCGCATCTTTCGTTGGTGGGAGTGCTGGTCACCATGTATAACGCGAGATTGAACTTTTCGGGCAGAATAATGGAGGATCTCCGTAATCATTACCCTGACGAGCTGTTTAAAACAGCGGTTACAAGGAACGTGAGACTTTCTGAGGCGCCTGCGTTCGGAACCCCTGTGCTTTATTACGATAAGTTCTCTAAGGGGGCGCAGAGCTATCTTGCCTTGGCACAGGAGATAATAGAAAGAACGGCTCCCGAGGAGAATGCGGACGGTGAATAAGATAAGCCGTGAATAAGAGGAGCTGTGAAGAAGAGGAGCTGTGAAGAAGAGGAGCGGATCGTCGCTTCCTTGACGGCTCAAGGCTGCCAGTCCGTTTGAAGGTGTTTTAATGTTTTGCGACACAAGACATTGTGAACGAAATGAAGTCCTTATAATGGATCGTATAAAAAATGAAGTCCTTATAATGGATCGTATAAAAAAGAAAGGAAGGAAAAAGAATGGCGACTCCGAAGAATTTTGGGCAGGCACGTGGCCTGGATGCGATATTCCGTACCGCAGGGGCAGCTGCTCAGAGCAACGAAAGAGACGTTGTGAAAAAGATAAGAATTACCGAGATAGAGCCTCGCAAGGAGCAGCCCCGTCGGAAATTTGATGAGGAATCCTTGGCGCAGCTTGCGGAATCTATCCGCTCCAACGGTGTTATACAGCCTATATTGGCGAGAAAGCTTCCTAACGGCTTCTATCAGATAATCGCGGGAGAGAGAAGATGGCGCGCCTCCAAGCTTGCCGGGCTGAATGAGGTCCCGGTGGTGGTTATAGAGGCAGACGAGAAAAAGGTCTCGGAGATCGCGCTTATAGAGAACATACAGCGTGAGGATCTGAATGCTATAGAGGAAGCGGCGGCGTACAGGTCGCTTATGAACGATTACGGCTTGACTCAGGAGGAGCTGTCGAAGAGAGTCGGAAAAAGCAGAAGTGCTATTGCCAACTCCACCAGGCTTCTGGAGCTGCCGGATGCGGTAGCAGATCTGATAGTGGAGGGGAAGCTTTCCGCCGGACACGCCAGAGCTCTTCTTGGACTTGCTCGGGCGGATGACATGGAGCGCGCCGCAGACACAGTGATACAGCGTGGGCTTTCGGTTCGCGCCACGGAGGCATTGGTGAAGGCCATGAATTCCGAAGCCGCCAGAGCGGAAAGGGAAAAAGCGCTTGCCCTCGTTCCCGAGCCCATTAAGGTGGATTATTCCGCTGACCTGGAGAAAAGGGTGGAGGACGTTATTGGCAGAAGCGTCAGAATAGTTTCCAGGGGTAAGGACAAAAAGCTGGAAATATCCTTTTCGTCCAACGAGGATCTTGAGGAGCTGCTTAAGATGATCTGCGGAGACGAGTTTTTTGACGATGTGTGAGCTTGAGGTGTGATTTTTATCGGAAGGAGGACTGATTGATGCCAAATCTTTCGGATCTGTTTTATTACAATGGCGAGATGAGGCTTGAGTTTATTGTGTGGCCGATATTTCTCGGTATATGTATCGGCGCATTTATAACGGTTTTTGTCCGTGTCGCAATGGGTAAGGTGGTTCGCGCTATATTCTCCAAGGGGGCTTGCTCTCCCGAAACCGCCTGTACTCTCCGGGAGCTTGGGGTGGAGAAAAGCTTCTTTATCAAGAGTGCTTTGCGCGGGAAATCGGTGCTCAGACGGGTTATCAGCGCGGTAAACGTCGATGAAGTCACCGGCGAGATTGGTGAGCCTATAGATATAAACGGCAAGCCCGATCTTGAAAAAAGCAGATTTTATATTGCTGAGGAAAGTCGCGATAGAGCAGGCTCGCTGTATGACGATACTAACTCTACGGTTATTTCCGCTCTGGTGACTGTTTTGCTTGGCTTTGTCGTGGCGGTTGCGGCGATGTATATTATCCCCTGGCTTCTGGATATGATAGACAGGCTGAAGGGATAGAAGTTATTTTAAGTAATTGTAAAATGTACGGAAACGTGTTGACAAAACGGTTGCTCTGTGGTATACTTTAAGACGGTAGAATTCTTGAGTCTTTAATATCGATACGGAGTTTTCGGTGAGATTCGGGCGTTTCAATAATGTTGCGGGGGAGCTATGTCCCTGCGCGGTCAACAGGAAACATAACTCGGCTTCCCGCTCTGTGCGGGAAGCTTTTTTATCGGCTCTCAGCCCGTGGGACGGCGGTTTGAACCGCGTTGGAGCGTTGAAGGAGCGGCGGTAGCCGCCGGAGCTGTATGCGGCGGTGTTGATACCGTCGTCGGCTACCCGTCTGCGGATTGGTTTTATATAATGGAAGGGTGAATAGAGATTATGGTGGTCAAAGGAGTAAGAGTGTTCTCTGCCGACGGAGGCTCGGTCAAAAGAGATGTTTTTCTTGATGGGAATGCTTTGGGTTGCCGTGTGCGTGATCTTGCAGACGGTGATTTCTGTATTTTTCCGGGCTTTACGGATGTGCACGTTCATTTCCGTGAGCCCGGTTTTTCTTACAAGGAAACTATGGAGAGCGGTCGCGCGGCGGCTGCAAGGGGAGGATATACGGATGTGTTTACTATGCCGAATCTCTCTCCCGTTCCGGACAGCGCCGAGCATCTTCGTGCTCAGACTCAGCTTATCGGAGAGGATGAGCACAAGGTGGGTATCCGTCCTTACGGCGCTATAACCGTTGGGGAAAAAGGAGAAACTCTCAGTGACATGGAGGCTATGGCACCCTATGTCTGCGCTTTTTCGGATGATGGAAAGGGCGTCGCAAGCCCCGAAATGATGAAAGCGGCTATGGTGAAGGCGGCGGAGCTCGGAAAAATTATTGCCGCTCATTGCGAGGATATGGCTCTGGTTCGCGGCGGTTGCATCCACGACGGCTCCTTTGCCCGGGAAAACGGTCTGCCGGGCATCTGCTCTGAAAGCGAGTGGGCGCCTATCGAGCGGGACGTGGAGCTGGCAAGAGAGACGGGCTGTGCTTATCACGTGTGCCACGTTTCCACAAAGGAGAGCGTGGAGATCATACGCCGCGCCAAGGAAAGCGGCGTTGATATTACCTGCGAGACTGCGCCTCATTATCTGGCATTGAGCCAGTATGATCTTCGTGACGAGGGGAGATTTAAAATGAACCCGCCTCTGAGAGATGAGGCTGACCGACTCGCGCTGATAGAGGGCATTAAGGACGGAACGGTTGATATGATAGCCACCGACCACGCGCCTCATTCCGAGGAGGAAAAGAGCAAGGGACTGCTTGGAAGCTCCATGGGCGTGGTTGGGCTGGAGACGGCGTTTCCGGTGCTTTATACCAGGCTGGTGAAAACCGGGCTGCTCACCCTTGAGGATATAGTCCGTCTCATGGTCAGCGCGCCGAGAGCCCGCTTCGGGCTACCGGAGGAGAAGGAAAGCTTCTCGCTTTGGGAGCTTTCGGAGGAATATGAGGTCAAGCCTGAGGAGTTTCTCACTAAGGGAAGAAGCACTCCCTTCGCTGGAGATAAGGTCTTTGGACGGTGTCTGCTTACCGTTAAAAACGGAAAAGCGGTGTATATTGCTCCGGAGCTGGTGTGATCTTGGAAAATGCCGGTGTAACGCCGGGCTGCACAATGTTTAACGTGTGACAATGCGCGACAGAAAACTCGGCGCTGCGGCGGTGTGCGGTCGTTTATAAACGGGCTTCCGATAGAATTTCTGAAAGGATGGTTTCAACGGATGGATAATAAGATCTTTACGCTGGTATCAAATGAAAATATCGCAAACGGTATCTTCAAGGCGGTGCTGAAGGGCGATACCGCCGCAATAACCGTTCCCGGTCAGTTTGTAAATTTGAAGCTGGACGGGCTATATCTGCGCCGCCCTATTTCTGTTTGCGACTGCGAGGGAGACGAGCTTACCCTGATATACAAGGTGGTCGGAGAGGGAACTGAAAAAATGAGCGCCATGAGCGCGGGAGAGAAGCTTGATCTTCTGACAGGGCTTGGAAACGGATTTGACGTTTCCAAGTGCGTAGGGGATCACGCCCTGCTGGTCGGCGGCGGCGTTGGTGTTCCGCCTCTTTATATGCTTTGCAAAAGGCTGATCGAGGCAGGCGTGCGCGTGACGGTGGTTTGCGGCTTCGCTTCTGCCTCCGACGTGTTCTACGAGAAGGAGTTTGCGGATCTGGGTGCGACGGTGCGTATCGCTACTGCCGACGGCTCCTACGGTACAAAGGGCTTTGTTACCGACGTTATAAAGGATATTGAGGGCTACAGCTATTTCTATTCCTGCGGTCCTATCCCGATGTTCAAGGCTATGGAGAGCGTGGTGACCACCAGCGGTCAGTACAGCTTTGAAGAGAGAATGGGCTGTGGCTTCGGTGCTTGTATGGGTTGCAGCTGCAAGACCAAATACGGCAACAAGCGTATATGCAAAGATGGTCCCGTTATGGAAAGGGAGGAGATAATATGGT
>JAFVTO010000099.1 GCA_017503165.1 Clostridia bacterium | reverse complement strand
TCCCTGTCCACAAGCTGGGCGATCAGATCGCGCCCTGTAAGCAGTCCGGCTACGGTTATGTTTTCTCCGAAAAAGTCGTTGCGGATAGCATATACGTTTACCTTCAGTCCATTCACCAAAGCCTCCGCTTTGTAGCTCAATGCTCGGATATGGCTATACGCCGCATATCCCGTCGCAATGGAAACGGTTCGGGAGCGGGAGGGGGATATTTTTGTGTCATTTATAATGTGAGAATCTTCTGTATTTTCGGGTTTTGCCACGTTTAAATCATGGCTTGGACTTCTAGGCTCTCTTTTGTTATCAGCGGCTTCTGCGGCGAAATCAAATTCCGATCGCATTGATGCGATCATGCCAACGCCGTTTTCTATCTGAAGGAACTCCTCGTAGAAGTCTTCCGGGGGCAGCGGAACCCCCGCCTTGATATACAGCTCGTCTCCGCAGAAGATGATACGCGACCCGTATTTTTTCAGACAGCTATCGCCAAATGCAGTTACCTGACGGATGATACTCTTGCACTCCTCCGGTGAGTACGGTGATAGCGGATACAGCTTGTCTCTGTATTTTGTAATTCCGGCGGGAACGACCGATACGCTGGCGACTGCCGGGAACAGCTCGCTCAGCTCCCTCATAGAGCGGTCAAGCTCTGCTCCGTCGTTTATTCCTCTGCACAGAACTATCTGACAGTTGAGGGTTATTCCGGCGTCTGCCAACACCTGAAGATACCTCAGCACCTCTCCCGCGCGCTTGTTCCGCATCATCCTTACCCTTAGTTCGGGATTGGTGGTGTGGACCGATATGTTTACGGGGGACATATGCATGGAGATTATTCTCTCCACATCTTCGTCCTTCAGATTTGTGAGTGTTATATAATTGCCAAGCAGAAAGGAAAGGCGCGAATCATCGTCCTTGAAATAAAGAGTATCACGCATACCATCCGGCAATTGGTCAATAAAACAGAAAATACACCGGTTGTGGCAGGAGCGCTTCTTATCCATGAGATATGTCTCAAACTCCAAGCCTATATCGGCGTACGTTTCCTTGTGTATCTTCACTTGAAAAAACACACCGTTGCGGGAAAGACCAAGCTCAAGACGGTTCTCGAAAATGTAGAATCGGTAATCAAGAACGTCACGGATCTCATGCCCGTTTACGGTGTGAAGTGCGTCCCCGGCTTTTATTCCCGCTTTTTCAGAAGGTGAGCCGGGAACTATTTCATACACGGTTACCACGACGGTAATATCTCATAAAGGTCCGATCAGTCGGAAACCTTTATGAGCTCCTTACCCTTGTATGTGCCGCAAGCTCTGCAGATTCTGCCTGCAAGGTTGTACTCACCGCAGCTGCACTTAACCATAGCGGGTGCATCCAGCTTCCATACGTTGGAACGGCGCTTGTCGCGTCTTGCCTTGGATACTTTCTTCTTCGGTACTGCCATTTTTATTACCTCCTGTTTTCCTGTGCTGAATTATTAACTGTTTTATATATGACGCTGTCCGCCCATTCGGACGGCGCGAGGTCACGCATGTTCTTTTGCTCTCATTTGCCCTCGGAGAAGCTCTTGAGTATAGACCACCTAGGGTCGGTCATACGGTCAGAGCAGCTGCATTTTCCCTTGTTCAGATCTATGCCGCATTTCGGGCAAAGCCCCTTGCAGTCCTCAAAGCAAAGCAATCTCATAGGCAACGACAGCAATACCTCGTCACGTATCGGTTCATCTACCTCTATGCACCCATCTGATACCTGAAGATATTCGTCATCCTCGTCCTCTGCCTCAAGCGAAACCGCTACCGTGCGGGAAAAATCTACGGTGAGCTTTTCTCTCACCGGAGCCAGGCATCTGGCGCATTCACCGACTATCTCAAGCTCGCAGGTAGCGGTAAGCGGAATGTATCCGCCTGCGTTCTTTATCTCGCCGTGAACCTTTACCGGAGAAGGAAAGGTGTAGTCTGTACCGCTGAATTCAATGATAAACTCGTATTCGAAGGTCTGGCAGGATATTTCGCCATTAAGTAATTTCTTTACGTTTATCATCACGGAAATACCTTTCTTTCAGTGATATCGGAATTTTGCTCTGAACAAAATGCTACATCTTATATTATACACTGCTTCGTTGCTTTTGTCAATAGTTTTTTGCTATTTTTTTATTTTTATCCGCAATAAAATAAGAGAGAAGCTGACGGCATATTGTGCATACGCCTCTGGCCTCTCTCTTTATTTCTGTTCAGATCCCCCATACCAAGGAGGGGATTTTCTGATCAACCAAGCACTTTGCTTAGGATTGCTTCATGTTGGCAAGAACCTCGTTGTTCTGTCTCTTGGCCAGAGTCCAGTTGTTCTCGGCGAGCTTGCGCATGGTATCGCTCATTCTGTCGGAAGGATAGAGCAGGAACATATTTCCGAGCTTGGTGGGATCCATAATATATTCGTTGGAGCTGGTATATACTGTTCCGTCACGGGCAATGTTGTAGTGCTCGCCCTTTACACCGTACTGAAGAGTGTTGCGGAAATCTACGTCATTTTGAATAAGAAGGAGAATGTCGAGGCAACGGAGAATTCTGGCATCCTCATCAATTCCCTGAGACTCGAGCGTCTCGGAATATGCGCGGGTAACGCAGAACATAGACATGACATCATCTAACTTCACGTCGCTCTCGCTGATGCCGCACTTGATTACCTCGTAGCCTTCATTGGAAATGACCTGGGGAAGAGCAAGGTCGCCCTTTACCATTGCAAGCGCAAAGGTCTCACTGGAAGCCTTGTATGCCTCGTAGGAATCGAACTCAATGTATGTATGGTCTACGCTGCTGACAACGGGATTGCCCTTCTCTTTCTTGAGGTGTTCAAGGTGACTCTTGAGGAAGTTAAGTCTGTTGGAATCGCTGAGCAGGGTATAGTCCTGAGTATACGCCTCGGAAACTACCGCCTTGTTTATTACCAGGAAATTGTAAGAACCGAGAACAGTGTTGTTGGGCATCGCGTATGCATATAACTTAGCG
>JAFVTO010000098.1 GCA_017503165.1 Clostridia bacterium | reverse complement strand
GTCGGAGGTATGGGAGAGGACGGAAGAACTCTGGTTACCAAAAACAGCTTTCGTATTCTGAACACACTTTATACTCTCGGCTCGTCTCCCGAGCCTAATCTCACGGTGCTTTGGTCAAACAGGCTTCCCGATGCCTTTAAGCGCTTCTGCGCAAAGGTATCTGCGGACACTGACTCCATTCAGTACGAAAACGACGATATCATGCGTCCCATATACGGTGACGATTATGCGATTGCTTGCTGTGTTTCCGCCATGAAGGTGGGAAAGCAGATGCAATTCTTTGGCGCCAGATGCAATCTTGCCAAGCTGCTTCTCATTGCCATCAACGGCGGATACGACGCCACCAGCGACATGCATATCGGACCTCAGATGGAACCGCTTGCGGGGGAGGCGTTGGATTACGACGAGGTGGTAAAAAGGTACGATACTTATATCAAGTGGCTTTCGGAGCTGTACGTCAATACCATGAATGTTATCCATTACATGCACGACAAGTACGCGTATGAAAAGACTCAGATGGCATTGCATGACACTGAGGTAGAGCGCTTCATGGCATTCGGTATCGCCGGACTTTCCGTTGTTGCCGACTCGCTCAGCGCTATCAAGTACGCGGATGTTCGCGTTATCAGAAACGAGAACGGCTATATTACCGATTTCGATACGGTTGGCGATTTCCCGAAATACGGAAATGACGACGATAGAGTTGATCTGATCGCAAGAGATCTTACCCACAAGGTTATCACCGAGCTGCGTAAGACTCCAACTTATCGCAATGCTATTCACACGCTTTCGGTGCTTACCATTACCTCTAACGTAATGTACGGGAAGAATACCGGCGCGACTCCCGACGGAAGAAAAGTTGGAGAACCCTTTGCTCCCGGCGCAAACCCGATGCACAACCGCGAGGAAAACGGCGCGCTGGCATCACTTAATTCCGTGGCGAAGATCCGTTATGAGGACTGCCGTGACGGCGTTTCCAACACCTTCTCCATCACGCCGGAGGCGTTGGGAAGAACCGAAGAGGAGCGTATCTCAAATCTTGTATCCGTGCTTGACGGATATTTCGCAAAGAGCGCACACCACATCAACGTGAACGTTCTCAACCGCGAGACTCTGATGAAGGCTTATGAGGATCCGGAGGCATATCCCAATCTCACCATACGTGTTTCGGGCTATGCGGTAAACTTCGGCAAGCTATCCCGCGAGCAGCAGCGGGAGGTTATCAGCCGCACGTTCCATGAGGTAATGTAAGTGAGCGGAACGCAGGGATTTGTAAGCTCAATTCAAACGCTCGGTACGTTGGACGGACCGGGCGTTCGTTTTGCAGTATTTTTGCAGGGCTGTAATTTGCGATGTTCCTGCTGCCATAACCCCGAAACCTGGCGAATTGCCACGTTAAATCAGCCGTACAACGGCGAAAACGAGCGCGTTTCGGTTTTTGGCGCATCCGAGCTTGCAAATAGAGCGGAGCGGTACAGAAGCTATTTTGGAGCAGATGGCGGCGTTACCCTTACCGGCGGCGAGCCGCTTGTTCAGGCGCAGTTTGCCTTTGAATTTTTCAGTGAGTGCAAGAGAAGAGGGCTTGGAACCTGCCTTGATACGTCCGGCAGTATTATGAACTCTCAGGTGGAAAAAGTTCTTAGCGTAACGGACAGAGTGCTTCTGGATATAAAATATCACAGTGACGTCCTTTACAAACAACATGTGGGATGTTCGATCGACGCGACGCTCAGATTTCTTGATGAGCTGGAGAGGCGCAATATCCCGGTAACCTTGCGGCAGGTGCTGATACCTTCTCTGAACGACTGCGCTGAGAATAAGGAATTTCTATCGTCTCTTATAAGAGACTACAAATGTATAGATAAGGTGGAGATACTGCCTTTCCGCAAGATTTGCCAGGTCAAATACGACAGAATGGGCGTTCAGTTTCCATTTGCCGATATGGAAACGCCCTCGGCGGATATTGTAAAGGAGTTTCAGTCAGAGCTTGATGAATGTCTGAAAAACAGATAACTCGGCTTCTGCGGCGAAGCTGCAGAACAGCATAAAGAAAATGAGCAAGAGTAAAGGACGGTAGAGATCCTCTTATTCTTGCTCTTTTAATTGCTTGTCGGTTGTTACTCTGCGGCTTCTTCGGTCGCTTTTTTTATTGGGATCACCGTTGCCGTCAGCGTCCCCCTCCTCCTCATGCTTGAGCTCATAGATGGGGGCTGCTACCTTGCGGACAGTATCAAGTGTAATGATTATCTTGGAGATGTCGTTTCTGGAGGGAACCTCATACATTATGTCCAGCATTATCTCTTCAATAATAGCGCGGAGTCCGCGGGCGCCGGTATTGCGCTCAATGGCAAGATGGGCGATCTCGGAAAGCGCGTCATCTGTGAATTCCAGATCTGCGTTATCGAAAGAAAAGAGCTTTACATACTGCTTGACCAGTGAGTTTTTAGGCTCTCTGAGAATGCGGACAAGGGCGCTTTCGTCCAGAGGATCCAGGGATGCGAATACGGGAAGTCTTCCCACAAGCTCCGGAATAAGTCCGAATTTCACCACGTCGTGAGGAGTAACGTCACGGTAAGGCGATGCCTTCAGCTTATCCTCCTTTGTCATTACGTTGCTGTTGAAGCCAATGGTTGAGCTTCCGCGGCGCTTTTCAACGATTTCCTGTATGGTGTCGAATGCGCCTCCGCAGATAAAGAGGATATTTTCGGTGTTTATGCGGATGAATTCCTGGTTGGGATGCTTTCTTCCACCCTGCGGTGGGACGTTGGCTACCGTTCCTTCAAGGATCTTCAGTAGCGCCTGCTGAACGCCCTCGCCCGATACGTCACGGGTGATAGAGCGGTTTTCCGAGCGGCGGGAGATCTTATCTATCTCGTCGATATAAATGATACCCTTTTCGGCAAGCTCTACGTCGTAATCAGCCGCCTGAATGAGACGCAGAAGGATATTTTCAACGTCCTCTCCCACGTATCCCGCCTCTGTAAGAGTGGTGGCGTCGGAGATGGCGAAGGGAACCTTCAAGGTCTTTGCCAAAGTCTGAGCAAGATATGTCTTTCCCACACCGGTAGGACCGAGAAGGAGCACGTTGCTCTTCTGTATCTCCACCTCATCGTCCCTGCGCTCCTTTTGGGAATTCTTTTTCTTGCCCTTTGCGGCGGGAGTCTGAAGAATTCTCTTGTAGTGGTTATATACCGCCACTGAAAGTGTCTTTTTGGCGTTATCCTGTCCGATAACGTACTCATCCAGTATCTTCTTAATGGTCTGAGGCTTAGGGAGCGTTTCGAGGGTGAGACCGGTTACGTCCTCTTCATACAGTGCGCTGTCGGCAATAAGCTGATTGCACCCATCTATGCAGTTGTTGCATATATACAGTCCGGTGGGGCCGGGTATAAGAAAGCTTGCCTGCTGCTCGCTTCTGCCGCAAAATCCGCAATATCGGGTAGCGGTAGTGCGCGGCGGTTTCTGGTTGTTTGCCATAATGTATCTTATCCTGTGTTTATCCTATTTTTAGCTTTAGATGCGGGTAAACGCTTAGGAGCGCTTGTCGAGAACACGGTCGATTATACCGTATTCGAGAGCAGCCTGCGCGGAGAGGAAGTTGTCGCGATCGGTGTCGCGCTCGATCTCAGCGATAGTCTTGCCGGTATTGCGGGCAAGGATCTCGTTGAGCTTTGCCTTGGTCTGGAGAAGGTGCTCGGAGTGGATCTTAAAATCGGTTGCCTGGCCCTGGTATCCGCCAAGGGGCTGATGAATCATGATCTCACTGTTGGGGAGAGCAAATCTCTTTCCCTTTGCACCTGCGGAAAGCAGGAACGCGCCCATGCTTGCAGCCATTCCCACGCAGATGGTGGAAACGTCGCATTTAATGAAATTCATGGTATCGTAGATAGCCATACCTGCGGAAACAGATCCGCCGGGGCTGTTGATGTAGAAGGAAATGTCCTTGTCGGCATCCTGGGATTCGAGATAGAGAAGCTGAGCGATGATGAGGGATGCGGTTACGTCGTTAACCTGATCCGCAAGAAAAATAATTCTGTCGTTGAGCAGACGGGAATAAAGGTCGAACGCTCTTTCGCCGTTACCGGTCTGCTGGATTACGGTTGGTACAAGTGCCATTTGTTTTTTTCCTTTCTTTGTTTTAGTTTTTGGCTCTGTCATCTCATCTGACTGATTTTTGACGAAAAAATTCTGCAAAATCCTACGAGTTTTGCTCAGTAACATACACTGGGGTAGTGTGCGCCTTCGCAAAACACTTGTCTTTCCCCAAATTTTACTCGCCGGATCACACAAGGTGTTGATCAGTCATCCTCGGTGACAGAACCTTGTTTTTTGTTTCATTGTATGATTATATACCCAAAACGGAGAATCTATGCGATTTTGCGGAACACTCTCCGTTTTTTCGGTCAAAAACTCCCGAAGCTCGGATGCATCCGGACTCCGGGAGGATTTTTTAGTTGTTTTCCTCAGTGGAGGGAGCAACGTCGGTAACTATTGCATTTTCCTTTACAAGGTCGAATGCCTTTCTTACGCAGACGTCCGCCGCCAGATCCTTTGCATCCACAGCGTTCTTTACGTTTTCGATCTCGATATGATAAGCATCAGCCAGCTTCTTGTACTCAGCCTCCAGCTCCTCGTCGCTTGCAACAAGAGACTCAGCGGCAACGATAGCCTCAAGAGCGAGTCTGGTCTTTACTGCTCTCTCTGCTCTGGGACGGAAGTTCTCGCGGAGATTGTCCAGAGTCTGACCGGTGTACTTGAAATAGGTGTTCAGATCAAGTCCGTTCTGGCGGAGCTGCATATCGTAGTCGCGAACCTGGTTCTCGGTCTCGTTTGCGTACATCTCCTCGGGAATCTCGACCTCAAGAATCTCCAGCAGCTGATCGTTGAGCTTGCCCTCAACTGCTCTGTCCGCTACGCCTGCGGCTCTCTCCTCAAGCTTCTTGCGAACGTCAGCCTTGTACTCCTCGAAGGTGTCGAAGGACAGATCCTTTGCAAACTCGTCATCCAGCTCGGGGAGCTCCTCGGCGGTGAGCGCGTTCAGCTTGCACTTGAAGACTACATCCTTACCTGCAAGCTCCTTTGCATGATACTCCTTGGGGAAGGTCACGTTTACGTCAAACTCTTCGCCTATATTCTTGCCAACGATCTGATCCTCAAATCCGGGAATGAACTCTCCGGAGCCCAGCTTAAGCTTGTGTCCGTCGTCCTTGCCGCCGTCAAAGGGAACTCCGTCGCAGAAGCCCTCGTAGTTGATGTCGGCGGTGTCGCCCATCTCAGCCGCGCGATCGGTTATCTCGATCTCACGGGCTGCTCTCTTCTGAGCGGAAGCGATATCTGCCTCCACTGCCTCGTCGGTCACGGGAGCGATCTCGCGCTCGACCTTAAGGCCCTTGTATTCTCCGATCTTCGGAACCGGCTTGACTGCAACCTCTGCCTTGAGAACGACAACTCCGTCCTCGTCCATGGATACTATATCAAAGGTGGGAGCGGAAACCGCGTCGATCTCTGCCTCCTTGTATGCTTCCTCATAAGCTGCGGGAAGCAGGTTGTTCAGCGCCTCGTCTACGAAAACAGACTCTCCGTACATCTTCTTTACGAAAGTCAGAGGAGCTTTTCCCTTTCTGAAGCCGGGAATGTTCATGTCAACGATCTTCTTCTTATAGACCTCCTTGACCTCAGCGTCAAGCGCGGTCTTTGCAATGCCGAGCTGTATCTCGACCTTGCTGCCCTCAAGTGCGGTAACTTTGATGAGACTCATGATTCAAAGTATCCTTTCAAGTTTTTATGTTATTCTCTTTTTTTATACGTACCTTTGCATCCCCTGCGGTTGACAGCAAGAGATTTTTATACCTAATCTATTATACACATTTCACAGAAATTGTCAACGGTTTTTGTGCGGAATTAACATCTCGTTAAAATATTTGTATTTTTCCTTGATTTACAGTGTGTCTTAATTGTGATATTGAGCGATTTACGGCTTGAAAACCGCATTATTTACAAATTTAGAATGAAAAAATGGGCACTGCACATTATAATACAAGTAGATTGCAGTTAAGTCTATAAAGAGGTAGAGATAAAAATACAATGAAGAAATTTCCCGTTTTGCCTTTAATGAAGATACTTATTTTTGCGCTGATACTGTCGCTGTCCTTTCTTACGGTATCCTGCGATACCGACGGAACATCGGATACAGATGCCGATGAGGTATGCCTGCATATAAGCCGCACCGAAAAAACCGTTAATCCCGGTAACTGTACCCAGCGATGCGTGACCGAGCTTGTATGCGATAAGTGCGGCGACATCGAGCAAAGGGTAGGAGATACCGTTCCCGATGGGCACAGCTACGGAGCCTGGAGCGTTCTGAAGCCCTCCGACTGCTCGGAAAAGGGTAAGCAGAGCCGAGTCTGTTCGCTGTGCGGAAAAACGGAAACGGAGGATATAGCAACGGATCCGGAGGCGCACAGCTACGGAGCCTGGCAGGTGCTCGAGCACCCAACCTGTATTTCCGACGGAGAAAGAAAGCGGCTTTGCAGTGATTGCGGCGCGTCGGAGAGCGAGGTGCTCCCCCCCGATCCCGATGCCCATAATACCGTTTTGAGCGAAAAAAAGGCTACCTGCGTTTCTGTTGGAGAAAGGGTAAACGCCTGCAGTTATTGCAACTATTCAGATACTGCTGTTCTCCCCATTGATCCTGACAATCATTCCTTTGATTCAGAGAAATATTCCGTCAGCATCGACAGTCACGCCCTTATATGTGACCGTTGCGGAGTTACCGGCGCATCCGAGGCTCACACGGGAGAGAACAAGCTGTACGGCAACACCCTGGGGCATTATCTTAAGTGCGGCGTGTGCGATGGCGAATATTCCCACGGCGGGCATGACTACCGCACGGTAACTACTCAGCCTACCTACAAGGAAGAAGGCTCACAGCACGAGGTGTGCGACGACTGCGGCTATGAAACCGAGCCACAGGTGCTTGACAAGCTGCCGCAGGTGGAGCCTGCCTACAGTATTCCCGCGCCTATACGGTGCACCTACGGAATGCGTCTTTCAGATATTGCTCTTCCCGAAGGCTTTGCCTTTGTCAGCTCCCTTGATTGCTCTGTCGGTAATGCGGGTGAGAACCTTCATCTGGCTACCTATACCGTGCCCAATGATACCGAGGGAAAATACCTGACTGTTTACGGCATAGAGATAACTCTTGACGTAAAGCCAATGTCAATAGTTATTCCCTGCGATTTTTCACGGCTTGCAAATCTTGTCTACAGAGGCGAGCAGGCTCCGTCTCCCGACGTTGCATCGGAATACGCTCATCTGGTGCGTATAGAATGGTACATAGGTGACACTCTTCTCAGCTCTGCGCCTGTCAATGCCGGTGAATATACCGTAGCGGTTGTTTGCGCCGATGCCAACTATGCGGCGGAGAGCTCTCGGTTTGAGTTTGTGATAAAAAAGGCATCCTGCCCGGTGACGCAGGCTGACGTGACGGACAGCGTGTACACAGGAGAGCCGGTGCTCTTTGTGTTCCCGGACACCGTTACCGACGCGGTATTTAAAAATTCCGGAGGAACGGTAATTTCTCCCCCTATAGATACGGGAGATTATTTTATCACCGTAACCGTGGCGGAAACTCAAAACTATGAAGGCGGCGTATTAACCTTTGAGTTCAGTATTCTGAAGGACACTGAGGCTCCGATGTGGGATCAGGATTATCTGACAATCAATTCCGACAGTGAAAAATATCTCCTTTCCGCAAGGGATAACGCGAAGATAGCTTATTATTCCGTGTTCGTTCAGAGCACTGCCTATTCTGCTCCCGAGCAGTATATCACCGTATCCGACTCTATTGACGTGAAAATGGGGCATAGCTATATTATTTATGCCCACGACGTAAGCGGGAATCAAAGCTCGGAGCTCTATCTTGTGGTTCAGCCCGAGAGCGCAGACTCTGTGGAGAATATTCATCCTGCCAACGGCGCTACTGTAGACGGCTGCTCGGTCACTCTTTATGCTCCTGATGCTACCGGATATTATTTCGGATACACTCCGGACAGAGCTCAGATGATCTCCCTTTACAACGGACGCGTTTCCTCTCTTGACAGCGGCGTGACCTATTACTGGTATGCCACCTGGGGAGAGCTGGAAAGCCCGGTTTACAGCTTTTCCGCGGAATACGGTGAGGAGGTTGCGCTCACGCTGATATCCCCGGCTGACGGAGCGGTCATAACCGATAAGCACCCCGGGCTTTATGCTGAGGGATCCAACGGGTGCAGGATCTTTTATGTAAAACTGAGCGGCACAAATACTGAATATGAGCTCCAAAGCGACAGTGTCTTTACTTACGGCGCGACTTATAAATGGTACGCAGAGGATAATGACGGAAACCGCTCGGAGGAGCGCACCTTTACCTATTTGTATAACAACACCCAAAGCGAGCCGCTTTTGCGCATCAACGCCAATGCGGAGGTAAATTACGTTAGCACCCCATATCTGAATCTTTCAGCCTTCGCTATCTGCCCCATCGACAGCATAGTATACTATACCTCAAGCATGGATGGGGTATTGTCATCGGAAACGCATCTTGAGCCTATCTGCATCGGTAATTATGCCTATGCTACCGCAAGGACCTATTATCTGAAAAACGGAGATACCGTCTATGTGTATGCCCGATCCGGAGATTTTATTTCCAGCGGAGTCAAGACCTTTGTTATTGATACCGAGGCTCCCGTTTGCGGCGAGATAGCCCAAAGCGGAAGGACCGTTAAGCTATATCCCGGCAGTGACAATCTGGAGGCAAGGTATTATTACAGCATTGACGGCGGTATCTGGAAGGAATACAGCAAAGAGGTAGAGCTGTATTGCGAGAATGATCAAATGCTTATTTGCGTGCGGGCTGTAGACCTTGCGGGTAACGAGAGCGGCAACAGTCTGTTTATTGATCTCAGCGGGCATCAGACTCCCGCAATTGAGGCTATTGGCGGAGCGGTAAACAGCCTCGTAAAAACTGACGTTACTCTTAAGCTTACCCCCATAGACGGCATTGCTTGCTACTATTACGTTGACGGAGAGCGTTACTCGCTGGATGACGGGCTTGAGCTTGTTTTCTCCGAGGAGGGAACAAAGCAGCTTTGGACCTCTGCGGTATATAACGGCGTTGAGAGCCTTTCAGAGCCTGTACGGATAATGATAGATAAGACTGCCCCGGTGATAGGTGAGCTTATCTGCCGGGCAGACAGTGTCAACAATTTCTCCTCTCCCAATTATCTGATGATAGCCCCGGGTGGAATAACCGACGCAAATAACGTCACCGTCAGCTACCGTATCCCGGAGGTATCCGAGGATATCAAGCCCTATGACGAATACGGTTGCGTGCCGCTTTTTAACTATCTTATAAACATATCACAGGTGTTGGAGATCGAAATAATAGCTGTTGACGAGGCGGGCAACAGGACGGTGAAAACCGCATCCGTGATCTACGACGTAGAAGGTCCGACGGCAGAAAGCGTGGTCCTTGACCGCACGCCGGATGCCGAGGCACAGACTACCCGATACACCGTTAAGGTGAAGGGAATTGCCGACGTCGGAGGCGGAAGGTACGCAAGTATTCTGTTCCGCATATGGGATCAGTCGGGATATGAAAACGGTGGCGATCCGATAGTGGATATTCAGCGGAACGTGGCAGACGGCGAGAATGAGTTTGTCTATGACGCATCCCATCTTCCCTACGGCGCAAACTATCATTTCATTGTGCTCCTGACTGACGGTCTCGGAAACGGAACTCGCTATTATTATACGTTTTACAAATACGATATTCTGACCACCGTGCAGAAGGACGGATTCCTCTTTGAGCTTATCGACGGTCAATACGTTCTGTTTAAATATATGGGCGAGGATACCGCTCTGGTTCTTCCCGAATCGGTCAATGGCTCGGGATACGTTATAGGCTCATCCTTTATGTACGGTAATACTGATATAACCTCGGTCGTTATTCCCGAGGGCGTTACCGAGATAAGGGGACAGGCGTTCTCCGGCTGCGAATCGTTGAATTACGTTTCCGTGCCGAGCACCGTCAAAAAGATCGGAACAGAGGCGTTTTATAACTGCAGCGCCCTGCAGGAGATCAAGCTTGAAGCGGAGCTTGATGAATTCGGTGATCACGCGTTCTACGGCGCGCCCTACAGTAGTATAGAGGGGATCACCCTGTATGAAAACGGCTATTATCTCGGAAGCACAAAGCATCCCTATCAGGTCCTTTTGACCGTTGTCAAAGGTGCCATTGAACTGAAAATACATTCAGATACCGTATTTATCGCCGCTGAAGCTTGCATGGAAGCCTCAGCCCTCACCTCTGTGTCTGTGCCCTCCGGTGTAACACGTATCCCTTACGCCTGCTTTGCCGCGTGCGGTCAGCTTAAAGAGATCACCCTCAGAGAGGGCTTGCGCTATATCGGCGAATTTGCTTTCTTCGACTGTTATTCTCTGAAGAGTGTCGGACTTCCCGACAGCCTCGAGGTTATTGGTGAAAGAGCATTCTCGGGCTGCGTAGCCATCACCTCACTTACCGTAAAGGAGAAAGTAAGCGAAATAGGGGATATGGCGTTTTACGGCTGCATCGGCATAAAGGAATTAAGCATTAATTCTCTGAGTCTTTCTCTTGGCGGTATGGTTTTTGATAATTGCCGTGGCGTTGAGTCTTTGTACTATAATGCTGTCGAAGCCCTCTGCCATAGCTCCGGTTATCAGTTCGCCTCTCTTGGAACGGACGGGACAGGAGTTCGTCTCATCATCGGCAATAAGGTCATATCCATTCCGGATGCTATCTTCCGTAATGCTAACATTACAGAGCTGGTCTTCGAGGAGAAATCCTCCTGCGTTGCCATTGGAAACTATGCATTCAGAGGCTGCAATATAACAAGCGTTGCTCTGCCTGATTCCCTGAAGGCACTTGGTCACAGCGTGTTCCTCGAATGCGACCTGCTGGAAACTCTGATCATTCCGGACGGCATCCAATCTGTCGGCGGTATAGGTCGGGACTTTGAGTATCTCCGGTATAACGTAAAGGATAACGGCTTGTACCTCGGAAATGAAAGCTCCCCCTATCTCGTCTTGGTGGCGGTCGATTTGGATGCGGTTGAGTTCACCGTTTCCGATGAAACCTCTCTGATATGCCCACAAGCCTTCTTACAGTGTGAGTTCCTTTCTGAAATAACAATTTCCGAAAGTGTAACCTTTATAGGTGAATTTGCCTTCTCAAATCCCTCCCGTATTTACTTTGCGGATGCTGATGGCTGGACTATTGACGGACAGCTCATTTCCCCAACCCTGCTCTCTGATGCTGAATCTGCGGCAACAGAACTGCGCTTCTCTGCGTCCGCTTTGGTAAAGTCATCTGACTGACTCCCGGGGTACCCGCTTTATTGTAAGTAGCGATAACGAACGTACTGTATCTTTAATAACAACACTATCTGGCGAGGTATAAATAAAGGCTCCCTCCCGACTTCGTCGCAGACGAACGTCGATTGGGAGCTGTCGAGCATATGCGAGACTGAAGGTGCCCGCGGGAGTTCAAAGTAGATCAAGGGTTCAATGCAATATCAGAATTAACGGTTGCGCCGGCTCCCTGAGCCTCCCTACGAGAGGGAGGGGGACCACGAAGTGGTGGAAGGAGCCTGTGTAACTTTGGGTTCAGCATAGCTTCATTGTCACGCGCTCTCCCTCAGTCGCCTTCGGCGCCAGCTCCCTCCCGGAGGGAGCCTGCCTTCGCTCCTTCTTCTGCCTATATAAATAAAATTCCCACAAACCGTAAGCTTCGGTCTGTGGGAATTATTTTGTTGCTGCGTTTTCTCCGTTAAGAACAGCAGAGAAAAACGTGATGTCCTTATCGGAGAAATAAGATAGGGGTATGGGCATAGCCCGATGCATTTGTTAAACAAATGCGAAACTGGCGATAAATGCAG
>JAFVTO010000097.1 GCA_017503165.1 Clostridia bacterium | reverse complement strand
GTTCGGAAAAGGAAACGTAGAAAGCTATGTCTGGCCATATTGCGAGCAGAATAACAAGGCGGTCATAGAGCATTTGAACAAGGCAGGCTACTACGGAATAAGAAAGACCGGCTCCACCCGTGACAAAACCGGATTCTCCCTTCCTGCCGACAGAACGGCATGGAGTTACAACGCCAACCACTTGGAGCTGCTTGATGTCATGGAAAAGTACGAACAGTACCCGGATGACGGAGAATTAAAGTTCTTCGCCTTCGGAGTTCATTCCATTGACTGGGAACGCTCCGGTAACTGGAACGAGCTCGAGGAATTCGCCCAAAAATACGGTAACCGCCCGGAGGATTACTGGTATGCTACCGTGCGCGACATTTTTTGCTATCAGGATGCGGTAAATGAGCTTAAAATCACCGAAGAGGAAATATACAATCCGACAGACATCACCTTGTATATAAAAGTGGACGGTCAGAGAGTAGTGCTTCGTCCCCGTTCAGGATATATCCTTTGAGTTTTGTCCTTTCCGCGACAAAGCTACAAATAAGTAGAAACAGTATAATAAAAACGCGATTTGAATCTCAATCCTCATAATGGATATGCGAGTCAGATCGCGTTTTATATTCATGCAATATCCGTCATGCTTCGACTATTCCTCTCGCCACGTGTACTCCGCTTGCAGAGGCATGGGAAAGCGAATGAGTTATACCGCTTCCGTCTCCGATAATGTAAAGACCTGGATAACACGATTCAAGCCTTTCGTTGACCTCAACCTCCATATTGTAAAACTTGACCTCAACTCCATAAAGCAGTGTATCGTCGTTTGCCGTACCCGGAGCGACCTTATCGAGAGCATAAATCATTTCGATTATGCCGTCAAGGATCCGCTTAGGCAACACAAGGCTGAGATCACCCGGAGTTGCATTCAATGTTGGCGTTATAAATGAATCCTCCATTCGGCCCGGAGTGGAGCGACGTCCGCGGATCAGATCTCCGAAGCGTTGAACGATAACCCCTCCGCCCAGCATATTGCTCAGACGCGCGATGGATTCTCCGTACCCGTTTGAATCCTTGAAGGGCTCGGAAAAGCTCTTGGATACCAGCAACGCAAAGTTGGTATTTCCCGTCTGCTTTGAGGGATCCTCATAGCTATGACCGTTAACGGTAATTATACCGTTTGTATTTTCAGTAACGACTGCACCCTTTGGATTCATGCAAAAGGTTCGCACCTTGTCACCATAGGTTGCGGTTCGGTAGACGATCTTGCTTTCATAAAGCTCATCCGTAAGATGAGCGAAAACCGCAGCGGGAAGCTCAACACGGACTCCCAGATCCACTCGATTGGACTTTGTTGGAATATCAAGCTCGCGGCATACTCTTTCCATCCATTTACTTCCGCTTCTACCCACAGATACTATACACTTTTCACAGGTATAAGCCTTTCCGTCGCTAACAATTCTGTATCCACCATCCGCTTTTTCCACAGCATTTACCGGAGTATCGAAAAAGAACTCCACCTTATCCTTGAGGTAGTTGTACAGATTGTTCAGAACAACATAATTTATGTCTGTCCCGAGATGACGTACCGAGGCTTCAAGCAAATGCAGATCGTGCTGAATGCAGAGAGTTTTAAAACGTGTTCCGGCAGTTGAATAAAGCTTAGTGCCCTCACCGCCGTATTCCATATTGATATCGTCCACATACCTCATAAGCTCAACAGCTCTCTGTTTACCGATATACTCATACAGTGTTCCGCCAAAGTCGTTGGTAATATTGTATTTTCCGTCAGAAAAAGCTCCCGCACCACCAAATCCGCTCATAATCGAGCAGCTTTTGCAGCCTATACAGCTTTTTATCTTATCCCCATCAATAGGACAATGCCTTTTCTCCAAGGCGTGTCCCGCTTCAAAAACCGCTACCTTAAGCTCAGGCTTGAGCTTAACCAGTTCGTACGCCGAAAAGATACCTCCGGGACCTGCCCCGATGATTATTACATCGTAATTCATACCGCTCCTCCGAATGAGATATTACTGCCGCACACACGGCACCGTACTCTATTATACCACTTGAATTTATAAAAATCAAGTGCAACCTGCACTTTTTTTAAAATTTCGACATTATTCAGCATATTATCAACACAAACCCTGAACAAATAAAAATATTGACAAAAAAACAAACCCGTGCTATACTGGTTTGAGCCAAAAGCTGACACCGCAGACACAAAACCATAATCCCGCAGATATCATACATAAAAGAAAGCTGAAAACATTTCAATCATGAAAAAACTTGCGTTTATCTACATCATCTTAGCCGGTATCACCTGGGGAACCTCCGGAATATTCGTAAATTTTCTCGCCCCTTATGGTTTCACCTCTCCGCAAATGACCGCCATCCGCTCCACTGTGACTTTTGTGGGCATAGGATGCTTTCTCCTGATCCGTGACAGAAGCGCTTTCAGGGCAGGATTCAAAGAGCTGCTCCTTTTTATCGGTAGCGGAGTAGCCTTTTTCGGCACAGCTACATCTTACTATGCGGCATTGCAAGCAACATCGATCTCAACTGCAGTAGTGCTTTTATATACCGCCCCTGTAATGGTAATGATCTACTCAGTGATCTTCCTCGGAGAAAAGCTGACAAAGCTCAAATGCATATCTGTCGCAATCATGTTAATTGGATGCGGACTGGTTTCGGGAGTTATCGGAGGTCTGAAATTCAACCTCATCGGAATATTGCTTGGTTTTTTGTCCGGTGTTTTATACAGCGCCTACAACATATTGACCAAGCTGCAAATGAGAAAGGGATGCAAGCCGATCTCTGCAACGTTCTACACCTTTCTGTTCTCTGCCCTATCCTCTCTTACCTTGTTCTCTCCGGCAGAGCTGGTGAAGAACGCGACAGCGGAGCCGTTTGTTACCGTACCGCTTATGCTCGGACTGGGTCTGGTCACCTGCGTTATTCCATATATCCTCTATACCTGTGCCCTAAAGGTGCTCCCTGCGGGAACATCATCCGCATTAGCAATAATGGAGCCAATGTCCGCAACATTATTCAGCATCATTATCTTCCATGAAAAGCTCTCCCTTCCATCCGCAAGCGGAATGATACTGATTTTGCTTGCAGTGCTTTTGCTCAGCCGCGCCGATGAAGGAGAAAAGGACGGTTAAGTCGGACTGAACAAGGCATGCGTTTCTCCAACCTATCGTATCATCACCTAAGAAATGAGATAACAAAAATGAAGCGAACTCTTATTACCTCGGAAATATCCGATCTTCCCGATGAGCTCTGTCCCATGCTCAAGGGAGCGAAGATATATGACAGTAGCTGCTCAAAGCAAGCTCGAGTATACTACATAGATAAGGATAACGGCTACTACCTGAAATCCTCCCCGAAAGGGACTCTCAGTACCGAGGCTATAATGGCCAATTACTATAATGAGCTCGGACTCGGGGCTCGTGTGCTTTCCTATCTGTCATACGACAGAGATTGGATGCTTACAGAACGTGTTGTCGGTGAAGATTGCACACACAGTACTTACCTTGACGATCCCCGAAGGCTATGCGACACAATAGCAGAGCTGCTCAGAGGACTTCACGAAACCGACTGGTCGGACTGTCCAATAAAGAATCGTACTGCTGCTTATCTCGGCGTTGCAGCTGAAAACAGCCGGAAGGGTATGTTCGACACAGAGCTATTCACAGAGAAATGGAGTTTTCCCTCTGCCAAAGCGGCTTGGGATTTCCTACAAGCTAACAAGCATTATCTAAAAAACGATACCCTTCTGCACGGCGATTACTGCCTGCCAAACATTATATTGGATAATTGGCGCTTCAGCGGATTTATAGATCTGGGCAACGGCGGAGTCGGTGACAGACACATAGACCTTTTCTGGGGAATGTGGACCTTGTGGTTTAATCTTAAAACAACAGCATACAGTGACAGATTCTTTGATGCTTACGGTCGTGATAAGACAGACCCGGAGATTCTCAGAATAATTGCCGCAGCAGAGGTATTCGGATAATATCATCAGAGATACATAAGCCATTATTTGACACCTTGTAACAACTTATATGATATAAACGCCGTTTTCCAACAACATTATTCTACAAATCCACCACACAATCTCTATTAACAATAAGGAATCCGATCAAATGAACAACCGTCTAAAAAAGCAATTTGAATTTATACTTGAAGCAGATAAGGAAAAGCAGATAACACGTCAGAACTATCTTTCGGACGGAAGCCGCCGGGAAAACGATTCCGAGCATGCCTGGCATATGGCACTTATGACGGTGTTGCTCAGCGAATATGCAAATGAAGAGATAGACGTATTGAAGGCAGTCACCATGATACTCATTCACGATATAGTGGAGATAGATGCGGGAGATACGTATTGCTACGATCCGGCTGCAAGGGCAACACAAGCCGAACGCGAAAAGCGGGCTGCCGAAAGGCTTTACGGTCTTTTGCCGGAGGATCAATGCAAAAAGCTTCGTTCGCTTTGGGAAGAATTTGAGGAATGTCAAACGCCCGAAGCAAAATTTGCAAGAGCAATGGATAATATACAGCCCCTTATGCTGAACTCCGCCTCCGAGGGCAAAAGCTGGGAGGAGCATTCAGTGCGGCTCGGTCAGATATTGGAAAGAAACAAGCGGACAAAAGAAGGCTCGGAAGATCTTTGGAAATTCGCATATGAAGAATTCGTACGTCCAAATGTCGAAAATTCACGTATTATCGCTGAAGAATAAATTTACATATAATTTCTTGATTTCACTTCGTAGATACTGTACAATAAATTAAGAAAGCATAATTTTTGCAAGGAGAGGCATTGATTTATGATCAAACACTGCATTTCAAGCGACTGGCTCCTTTCCGTAAACAAGGGAGATTATATAGCCATTGATCTGCCAAATGATTTCGCGATAGCGCAGTCACGGACAACTGATGCACGCGGTGGCGCGGCTAACGGTTTTTTCAACGGTGGCATAGGGGAATATGTAAAGTACATGCAGCTTGAGAGCGGCAGGCATTACGTTCTTGATATAGACGGAGCATATATGTGCGCCCAAGTTGATATAAACGGTCAGCGTGTTGCGATGCATCCCCACGGATATGCGCCGTTTCTTGTGGATATTACAAGCAATGTCCGCCCGAATGCACTGAACAAGATCAAAATAACCACCAACGATATGCAGCCCTCTACCAGATGGTATTCCGGCGCGGGAATATACAGAGACGTATTTCTGTGGACAGGCGGAGACGTGCGCATACAGCCTTGGGATATATTTGTAAAAACGATATCCGCGGATAATGAATGGGCAAAGGTAGCGGTAACCTATAACGTAATATCCGACATAGACACCACAGTGTGTATACATGCCGAGATAGGAAACGGTGTGGCAGCCAAAACCGTTACACTTGATGTAAAAGCAGGAAAAACCGTAGAAACTCAACTGTTCTTCGATATAGAGGCACCAAAACTCTGGGATACGGAAAACCCAACTCTCTACACCTTAAACACTTCAATTTTGTCTGAGGATAACGAGTTTTTTGACACTGCCACGACAAAATTCGGAATACGCACCATCAACTTCGATACAACCCACGGCTTTAGCTTGAACGGCCAAAGCACGAAGCTCAAGGGCGGATGCATACACCACGACCACGGCGGTTTGGGCGCAATTTCACTTCCTGCCGCTGAGGAAAGAAAAATCTTAAAGCTGAAGTCTGCTGGATATAACGCCATAAGAAGTGCTCACAATCCCCCGTCTCTTGCGTTACTCGAAGCCTGCGATCGGCTCGGTATGCTGGTAATGGACGAGGCGTTCGATATGTGGAACATGGAAAAGCGGAGCACAGATTATCACCTTTGGTTTGCGGATTGGTGCAAGCGCGACATATCGTATATGGTAAAGCGCGACAGAAACCACCCTTGCGTTATCAGCTACTCTATAGGCAATGAGATACTTGAGCGTGACGGTAGCTCATGCGGCTACGAATGGGCGACTATGCTGGCGGATGAAATAAGAAAATACGACATTACCCGTCCTGTAACCTCGGCTGTCTGCGGTCTTTGGGACCGTTTTGAAAAATGCGATCCTCCCGAGTACCGAGAATACATCAAGAATAAGTACGGTAGCCAGGCGGATGGCTCTAACGATGACAAATGGGCAGAGCTTACAGCACCGTACTTTGATGCTTTGGATATTCATGGGTACAACTATTTGTGGGATCGGGTTGAGTCGGATGCAAAGCTTTATCCCGACCGTATATTCTGGCACTCGGAGAGCCACGCTTTGCGTTTTTACGATTCTTGGAATACAGTAATGCGCAACAGCAACTTTATCGGAGATTTCACCTGGACAGCATACGATAATCTCGGTGAGGCAGGCACGGGACGCTCCGCTTGGGCACGCAACGGATTTATACCCGGAATTTCCCTTGCAGAATATCCGTGGAGAACCTGCTATCAAGGTGATTTCGATTTGTGCGGCTTCCGCCGCCCACAGTCTTATTTCCGCGAAGCCGTATGGAAAGGTAATACACCGCCCAGAATATTCACAACCCACCCTGAACACACAGGTGAGGGATTTTCCGGAACAGGATGGCATTGGTACGATGTACACGAAAGCTGGAACTTCGATGAAAAATACATAGGCAAACCTGTAAAGTGTGAAACTTACACCGATGCGGAGCTGATCGAATGGTATCTGAACGGCAATAAGGTGGCACAGAGCATTCCCGAAAAGGCAATAGCAAGCGCTTTGATCATCTATGCGCCCGGAGAGCTCACTGCTGTAGCTTACAAGAATGGCGCTGAGTGCTCAAGATATACATTAAAGACAACCGGCAAAGCTGTTCAGATAAAGGTCGAGGCGGAAAAGGACCGTCTTGTAAGCGACGGAAGAGATATTGCATTCTTCCCCATCTCCATTCTTGATGCTTCCGGAAATCTCGTCACCCATGAAGCCCACGAACTTCGCTGTGCGGTATCCGGCGGTGAGCTTCTGTGTCTTTACAGCGGAGATCCCTGCAATGAAGATGACTATCCCTCAAAGATCTGTCATACCTTCGAGGGACACGCGCTTGCCGCTGTTCGCACCAAGAATGCCGGTGAAGTAACTCTTACCGTTTATTCAGACACTCTTTCCTCAGACACGGTCACAGTGACCGCAAAAAAGCGTTTTTCACGTCGCTATATGGGAGATGAAGAAAAGCAGGGCTGAAATTATACACTGACCGTTATAACAGAAATTTAAAACCGCCGAAAAAGGGCTATGTCACTCAGATGCATAATGGCACTGATGACATAGCCCTTATTGTATTTCCGTTAATTTACGTATGCTTCAACACGGTTGATGCTGAAGCCCTTTGCAGAGAAATTATCCTCATATTCCGTATGTATATTCCCTTCCTCGTACTCGCTGTTGTGCAGATCATAAGTCAGATTTTCAAGACGGAACCCTGCTTGCTCCAAGGTTTCAAGGGAATAATCGAACAGTATTCTATTGTCTGTTTTAAAAAAAATAGCTCCGTTGGGGGAAAGCAACGTCTTGTAAAGCTCCAGATACGCAGGAGCGGTAAGGCGACGCTTGGCGTGCTTAGGACGTGGCCAAGGATCGGAAAAATTCAGATATATGCGCTCAATGCTCCCAGGCGCGAACCATTGAGCAAGAGTTCCTGCATCTGCATTCAGAAGCTTTACGTTAGGAAGCTCGCTCGCCTTGATCTTTTCCGCGGCAAGAAGTATGACGTCCGGAACCTTTTCTATAGCAATAAACGTAGTCTCAGGCTCACGCGCCGCAAGCGCAAGCATAAACGCTCCCTTACCGCACCCTATCTCTATCATCAGCCTTTCGTTTTCTGATTTGACATATGGCGGCTGTGATAACATATATTCGGAGCAATTCTGCAATCTTTGAGCGCCGTTGCGCTTTCTTCTCATTCTCATTATTATGTGTGTTCCTTTCGTTTGAGAGTGTTAAGCCTTTGAATATATTTCTTTTCAGCATACACCGTATCTTTATTTTGTGTTAAAAATATTAAAGCACTTTATATAAATTTTTCCTCGAATAACTAAAAAGCATCTGCGCATATTAATTTCGGGAACACTTCCCGAATAAAAAAGTAACAGGGACTGAGTCGGTTAGATACAGAATACGCTAAATGACCCAGACCCAAGGAAAGGCACGGTAATTCAGATGCTGGACAGACTCGCATTGATATTACTCATTATCGGCGGAATCAACTGGGGAAGCGTCGGTATCTTCAGGTTTGATATCGTGGCATGGCTTTTTGGCGGTCAGGCATCTCTGATCTCCAGAATAATATATACTCTGGTGGGACTTTCTGCTCTCTGGTGCATCTCTCTGCTTTTCAGAAGAGAAAACGATGTTCTCACCGAAGCACATTCCAACTGATCACCGATAATATCAAAGATAACTGCTATCCCGGAAAAAAGGGATGGCAGTTTTTATGTTTCGATCCATATTTTTTATTGTATCATATTTCAAAATAAAAGTCAATAGGACATTTTAAGCAGATTCTTCGTCAGAGCTTTACTATCCGCATCCCACGGCGCCGTACAGCGACTCTTTTACCTCACAGAACCTCCCAACAAGCCGTTTTTCTTAGATTGCAACCGTTAGTTGCTAAATTTCCAAGGCGAATTGGTTGAAAAAAATGATCCGAAGTGATATAATTGAATCATCAAAACAAAGGAGAAACT
This sequence comes from Clostridia bacterium, assembly GCA_017503165.1. GTDB lineage: Bacteria > Bacillota > Clostridia > Oscillospirales > CAG-272 > SIG673. The sequence continues at coordinate 2,226 of JAFVTO010000097.1, read as the reverse complement.
GCAATATGAGCTTAGGAGAAAATATTTATGCCTTACGAACATCGAAGAATCTGTCCCAGGGCGAGCTTTCGGATATGTTGGACGTATCCCGCCAGTCCGTATCCAAATGGGAAACGGATGCTGCAATACCTGATTTAGATAAACTGATGAAAATGTGTGATGTGTTCGGAGTAACGCTTGATGAGCTGACCGGACGATCACAAACGGAAACCCGCAGAGAATACCGCATAGAAGCTCCGGCGAGTCCGCCGGCTTTTCCCACTGTTAAAATCGTGGGCTGCATCTTATTGGCGTCAACACTGTTAGCAAGCATTATACTTTTTATTCTGACTAATGACATTGAAGATTACTATATTCCATTGCCATTCCTTCTTTCTGCTCTCGCATGTAGCTTGATCTGCTTGTTTGTAAAAAGAAATATCGGATATTGGTGCGCATGGGCAATCCTCGCACCATTCCCGGTTCTGTCTTGCCATATTGCAGCAACGCCAATTTTTCCCACAATATACATAACTCTAATAACCGTATGTATTGCGATGGGGATTGCCGCAAACAAGGCATTCAAGGGACTTGCCGTACAAACGAGCATAACCAAAACTGTTCTTCTTGCCGTCGGAGATATTTTAGCAATCACAGCATATATATGCGCTCCGGTTTTCTTATTTCCCTATGACTGGATAAGTATGTGTATCATTGAATATATAACATACTCGATCCTCGCCTTACTTTTTTCCTACAGTGTATGCTATATAAGGTCTCTCAAAACAAATTGACGCTCATTCAGTTTGGAGCATATTATAAATATTTCTCCCCACGATTGATTAATTCCTTATGAAACAGGCGGCAACACACACTAAAAAGACTTGTACACTCAGGATACATTCGCAATATCCGCCATGTACAAGTCTTTTATTTATACAGTTATGCCTTTCTTTGAAAAACGGTATCCATCCGCTGTCAGGCTAAATGCCATGGGCTTTGAAGATACTTCTCACCCCTTTTGGAAATGCTGTCAGAAATCGGGATAATTCTCGCTTGGGTTGAAATTAATATAACCGCCTTCATCCGGCGCGCCGTCCTCACCCTTTTTGACAAGCTTAATGTTGTTTATATATGTATAGCTGGAGCTATGTGATGCACTGTACCCTAATCTCACTGTCTCATTTATGCTTTGGTCAAAATAGAATCTATGATATGAGGTGTCACGCCCTGACTTTACGCGGAAGACAACTCCCCTCGGGCGATCACCATCCCAAATTATATAGTCGTTGTCGTTGAACGGATCTATCCGCCCGTATCTGACAAAGCCATATTGGTTGCTTGATGACGAGGCTCTTTCATCATCGCTGTTATCGTAGCTTGAATAGTTTTCGCCCTCTATCTTGAGCACGCACTCCAGAAGCTCTCTTGCAGCAGGCTCAAATACCGATGCAACTATAGCTTTGCGCTTATAATTTGTATCAATAACGTAATATTTCTTTTCCTCACAGCGGAAAACGGCTTTTGGGGGAAGATCGACGTTAAGTTTATCCCAATCTTGCTGTATACCCTCAAAATAAACATCACGCAGACCTGAGCAATCACTGAACACACCGTCGCCTATACTCATTACATTCTTAGGTATCGTAACGGACTCCAGTCCCACACAACCGGCAAAAGCATAATCCCCAATCCTCTTCACTGCTTTCGGAACATCGAACGCACTAAGACCGATGCACCCCAAGAAGGCTTCACTTTCAATAGTTGCCACAAGATCTGCAGTTTTAAACGACACAAGGCTCCTGCAGTTTTTAAATGCTCCGCGACCAATAGTCTCAACAGTTCCTTTTATGTTAACAGATTTAATCGGGCACTCAGCGAATGCTTCCTCTGCTATCACCGTAAGATAATTGGGTATGAGAATTGACGTTATGCTATCGCATCCCGCAAAAGCCCTTTTTCCGATGCCTGTCACATCTTTAGGTATCGTAACAGAACCGCCCTCACCGATATATCTCTGCATTACACCCTCTACGCAGACACAGCCATCTATTACGGTTTCCTTCACGTAATCAGTATGCAGCATTGCGCTATCCGGAAGCTTCGAATTCACTTTCATCACGTCCTCCCACTGCGCCCTGTCGCCCGCGTAATAAATATCACTGAGGTTCTGGCATCTGTTGAAAGCGTTTTCTTCAACTATTTTTATGGTTTTGGGTATGATAATGCTCTTGAGAGCTGTACACC
>JAFVTO010000096.1 GCA_017503165.1 Clostridia bacterium | reverse complement strand
ATTTTTAAACGGCTCAATTTTTAAACGGCTCAATTTTTAAACGGCTCAATTTTTAAACGGCTCAATTTTTAAACGGCTCAATTTTTAAACGGCTCAATTTTTAAACGGTTCAATTTTCAACGTCAGCTTTGGCGTCGTTTACGGCATCGGATTTGGCTTGACCGGCCTTTCCTTCGTCAGCCCTCTCCTCGGTCTCTGCCTCGGCATCTGCAGCCGCGGCATCGCAGTCTGACTCTCCGTCTCCCGCCGCGCATTTACCCAGAACACCGAAACGGTATATCCCGTATGCCACTGCCGCCGCGGCAAGAACGTAGCCTATCGCCTCTCCTGAGGTACCGCCTGTCATTATAAGGGAGATACCCACGCATACCACTGCGGCAAGATACATAAGAGCCACCGTGACCGGTTGAGAATGGCTACGGCACAGCACATGGTGAATGTGCTCCTTATCACCCTCCATGATATGCTTTTTGCGGCATATCCTTCTGATTATGGCATAGGTTGTGTCAAACACCGGAAGACCGATAAGTGTGATCACCACTATGGACGGGATCTTTGTATCGCTTACGTAGGTGACCTCCATGCTCATAGCCGCCAATACGAAGCCGAAGAACATAGCTCCCGTATCACCCAGGAATATCCTGGCGGGATAAACGTTATGAACAAGGAATCCCAGCGCCGCGCACATCAGTATCATGGCGCACACAAACACCTCGCTATGACCGTTTGCCAGCGCAAGGAGTCCGACGCCTCCGGAGGAAATAATGCTCAGACCGGTGCAAAGACCGTCAAGCCCGTCTATGAGATTGAAGGCGTTTGTAACCGCCACAACCCACAGCACCGTCATAGGGTATTTGAGGATACCAAGATCAATGACCGTATTAAAAACACAGAGATGCTCTACCGTTACATCGAAAAAGCAAAGCAATACTCCGGCCAAAGCCTGGCAAATAAGCTTATATATCGGCTTGATGGAGAAACGGTCATCCGCCATACCGCACAGAACTATCAATCCGCCACCGAGTATAAACGGAAGCGCAGTCTCGCCGTATCCGAACACCAGTGAGCTGACGGAAAATGCAACATATACCGACAGTCCGCCTATAAGCGGCTTCGCCTCGGTATGCATGCGCCGTCCGTCCTTCGGATGATCCATAAAGCCGAGCTTAGGCGCTATATATTTTCTTATCGGGAAGGTAAAAGCAAAGGAAATCACAACCGCCAGAATACAGGCAAAAAGCAACATTGACAGAAATCACTCCTTAACGTAAGCATTTGACGTCTGATTCAACGGAGATGCGTCACCGCGGCATTCTCCCGTCGATGCTGATGTCATCTCAGCTGAACAAAGCCCAGCTTTCTGTGCACCTTGGCAAGTGTCCGTGAGGCAATACGGGAAGCGCTTTCCGCGCCGCTCCTCATAACCGACTCAAGATATGCCTTGTCCGCCATCAGTCGCTTGAATTCCGCCTGTATGGGCGCCAGCTTATCCGCCACCGTCTCTCCCACCGCCAACTTGAAATCACCGTAGCCCTTACCTGCAAACTGATGCTCTATCTCCTCAAATGAAGCTCCGGTAAAGCAGGAGTATATCGTCATGAGATTATTGATACCGTCCTTGCCCTCGGCATACCTGACAACCGTATCCGAATCGGTCACCGCGCGCTTGAACTTGCGGATTATCGCATCCCGATCGTCAAGAATTCTGACCGTGGCATTCTCGTTGGAATCCGACTTGCTCATCTTCTTGGTAGGCTCGGCAAGAGAGGCTATCTTCATGCCGGTCTTCTGGATATATCCCTCCGGCACGGTAAAGGTATCGCTATACAGACCGTTAAAACGCACAGCTATATCACGGGCAAGCTCAAGGTGCTGCTTCTGATCCAGTCCCACCGGAACCAAATCCGCCTTGTAGAGAAGTATATCAGCCGCCATCAGAACCGGATAGGTGAAAAGCCCCGCGTTGATATTGTCCGCATTCTTGGCGCTCTTATCCTTAAACTGAGTCATTCGGCTCAGCTCTCCGAACATGGTATAGCAGCTCAGATCCCATGAGAGTTGCGCGTGCTCCGGAACGTGGCTCTGTACGAACAGAGTATTCTTTTCCGGATCAAGCCCTGCCGCTATATAGATAGCGAGAGTTTCATAGGTACGTCTGCGAAGCTCGGCGGGAACCTGCCTTACGGTGATGGCATGAAGATCCACCACACAGTAAAGGCAGTTATATGCCTCCTGCAGCTCCGCCCAGTTGCGGATAGCTCCCAGATAGTTGCCGATGGTGAGATTTCCGCTGGGCTGAACGCCGGAGAATATTGTTTTCTTATTTTGTATATCTGTCAGGTTGTCCATTATGTCAAATTGCCTTTCTTTGGGATATTAGCATGATTTGCCGCGTGTTTGCGGGGGTGCGTGCGTGTTTTGGAGCTTTTATCCTGCCCTCAGAGGGTCTCGCCCCGAAGGATCTGACCGAGAATACGGACTCCGCGAACTATCTGCTCATCAGAAGGGGTGGAGTAATTCATTCTGAAGGAGTCGGAGGGCGCGGCGGGATCGCAATTAAACGCCAATCCCGGCACCACCGCCACCTTATTAGCCAGCGCGGTCTTGACAAATCCGTTCAACTCAATCTTCTTCGGCAGGGTACACCAAAGGAACAGTCCGCCCTCGGGGCGGGTGAACTTAACATCCTTGGGGAAGCACTTGTCCATCTCCTCCAGCATAAGTCCGCATTTTCTTCTGTAAAGCGCGCGGACAGACTCCAGATGAGGCTCAAATCTGTCGCTTGTCACAAATCTTTGGCAGATAAGCTGAGAAAGCACGTTGGTATGCACATCCTCAACCTGCTTTGCCACTATCATCTTGGAAAGCACCGGCTTGGGAGCGCAAACGAAGCCCAGACGAAGTCCCGAGGAAAGCACCTTGGAGTAGGATCCGCAATAGATAACTATGCCGTCCTCGTCCATGCTCTTGATGGTAGGAACCGACTCTCCCGAGAAGCGAAGCTCACCGTAGGGATTGTCCTCAAGTATCATAACGTTATATTTCTTTGCAAGGGCGTATATTGCCTTGCGCTTTTCAAGCGACGTGGTAATTCCCATGGGATTCTGGAAGGTGGGAATAATATATATCAGCTTTGCCTCGGGGTTCGCCCTGAGAGCCGCCTCTAATTTTTCCAGGTTCATTCCGTCGTCATCGACGTCAACTCCGACTATCCTCGCACCGTTGGAGCGAAAGGCATTAAGAGCGCCGATAAAGCTGGGGTTTTCCGAGATGACCACGTCACCCTCGTTGCACATGGTCTTGCAGGCAAGCTCTATTCCCTGCTGACCACCGGTCACGATAACGGTATCGTCGAACTCTCTGCCGATCCCAAAGACCTGTGAAAGTCTTTGCGCGGTCGCCTTTCTCAGCCCGGGCTGACCTTCCGTAATGCCGTACTGAAGAGCGGTGATCGGCATATCGTTCAAAACCTCGGCAGCTGCGTTGCGTATAAAATCCACAGGAAATGATTCTGCCGCAGGGTTACCGGCAGCAAACGCAATTATCTCGGGATCGGTAAGGCTTTTAAATATCTCCCTGATAGCAGAGGGAGCAAGATTAGCCAGTTTGTTTGAAATACGGTATTCCATTCTATTATTTCCTTATTCTATTATTTCGTTTCGGGACCTTCGGATAACTGAGGCAGAGTATGCCCGGCGCAAGCATCAGTCAACGCGGACAGCACCGCCCCAAATCCGTTCTTTAACCTCAATTTTAACAAATAATTTATAATGTGTCAAGAGTATCTGTTTAAATTTACTTGAATAATCGAAAAAAATGTGCTAAAATAAAGCAGAAAGCATTTTCAGGGGGCTATCCCGGTTAAATACAGAACTAAAGCGGACAGTCCTCCACATAATACCCGCGAGAGGAAGCCAACATAATATGTATAATGAGTTTGAGCATGAGGACGACAACTGGCGTCCGGAAAAATCCAAGCTGCGAAAAATAGCCGAAAAGACCTTTTCCATAGGATTTGTGACACTGGTATTTCTGGTTTTAGGTTTTCTTGTACTGAGACTGATATTTTCCAAGCCGCCCAAGGATATGCGCACCATGCTCTGGAACGGGAGCGCCATAGCGGCATACGAAGAGGAGGGGAAGGATTTCAAGGTCACGTACTATCCCTCCCTGGACAGCTTCAGCAAGGACAGTATGTACTCAATAAGCCAGATAACCCATATAAAATCAATCGGTCAGTTCCAGGCGACGGTGAGATATAACGAAAGAGCGCTGAACTATCTTAAAAGCGACTACGGTCTTGAAGCACTGCCCGCAGGTGAGATATTCGTTTTCAAGCTTCGGGACAATTTCGGAAAGGTATATACCGAATATACCTATACGTCGGCTTCGAAAAGCGGATACGGCTACAGACACGTTATTTTCGAGGGCGTGGACATGGACGACGTTACCACTCTGACTCTTGAGGTATACTACATAGAGGATGTAAGCGGCGCGGAAAACGCCGTCGCTGAGCTTCTTATGTACAGATACGATTACGCGCCGCAGATCTATTTCTACGATCCGCCGGAGAGCGAAAACAAGGATATACTCCCCCGACCGTCTTATACGGACAAAGAGCCTGCGCCACAGTCGTAGGGCAGCGAGATCGGCTGAAACAAGGCAATAGCCGAAAAATCGGAAACGGCAGAGAACGCCGAAACACAGAACTGAAAGGAACAGATATAAAATGATACTCGATCCAAAGGAAACAAATATAGCGTACAGATGCCCGAAGTGCGGACAGATGGTGTTCAGTATAGTGGGCGTATTCGCGCTTTCGGGAGATATGATAAAGCTTAAATGCGAATGCGGAGGCAGCGAGCTTACCGCCACTTATACAAACGACCGCAAGATAAGGATCTCTGTTCCCTGCTTTATCTGTCCCAACCCCCACACATATGTGCTCAGTCACACCAAGTTTTTCAAGGGAGACACAATAAAGCTCGCCTGCACGTATTCCGGAATAGATATTTGTCTTATAGGCGACAAGGACGCAGTAAAGGACGCCGCCGAGAAGGCAGACGAGGAATTTGTTCAGCTTCTGCGGGAATCCGGCGTTGAGGAATTCGGAGAATTCGCGGAGGCTAAGGAGGCGGACGACCGCATCCACGGAGAGGAGATAGCAGACCCCCATCTTCAATCTGTGGTGCATTTCATGCTGTGCGAGCTGGAGGATGAGAGAGCAATATCCTGTAAATGCGGAAGAGCGTGCGGAAAGTATGAGTTCAAATTTGTGGGCGACAGAATGTCATCGGTTCTGATATACTGTGAAAAATGCGCCGCATCCGTATCGGTTCCAATGTTTGACCAGATGTCGGTGGAGGAATTTCTGAATCTCGACAAGCTTACGCTCACCTGATACAACCGGTCCGTAAAATCCGGATTGCGGCAGGGGATAATAAAAAGGCTCTGTCACCGCAGAGGATGACTGATTAATCCTTTGGAGAATTCTGCAAGAAAAACACAGGAAAGACAAGTGTTTAGCCAAGGCGCATACTCTCCGATGCCCGTGACTGAACAAACCCCATAGGATCTCGCGGTATTTTTCCACCCAAAATCAGTCAGATGCGGTGACAGAGCCAATAAAAACAGGAAAATCCGAGTAACTCACACACTGAATTCTAATACATTTCCACCGAAAAATTCACTTTGGAAGCTGACTCAAAAAATACTAAAAAAATTTTTTCATTTTTTTTGAAAAAGGTATTGACAAACTCAAGCAAACGTGTTATAATTATGTCCGTCGCAGCGAGAGAGAGAAACTTTCTCCAATATGGGAGCATAGCTCAGCTGTGAGAGCATCTGCCTTACAAGCAGAGGGTCACAGGTTCGAGCCCTGTTGTTCCCACCATATACGGCCCGGTAGTTCAGTTGGTTAGAACGCTAGCCTGTCACGCTAGAGGTCAGGGGTTCGAGTCCCCTTCGGGTCGCCATTTTTGCCTCTGTAGCTCAGTCGGTAGAGCAGGGGACTGAAAATCCCCGTGTCGTTGGTTCGATTCCGACCGGAGGCACCATCCCTTGACTACCACCTGTCAGAGGGGTATGCGGATTTAGCTCATTTGGTAGAGCGCGACCTTGCCAAGGTCGAGGTGGCGGGTTCGAGCCCCGTAATCCGCTCCAAGAAAAAAGCAAGTCATTCGACTTGCTTTTTTCTATCCAATCCGAAGGATTGGTATGGAATCACGACGCAGGCGTGTATGTAATCGCCGCAGGCGTATGGCATCACGCATCAGCGTGCATTTCTCCTTCGGATTGATTCCATACATCACTCCGTGATGATTCCATACCGCAGACAAGTTGCGGATTTCATACAAGGCTTCGCCTTGATTTAAGGTAGCTTTTCTTCCTTCGGGCGAAAAGCATTTTATTTTATATTGAAAAATATTT
>JAFVTO010000095.1 GCA_017503165.1 Clostridia bacterium | reverse complement strand
GGTTATTCCGGGCAGTGTAAAGACTGTGGGTATGCAGGCGTTTGCGCGGTCGGTTAATATTAAGTCGGTTACCTTTTCTGACGGGGTAGAGGATATAGCAAAGGGCGCGTTCTCGGGTTGCTCCGGACTGACGGACATAATAATACCGGACAGTGTGAAAAGTATAGGCGAGGGCACTTTTAACGGTTGCTCCGGACTTACAAGCATAACCCTTCCGTTTGTAGGCTCGGGTATTGAGCGACCGACTAATTATGATGACAGCGAGTTCAGACAGACGCTTTTCGGCTATATTTTCGGCGTAGAGTATTACGAGGGCAGTGCGAAGACTGAGCAGTTCAGCTCGGCACCGTCAAGTGGAACGGTGTTTTATCTTCCGTTCGGACTTGAAACGGTAACTGTCACAGGAGGATCTATATATGGGCTTGCCTTCGACGGATGCAACAATCTCAAAAAGATAGCGGTAGGCGACGGTGTTAAAAGAATAGGGAATTATGCGTTCAGCGAATGTAAGTCGCTTGCCGAGCTTGACCTGCCTTATCTCAACGAGACGGCGGAAAGCAGTATTTCGAGACCTATCTGCTTTCTTTTCAATTGGGGTTACTACAACAATTCATATATTGTAAACAGCTCGCTCGATGATGGGAAGAATTTTTACGTACCAAACTCGCTCGTATCGGTTACTGTGCGTGGCGGCTGGATCGGAAATATTGCTTTTGAGGGAATGAAAACGCTGGAAAGTGTTACCTTCGGTGACGGTGTGAGATCGTTAGGGAAGAACGTGTTCAAGGGTTGCAATGCCTTGGAGCAAGTTGTTTTTACCAAAAAGGGGTGGATGCTCAAGGCGGATGACGGCATGACCGATATCGACCTTTCGGATAGCGCGATCAATGTTGAAAAACTCAAGGGTGAATACGCTGATCTGGAGTTGGTGCGCAAACTGCCGCGGTAAATCCCAAGAAATCCGCCTTTGAGAGCTGTTCATCAGTGAGATTTCGCAGGGAATTTCAGAGTTTATAATTCATATAAAAAGGATCATATCCGTTTTCCGAAATGCTCGGAGGATATGATCCTTTAATTTTTCAGAGATTAATAATTGGAGCCAAGCTTATTGGGTCGTTGAGACGTATATTAACGCGTTTTTTATGCTTTTACCACGGGAACGGAGGTAAGCACCGTTTCTATCAGCGCCTCGGCGGAATTTCCCAGCTTCAGGGTTGAGTTGGAGCGTGGAATTATGCGGTGAGCAAGCACCGGAGCGGCAAGCTCCTGCACATCCTCAGGGAGAACATAACCTCTGCCCATAAGAGCCGCCAGTGTCTGAGATGCTCTCATAAGCGCAAGGCAGCCCCTGGGGCTCACTCCCAGGCGAATGCGCTCATTTGATCTGGTTTCCGCGGCAATTCTCAAGATATAGTCGGATATTTCATCGCTTACCTTGATCTTGCGCACCTCTGCGCTTGCCAGAACGATATCCTCTTTGGTGCACACCGGATTAAGATCGGATAAAGGCGTCTGCTCACGGTAAATATCCAGCATCTTCTTTTCCCCGGCGTATTCGGGATATCCCGGGGTGAGTCGCATAAGAAATCTGTCCAGCTGCGCCTCGGGGAGCGGAAAAGTTCCCTGCTGCTCTATGGGGTTTGAGGTGGCGATGACCATAAACGGCTCTTCAAGGGGATATGTGGTCCCGTCTACCGTTACCTGTCGCTCGTTCATACACTCAAGCAGCGCAGACTGGGTTCTTGGTGTGGTCCTGTTTATCTCGTCTGCTATTACTATATTCGAGAAGATCGGACCGGGGCGGAAAACAAATTCGTTTTCCTTTCTGTTGTAAAAGTTTATGCCGGTGATGTCGGACGGTAGCAGGTCGGGGGTCAACTGGATTCGCTTGCAGGTTCCGTCAACCGATGCAGCCAATGCTCTTGCAAGCATGGTCTTTCCGGTTCCCGGAATATCGTTGAGCAAGACGTGACCGCCGCTTAATAACGCGGTAACTGCCAGCATTATGGTCTTTTCCTGGGAAAATACCACTTTTCCGATATTCTCGCACAGGGCTTTGCCAAGCTTCTCTGTTTCCATTGGTTTTGCCGTCCCTTTCTCTTTTTCTTTCCAAATTCATACAGGGTGTTATCCAAACGCCCTCTGTAGCTTAGCTCATTATATATTTGCTTTGAGGCGGATTATTGCCGCTTTTTCTTTTTGGGGAGATCCTCGCAGATGTATGAATCGAATCTGTCGGCACAGTGATTCCATTGCTCTGATGTGCGGAGAGTCCAGGCGAAGGTTGGGACCTTATATAGCTTCCTGCATACGTTCAGAGAAATGTTTCCCGCATATTTGTGGTTGTATGATATAAAATCCGGCTTGGTGACACAGTTAGTGAACAGGTTTTCTATAGCGAAATAACGGGGGGATAGCATTCCGTCAAGGGTGAAGGAGGTGGAAAGCTGTCCGCGTATGACATCGGGATGGTATTTCTTCATCCAACGAAGGACCAGCGGATTAAATGACTGGATAGCGTAATCTCCCTCGTAATCCTTGAGAACGTCCATCGCTATCGGGCAAAGTGAAATATCCGAGCCATCGCACTTGATCTCAATAAGCAGTGGGACAGCTCCGTTGATCATATCCAAAGCATCCTTCAGGGTGGGAATATCGTATTCGCGGCGCAGTGTGTCGGCATCCAACTCAGAGATAAGGGAATTTTCTCCAAAAAGTCGGGTAAGGCTCGGGTCGTGATATACCATTGCCTGTCCGTCTGCGCTGACTCTTACGTCAAGTTCTATTCCGTAACCGTTTTCCATTGCCGCTTCGAATGCCTCAAGTGAGTTTTCTCTTACGTCTCCGCCATATATACCTCTATGGGCAAAAACCTTGCCTATGAACTTAGAGGTTCCGTTGCGCATGGAGAGACGAGGGGCGATCAGTGCCAGATAGCCTCCTACTGCGCTTGCGGTTGCTGCGGCTATTACTCCTTTGGTTATTTTCTTCATTTTGATCATTCCTTTCAAGACTGCGTTTTCCGTAAACTCTCAATTCGTACTTCATTTTACCACATATTTTATTATTTTGCAAGAGGAAATATGCAATTCTTTTGTTAAATTAGCGGCGTATTCGTTAAAGGACAGTTCATTTCTTGATTTTTCTTGTTCAACCGTACAGAAAATTGGCAAGTCATCCTCTGTTACAGCGCCATATTTTTTCTTCCGTTCCATGGTTTTTTATTTCTGATTGCATTATAAGCCTTTTTGCGGCATAGAATAGTTCAAGGGGCTGTGTCATTGAGGAATAGATTACCTTTGCTTGATCATTGATACGGCCTGATACAGACGGAAAGGAATTTTTGAAAATTGAATACGCATTCCGAGATCCGATTGCACGGAGACAACGGCGTTTCCCGTTGCGAGGAAGTTGCAAAATACATAGTTGAGAGCGGGGCTACAGTCAGAGCCGCGGCAAAAAAATTCGGAATGTCAAAATCAACGGTACATAAAGAGGTTACGGTGCAGCTTCGGTACGTTAACCGTGGGCTTTACGCCGAGGTTCGTGAGATACTGGAAAAAAATAAGGCAGAAAGACATCTCAGGGGCGGAGAGGCAACCAAAAAAAGATATGCCGAGATAAGACGCGGGCGTTCAAAATCATTTTGATGAGGTTGAACGGTGGGGAAAGCTTATAAAAATAGCAAAAAAAGCGGAGAAAAATACAGATAAAATAAAAAATCATCTTGACACAAGAAAAACAATAGTATATAATGTAAGTGATGTAAGTATTGAACGAAATGCTGAACGTTGTCGGCTTTGAATTTATAACAAATGCCGATAGCTTTATAATGATACGGCTTCGCCCGAAAGTCGGTAAATCGAAAGGAAGTGGCTTTATGACTGCCCAAAAAAGCAGGATCTCTTCATCCTGCAAGTCTCACCAGGGTATAAGCCTTGAGGGCGCGAACGGTGGTTGGGGGGCTTGTTCTTCAGCTTTGGACTATGAATGGACAGATGCGGAATGGCTGAAATACAGAGAACGTACCGTAAGGCAGAGTGATGATTTCGCTTACTGTATGCCGCTGAATATATACAGACTGTATCTCGGCTCCTGGCAAACCCGCGGCGGCAGAGACAGAGAGTATCTGAGCTATGGCGAAATCGCGGAGAGACTGGTTCCTTATATAAAGCAAATGGGATATACTCACGTTCAGCTGATGGGAGTCCTCGGTATAAAAACGGGAGTCGGTAGCAAAGCTTCGGAGAAGGCACTTTACACCCCCGATCCAAAGCACGGCTCTCCGTGTGATCTGAAGGGCTTTGTAAACCGTCTTCACTGTGCCGGAATAGGCGTGATAGCCGAATGGGACATTATCGGATATGTTGGGACAGACGGTGTGCACGCACGGAGCGACATGGAGTCCGTCGATGTGTTTGGGGAAGACGGTAGGGCTGACTTACTTGATCTGAGCCGAGAAGAGACGCGGGAATATTTGATCTTAAATGCGGTATATTGGTTGGAAAAATACCATTTCGACGGTCTGCATGTTTCTTCAGTGGAGCGATTGCTCTATCCTGAGTTGGGTGGAGAGCTTGACTGGAGCATTGCAAATCTTGACAGCCCTGCCATCAACGGATGTGCAGTAGAGCTTTTCAGAGGTCTGAATGAAGAGATAAGAGCCCGTTTTGGAGACGTTCTGATGATAGCGGAGGAGTCCACGGCGTGGTCCAGGCTCACGGACAGTGTGGCTGATGGCGGACTGGGATTCAGTCTGAAGTGGAACGTGGGCTGGACGAACGATCTGTTCGAATATGTGCAGACCGATCCGATCTTCAGAAAATATCTGCACGGAAAGCTCAGCTATTCCATGACGTCGGCATTCAGCGAGAAGCACGTTCTTCCTGCATTCCGCGCCGATGTATTCGGAGAAGGCTGCTCGCTTATTGAACGGCAGTTCGGTCAGTTAGAGGACAAGTTCAAGGGGCTGAGGGTGTTCTGTATGTACATGATGTCTCATCCGGGTAAAAAGATCAGCTTCATGGGCGACGAATACGGGCAGTTCAGCCATCGAAGTCCCGATAAACAGCTTGAATGGTTTATGACGGATTTCGATAATCATAAGAGCTTCAGAGACTTTGTGGGTGCGCTAAACGATTTCTATTTGCGTAACGATGAATTTTGGGCAGACGATTTTTCGTGGAACGGCTTCCGATGGGTGCTTGCCGACGAGTCGGAAAGGAATCTGCTTGCCTTTGAGCGAAGAAATCGCTCAGGCGGAAGGCTGCTCTGCGTATTCAATTTTTCCGGAGTGGACGTTACCGACTATCTTCTGACGCTTCCGGATGATATTCCGTATCCTGATGTTGACGGCGGCGCGCGACCGTCAGATACGGAGTGGGAGGTGGTGTTTTCCAGTGAGGATTACATGAATTCCAACGCGGTTCGGCTGATCGGTGGACGGCTTAAGGTATCTCTTTCTCAGAGAAGCGGTATCTATCTTGCTCCAAGGCGCGGTATGAAGGCTTTTGCGGAGATTAAGACAGATTGCTTTCGTGCATGATCGGTAGGTAGTAGCTGCCGAGTGTGGAGAAACACCGCGGATATGCTTGAAAATAACAGCGCTGTGCTTGAAGGAATGGTTGCCGCAATGTTGGGGCAGTGCAGGATAAAAAAAGGAAACAACACGCTGATGGCGTGTCAATAATAAGGGGGAAAATGCAATGTCTGTGAAAAAAGAATGTGTGGCAATGCTTCTTGCCGGTGGGCAGGGAAGCAGACTCTACACCTTAACTGAGAAAACGGCAAAGCCTGCTGTGCCGTTTGGCGGAAAGTACCGTATTATCGACTTCCCGCTATCAAACTGCATCAATTCCGGAATAGATACTGTGGGTGTTCTTACGCAGTACCAGCCGCTTGTACTCAACGAGTACATAGGTAACGGT
>JAFVTO010000094.1 GCA_017503165.1 Clostridia bacterium | reverse complement strand
GCTTCTTCGACTACTTCCTCAGCAGCTTCTTCGACTACTTCCTCAGCAGCTTCTTCGACTACCTCTTCAGCGGCTTCTTCGACCACTTCCTCAGCAGCCTCTTCAACTACTTCCTCAGCAGCCTCTTCAACTACTTCCTCAGCGGCTTCTTCGACTACTTCCTCAGCGGCCTCTTCGACTACTTCCTCGGCAGCCTCTTCAACTACCTCTTCAGCAGCCTCTTCGACTACTTCCTCGGCAACCTCTTCGACTACTTCCTCAGCGGCTTCTTCGACTACTTCCTCAGCGGCTTCTTCAACTACTTCTTCAGCAGCTTCTTCGACTACTTCCTCAGCGGCTTCTTCGACTACCTCTTCAGTAGCTTCTTCGACTACCTCTTCGGCAGCTTCTTCAACTACTTCCTCGGCAGCTTCTTCGACTACCTCTTCGGCAGCCTCTTCAACTGCTTCTTCCTCGGGCTTCTCAAGCTTATCAATGTTGACCAGTGCGGCAGCTGCAATTACAACGGCGGCAGCCTCAACTGCGAGAATAATTATGGACTCCATCGGAACATATACGCCCAAGAACATCATAGGCGCTAATGCCGCAAGTCTTCCGGAGGTCTTTTTCACCTTGTTGTTGTTGGCAAGTCTGCCACCGATAGCGAGTATCTCACAGATAAATACCAGTGCAAGAATGATCATGGGCAGGAGCAGATTAGCCATCTTTTCGGTAGTTACCAAAAGTCCTACGCTCTCAACCTTGGTCACGCCGTCGCGTGATTTGATCATATAGGTTGTTCCGTCCTCAAGACCGCTAAAGGTCAATCCGTTACATTCGGGAATAACCCACTGGGATAACCCGTCGATTCTTTCTCCGTTTTTGTCACAGATCATGAATTCATAATCAGTGTTGATACCGTCCAGGACGATAGTCGAGGCGGTAACTCTTACAGGTTCTCTTGTCAGCTCCTTATCATCTGCCGGGTCTGAAGCGGCAAACACCGTAACACCCATGCTGATAAACAAGCACGCTACAGTGATAAGCGAAAGCACAAGAGAGATGACGCGCGATGTTCTTCTCATAGCAACATTCTCCTTATGTACAGTGTGGGAAACACTTCTCCCTGTGATGGATTATATCATATAATCAAGAAAAATGCAATAGATTTTGGAAATTTTTTTTGCATTTTGACGATTTTTTTCGCACTTTATCCCTGTTTTTATACTTTTTTCGCCATTCATTGACGTTTATGATGCGCATTTTTTCCAGTTATCGCATTTTTTCGTTGATCTCCCCGATTTGCCGTCTCTTCGCGCTGTTCCGAAAACATGATGCGAGAGATGTTAGCGAAACCTCAGAAGCGGCATAAGCCGCGGATTTGAAAAAGACTCCCGGTGATGCCCCGGGGCAATACCTGACCTTGTGAAGCACTCATTACCTTCCCGTACATTCCATGCGCTTCGTAGATTAAAATTTTGAGGCGTATCCACTTGGAGGATCGCGATCCGGATCTCGCTTTTCCGGTAGGGGGAAAGAATATTTTTTGATACCACGTCTTGACTTTTTCGCCCAACGGTGATATAATCGCTCCGTAAGCTCCGCAAGGAGCCGCCGGAAAGCTCTCGAAGCAACGGCAAAAGAGGACAGTACGGGAGAAAAACCAAACAAAACCGTCAAAACAAACAATCGAATAAAACGAATAAAACGAATAAAACGAAAGGAAAGATTTAAAAATGTTTCAGCTTTTTCTGTTTGCAGCTATTGTGGGATTGGTGGGAATAGGCATTCTCTTTGCAAAAACCAACCTTTTTCCCAAAAAGCTAAAGCTCGTTTCCGGCGCATTCTGTATCCTTGTATGCGTGGTGCTTGCCACGGCAAGTTGTGTCAGAACCGTACCCACCGGTCATACCGGTATAGTTACCACCTTTGGAAACGTCGAGAATTATACTTATGAGGCAGGCGTTCATTTTTCCGCTCCCTGGAGAACGGTCATTAATATGGACAACCGCAACCAGAAGGCATCAATAGAGCTCAAGTGCTTCTCATCCGATATTCAGGAGGTAGACGTGATCTACTCTCTGAACTATCAGATAAGCAAGACCAATGCCCAGGATATTTACCGCGAGATCGGCACCGAATACTATAACACGGTCATAAATCCCCGTATCCAGGAGGCGGTCAGAAGCGTTATGGCGCACTATACCGCCGAAGAGCTTCTGGAGAAGCGAGCCGAGCTTTCCGCCGAGATCAAAAGCATTCTGATCGAAAAGCTGGCTACATACAATATAGAGGTGCTTGACACCGCCCTCGAAAACCTGGATTTCTCGGATACGTTTACCGACGCGGTTGAAGCCAAGCAGGTAGCGGCCCAGAAAAAGCAGCAGGCAGAGATCGAGCAGGAGCAAGCGCTTATGGAGGCTGAGTTTGCAAAGAAGATAGCCGAAGAAAAGGCGCAGGCGGAGGCAAGCGTAGCGACCATCGCCGCAGAGGCAGAGCTGGTGGTTACCAAGATACAAGCGGATGCAGCAGAGTACGCGGGTCAGAAGGATGCCGCCGTTATTGCTCAGGTGCGCGACGCAATGGCAAAGGATCCCTCCAATCTGACAGACGAGGACATAGAGAGTCTCCTTATTTATTACTACATTCTTCAGTGGAACGGCGAGCTGCCCGAAACCTATATCGGAACCGAGGACTTTTATGCACTGCTGTCCTCACTTGCAACCTCCGGCGGCACCGCGACTCCCACGCCTTGACTGTATACCTGACAGTATATCGGTCTTTACGGCAATACTCCGTAAATTTACTTTTGAAAAACCGTTCTTCGCTATATTGCAAGTTGCGTTGAACGGTTTTTTGATTTGGCGCTGTCAGAATGTGAAGCTCAGATACTCCCACGTTTTTCTTTTTTCGAGGGTTTGACCGCCGCCGTCAAAAAGCGACGGTTTTTTCTTTCCTTATGTGGTATTATATACGCAGACGCGAGCGTTGAAGCGGTGAAAAAGCGGGTAGCTCGCGGAAAAATGTCGCATTACGCGACGGAAGTTACATAAATAAGCTTGCTTAAAAAGGAAAGGTGATCACATGGGAAACGAAAATCAAAGAAACGGTGCGTCAAGCTCATTTGCCGAGGAGCTCCATAGAAGATGGGGCAGGTTTACCGACCGTGTATTCGGGGGCATGACTGTAAAGGAGCGCTTTCTTATGCTGGTGGCATACGCGCTGACTGCGGTTATTGCCTATATGGCAACCACTGTTCAGCTGCCCGTCCCGGGAGCCGATGCGCTAAAGAGTCTATCCTTCCCCTTGGGGGATGCGTTGCTGTGCGCCTCGGGAAGGACCGCCCCGGCGGCATACGCGGCACTGATGTATAGCGCTTACAAGGCGGGAGACGGCTTCGTTCTGCGAGCCGCGTTACTGACCGGCGTACTGTTACTGCGTATGCTGGCAGGTATCTGGCTCGGCGGAGCTGATAACCGCTACGGTCGGATGTTCAGAGAAACTCTGTCTATGAAGCTGGGAAGCGCAACGGCTCTGTCGCTGATATGCTGCGGCATCTATTCGCTGAACAACCCTCTGACTCCCTCCACTCTGCCCGGCGCTCTTGCCGCGCTGCTGCTTACACCGGCTATAACCGCAGGGATAGGCGGTTTCTTCTCCGGATATCCCTCTGTTGACCGAGGCAAGCGCGACACGTATCTAAAACTCGGTTACGAGCTGTCAACCTGTTTTTTCTTCGCGCTCTGCGTTTACGCATCATCCGGCTTTGTGTTCACAGGCTGCTCTTTGTCCGCGCTCATCGCCCTGTTTCTCACTGTCATTACCGGCTCACGCGGCGGAATGCTTCGCGGCGGAGCTATCGGACTTATCTTAGGAGCGATATTTGATCCCGCCTACGCCCCCAGTCTGGCGGTTACCGGTATTTTCTCGGGCGCGCTGAGCGGAACAGGTATTGCCACGGCAGTCGGGCTTTCCTGCGCCGCCGGATGCGGTGTGGCGCTGTTTACACGGGGAAGCGGAGCCATCGTTAATTGGATACCGGAAAACGTTATTGCCGCGGCAATAACCGCACCTGTGATACGTTATGAATTTCTGCCTCACGCTTTTCCATTTCCCAAAAGGGGAGCGGCAGAGCCGGAGCCGGATATTCAGAACGAGCTTGATCGGGAACGCGGAAGGATAGGCGTCCAAAGGCTTTATGGAATCTCCGATGCCTTCAGCAGTCTTTCCGCGGCTCAGAAACGCCGTTCCGACGGCACAAGGGAAAATACCGTGCCGGATGCCAAGGAGGTCTGCCGACGGCTTTGTGTCGGCTTCTGCGATAGCTGTCCGCTCGTTGCGATTTGCTGGGAAAATCGCGAGGAAAAGACGGCGAATGCCATTAAAACCGCTGTGTGGCAGCTTTATAATCCAACTCGCGCCGCCGGTAATGCGGCGCCGGACGAGCTTCCGAACGGATTTAAGTGCCTGCGGCCGGAAGCTTTGAAAAAGGAGCTTATCCGAATTTGCGAAAGCCCGGATTTTCGAAGCCGTACTCCCGAAAACACGGTAAATAACGGCTTTTCCGAGGAATACCGCTGTGTTTCCGAAATGATACGACACATTGCGGACGCAAGCGAGGATGAGGTCGAGGCCGATAACGAGGCAACGGAAAAGGCGAAAAGGGCTGCCCGTCGGCTTTCCTTCACCACCGATGCCATATCCGTATTCGGAAAAAGAATAAAGACGGTTGTTGCCTACGGTATTGACTCCCGATCGGCGGACTCCGTAGCTACCGATAAGCTGCGCTCTGCCTTCTCCGAGGCGTGCGGAGCTCCGCTCGCCGCTCCTGTAATATGCGGTGGGGAAAAACCCAAAATGATCTTTGAGAGCGCCCGGACCTTCGATACAGAGTGCTCTTGCAGGCAACAGCAGGCTCCCTCCGAGGATTGCAACGGTGATACATCCGTCAGCTTCTCCACCGAAAACGGATATTACTATTCCCTTATCTGCGATGGCATGGGTAGCGGCAGAGAAGCCGCGGAAAGCTCCGGAATTGCCGCGTCCTTAGCGGAAAAGCTGCTCCGTTGCCAGATCTCACCCGAGCTTGCGGTGCGTATGATAGGAAGCACTCTGCGCAGGATCGGAAACGAATGCTTTACAACCCTCGACCTATTCTGTGTTGACCTTATGAACGGCAAGGGGATGCTACTGAAAAGCGGTGCGGCAAGCTCTTACGTTATGCGCGAGGGAGATGTCAGGTGTATTTCAATACCTTCGTTGCCCCTCGGTATTACCTCTGAATCCTCCGCTGAGCGAATAAAATTCAATCTGCGCGACGGCGACACCGTGGTTCTGATCAGCGACGGTATAGCACAGGACGGCGATGACGGCGCCTGGCTTACCGATTTTCTGAAGGATAATTGCGATCTGTCCGCGGAAGAGCTCTCCGATGCAATTCTTGCGAGCGCCTCAGAACGACGTGGACGGGCTCTATCAGCGGATGATATGACGGTATCCGTTATCCGTATCCGACGAATAATCGCCCCACTCTCTGCCGCCTCGTAAGTTTTTTTGACAAAGGACTTGAAATACCGATACAAATGTTGTATAATGTATTCACTCACCAAAAACCGAAAGGAATTGAGCGAATATGATCCTCTATGAGCTTACGGCCCAAGGAGACGTAATACAGATAGATGCTCTGCCGAAAAACGTATATCTCTCCTGCGCCTTCGGTTGCTTCGACGGAGTTCATATAGGGCACGTTGCCCTTCTGGATGCCGCCAAGAGCAGCGCTGAGGCTCTGGAGAAAAAATATCGCGCCGCAGTCTCCCGCGCAGATAGCGACTTAATACGTGTCTGTCCCGCTGTGTGGACCTTTGCCTCTCCCGTCTCGATACCCTGGATACTTTCTGTAAGAGAGCGCTTGGCGGAATGCGGCAGGAACGGCGTAAAGTACGCGGTCTGCCGTGAGTTCGATGACGTTCGGAGCATGAGTCCCCGCGATTTCGTTTTCTCTCTTGTAAAAGATGCTCGGCTTATACACGGGGTTTGCGGTTATAATTTCAGATTTGGAAAGGATCGCTCAGGTGATGCCTATGCCCTGGAAGTACATCTGCGCTCTGCTCTTTCAGAGCTCTCACCTGCATCTACCCTTCCGCTCATCACAGAGAAGGCTCGGGCAGTCACCGTACTTGATGAGGTTTCAGCCCTCGGAGCTGCTGTCAGCTCCACAAGAATCCGCGCGCTGATAGCTGAAGGCGATATGGAGTCCGTAAGTGTGCTCCTGGGCAGACCTTATTCCCTCACCGGTACCGTTATCCCGGGCAATCAGTTAGGACGTAAGCTATCAAAGCCTACGGCAAATCTCCGCTATTCACCGCATCAGCTCGTTCCCAAGCGGGGAGTTTATTTCACCCTGTGCAGCCTCGACGGAACGGATTACCCCTCAGTTACCAATATCGGTTACAGACCTACTGTGAATACCGATACCTCCGATATAACCTGCGAAACACACCTCCTCGATTTCTCCGGTTCAGTGTACGGTAAAACCGTGGAAATTCGCTTCTGCCACTACGCCCGAGGTGAAATCTCATTTCCCGATCTTCCCTCTCTCGCCAATCAGATCGCCCTCGATGCCTCTCAAGCAAATCTGTATTTCACCTCCCCTCCCAAAACGTAACTCCCCCATTTTGGGGTACGCCCGCTTTTTGAAGAAAAGCATGAGTTGGCAAAGCCAACTTCGCAAAAACTTTCGAATATGGTATTATTATGGAGGTTGATCTGTTCTTCCTCCCCCGTCGCGCCGCGTCCGCTCTGCCGCCTTTCCCCGAATTTCTCTCGAAACTCGCGGCGGGGTACGCCCGCTTTTGGGTACGCCCGCTTTTTGAAGAAAAGCATGAGTTGGCAAAGCCAACTTCGCAAAAACTTTCGAATATGGTATTATTATGGAGGTTGATCTGTTCTCCCTCCCCCGTCGCGCCGCGTCCGCT
>JAFVTO010000093.1 GCA_017503165.1 Clostridia bacterium | reverse complement strand
CCATTCGGAGCGTAATGCCGCCCATATAGCCTCATAGATGTTTGCCGTTCCGTTTGCTCCGTCCTTAAAAACTATGCCATTAACATAGCTGCGGAACTCTTTTTCCTGTTCCTTGTCTAAAACGTTAAAAAATTCGGATTCTACCAAGGGGTGCTCTGAATACCTGTAGTCGCGAAAGGTTATTACCTTAGTGCGGACGGATTGAATGCCGCCCGCTCCCTCTGCCTGTTCTGCAAGGTTTTGGGGAAAATCACAAATAACGGATTTTATTTTATCCGCCAAGAGAGCCATTTCGTCTCTTGCATCTACGCAAAAAATTATATCCGCTTTTAAAGCAGTGTCGAATAAAGCCGAATTCATTTAACGGTTATCTCCTTAAAATATGCTGAAAGTGTCGAAAATACGCGATTGGTATTTCTTACGCATATAAAATGTATTTAAATCAGTTTCTTTCGTGGCATTTCTTGCGGATAGGAGTTATAAAAGTAAAAACAACGGAGCGCCGGAAGGGAGACCCCTTGCGGCGCTCCATCGTGTGCTTGAACTGAAGGTGTTCAGATCTGAACGCCTTGCGATAGCGCGGGAATACGGAAAATAACGTGTATTAAATCACATGGAATTAACGAGAAGCTCAAGGACAGAGTCCATGTTGATCTCGTCGCCGCCCTCGCCCTCAGATACGGTGTTGATGATAACACCGGGCAGAGAGGTGAGGTCCTCCCAGGGCTCGGCATGCGGGGTGTAGAGAACGAGTCTCTTAGCCTTCTGCTCAAGCTTGAGTCCCAGACTCTGGTCGGCAGTACCCTCATACCAGGATACCAGTCCCATCAGATCCTCGGGCAGGTCGGTAGGATAACCGGGAATGTCCTTTCTCTCGCCGAGAGGAAGAGCAGCAGCATCGGTGAACATAACGACAACGTGACGTCTCTTGCTACCGGTGGTTACCCAGTCAGACTTGAAAGCGTATGCCAGAGCCTCAAGAGCGTTCTCGGGAAGGTCTCCGCCGCCATCGGGAACGATGTTGTTGATGAAGTTCTGGAAATCAGTTGCCTCGGAGATGTCGTAGAAAGGAGATTCTACCATGGGCTCTGCATCGTACTTGTAGTCGCGGAAGGAAATAACCTTGAAGCGAACTGCATCGCAGTGCTTACCCATGTCTTCCATCTTTGCAAGGAACTTGCTGGGAAGAGAAAGTGCGGTTTCCTTAACCTTGTCTATGATCGGTCCCATAGACGCGGTCGCGTCGATACACATGACTATATCGACATTGTAGGTAAAATTAAATTGTCCCGGCATTTTTATGCCCTCCTTAAAAAATAATTTTTGATTGTAAAAGAAAGCGCTGTATGATGATGCCCCATATCGCAAACGGAGCGGGGATACTGTACTGTCAAGCATAGAATGCTCATCCAAAAGCGCTACGGCTGAGGAAAGATGTACGTCGCTATCAGACGGAGTTTACAAGGAGCGCAATGATCGCATCCATATCCAGCTCGCTTCCGCCGCTTGCAAATGCAATATCCTGGGGAACGATACCGGTCCAGCTGTTCTTGATATCAGACCAGGGCGCCTCGGACAGAGGAGCGAAAAGCACAAGACGCTTACCCTTGGGATCCATCTTGTTGGAGATCATCTGAGTGTTGCCCTCCCACCATGCAGTGAGATCCATAAGACTCTCGGGCATCTGCGACTTGGGATAGTTCTTGCATGAGCGTCTGGCTGAGGGATCAAGAGCGGGTGCGTCTGTGAAGACTATAATGACGTGCCTGCGCTTGGTGCCTACGCGCAACCAGTCCGACTTTATTGCCGTGGCAATTGCTTCAAGGGAGTTTTCGGGGATGTCGCCTCCTCCTAAGGGCTCGAGGTTACGCACGAACTCCTCCAGCTTGTTAGCCTCGTCCTTTTCAAAAAAGTCCGATTCAATAAGCGCGGCAGAGTCGACTCCGAAATCACGGAATCCGATGACCTTGAATCTGACCGAGTCGCTATGCTTTCCGGACTCAGCCATTCTGGAAAGGAACATCTGCGGGAGATCCAAAGCGGTTCTTTTTACCTCGTCGAGAATGGGCCCCATTGACGCCGTTGCATCAATGCACATTACGATGTCGACGTTGTACTTGAACTGGGAAAAAATCGGTGGCATTTCTGTTTTCCTTTCTGCAAAATATTTGATTTGACTGTCGAATCACTTTCAAAAAGTTCTGCCTTGTATTATATCATATAAAATATAAGAAAACAAGCACATCGACAAAAGTTTACGAATTTCTAACATTTCCGAAGGTGATGTGCCGTACCGAATAGAGATTGGAGGTGCTTTTTTGCGGTTGAAGATTGGAAATGAGGGTTTTTTCCGTCTTTCCATTGACTTGTGGAGTAAAACGTGATATAATTGTGACATCGGTTTCAGAAAGCTCTCAAAACCAAAACGTTTTTGGAGGGAGGAAAAATGAGGACTGTTTTATTTATCGGTGACTCCATAATGTATGGGGTGGAGGCTAAGTTTTTGAACGGCTACGGATTTTATGTGAGGGAGGCTCTGAGGAGAAAGGCTGAGGTCATTCTTCCGCTGGATAACTGTCAGGATACCCGTTTTACCAATTCGTTGCTGGGTGAGCTGTTCGAGCCGGGAGAGCCGGAAAGAGCGGATCTGATCTATTGGAACAATGGGCTGTGGGACGTCCTGCGTTTTTCGGGAAACCCCACTCCGATGGTGCCGATTGAACGCTACACTTCCTTGCTATGCTCCATATACGGTAAGCTCAGGCGGATGTCTCCGCAGGCAAAAATCGTATTTGCTACATCCACACCAATAATTGAGGACCGTTATCCCAAAGGTCTTTACAGGCTGAATTCCGATATACGGGAGTATAACTCTGCCGCGAAGAAGCTTTTTGAGGATAAAGACGTTACGGTCCACGATCTCTACAGTGTCGCAGAGAGTTTTCCCTTGGAATACAGATCTGATGATGCCACTCATTTTTCTGAGCTTGGCGCCAAAAAGCTTAGCGAGCATGTCCTGGCTGAGATCGGACGTGTGCTCGGTGAGTGGTGAGCTTTGAGCTACGGTAAACGGTTTTTCCGTATAATAGAAAAATGCTTACGGCTGAGAGGAAGCCTCTGCCGCCACATTAGCCGGGATTTACATAGAGGGGCTGATGCGCAAATGGTAATTTATGGCAATTGTTATTATACATCGTGATGTACACTTTTGCAATAAGGAACGGAGAATGTTTACAGAAAGTTTTTTAAATACGCAGTTTTTTTTCCGAAGGTTGCTTTGGGAAGAGGGGCATATTGCAACGGATTAAAGAAAGACAGACCCCGGCGGTCTGGGAAAATAGGAGTACGGTTATGTGTAAAAGAACAGCGGGAAAATATGTTCATAAGTACGAAAAAGCGGGGTTTTACCGCGTGCTGAGAGAAGCATACGGTGAAAACAGTGTCGCAGAGAAGGCGTATACCTATCTGTGTGATCACATGAATAAGGAAAACGGTTTTATCAGAAAATTCAGCGGAGAGGACTATTTTATACATCCGCAGGCGGTGGCAGAGCTTCTGATGAACAAGACCGGCGCGGATGAGGTACGAGTGGCGGTAGCGTTGCTACACGACTGTATCGAGGATCTTCCCGAAGGAACAGATGGGGAGATAATGGCCCTCTTCGGTCCGGAAATAACCCATAAGGTCAGATTGCTGACTAAGAATTGGGAGCTTGATTATGATGATCAGAATAATATGTGCGCCTATCTCTCCGATATCCTTACTGATGAAGATGCCACACTGGTCAAGATCGGAGATAGAATGAACAACAACAGCACACTCTCTTCCGCAAAGCCTGAAAAGAGGGCTGATAAGACTGAGGAAACGCGCAGATATTTTGTGCCGCTGGCAGAGAAGGCTATGCTGAAATTCCCTGAAAATGCGGAGTTTTACCGCGAGGCTGCAGTTTTTTTTGCTTTGGATATAGACTGAATGGTATATCTTCGGCGCAATGAAACAAGCTATGTCAAAGAGGATGACATCCACCAATCCCACAATAATAAAAGAACAACCGTTTTCCGTGTCAGCCGATTTTTTCGGCAACCGGGAGAAAGGTTGTTCTTTCTTTTTTCAGCCTATATTCCGTTTATATCCGGGGATAATCTGATTTATTTGCCTGCCTTGAGGTCGTTCTCGTATTTCTCGATCATCTTCTTGACCATCTGTCCGCCAACGGAACCTGCCTG
>JAFVTO010000092.1 GCA_017503165.1 Clostridia bacterium | reverse complement strand
GCACTCCGACTGAGCCACCTCGTTTTCGTGGTGCGGGAATATAAGGTCCTGACCGCCGCAGTGTATATCTATGCTCTCTCCCAGATAACGGCGGCTCATAGCGCTGCACTCAATGTGCCAACCCGGTCTGCCGGCGCCCCAGGGGGAATCCCAGGCAGGCTCACCCGGCTTCTGTGTCTTCCACAGCGCAAAATCCAACGGATCCTCCTTGCCGCTGTCCACGTCTATTCTCGCCCCGGCCTCAAGATCGTCTCTGTTGGTGTGCGAAAGCTTACCGTAGCTCTTATCCGCACCGGTACGGAAATAAACTCCGTCGGCAGTTGCGTAAGCGTAACCCTTTTCTTCAAGAGTCTTTATGATGTCTATAATACCGTCGATATTGTCGGTGGCACGGGGATGAACGGTAGCAGGCTCCACACCCAATCCCTTGGCATCGGTGAAATACTCCCCGATATACTTATCCGCCACAGCCTTTACGGTGGTGCCCTCTTCGTTTGCCCGCTTTATCATTTTGTCATCTATATCCGTAAAGTTCTGTACGAAATTGACGTCATAGCCTCTGTAGCGCAGATATCTGCGGAACATATCGAAAACCACAAAGCATCTTGCGTTTCCTATATGGAAAAAGTTATATACTGTAGGTCCGCACGCATACATCCTGATCTTGCCCTCCTCCAAGGGGACAAGCTCTTCCTTCATTCTCGTTTCTGAATTATATACCTTCATTGCAGTCACCATTCCTTTCCTTGGGTGCTAAACTGATTTATTATCCTGATTTATTTTACTGATCTGTTTTTTTGCTGTTCTGTATTTTTCCGTGCTATCCGCCTCTGCGTATTACCGGTCCTCACCGAGCCTTGCCTCCAGCTCCGCAATACGGTCAGAAAGTCGCTTAAGCTCCTGGGCGACCGGGTCCGGAATATGTATCTGGTCCAGATCGCTCTGCGGCATTCTCACCCCTCCGCTTCTCACTATACGGGCGGGGATTCCGACTGCAGTGCTGTTTGGCGGAACCTCCTTCAGAACCACTGCATTTGCGGCGACCTTGGAATTGTCCCCAACCTTGAAGGGGCCAAGCACCTTCGCTCCGCTTCCCACCAATACGTTGTTGCCAAGCGTAGGGTGACGCTTTCCCGTATCCTTACCCGTTCCGCCCAGAGTAACTCCTTGATAAAGGGTACAGTTATCTCCCAGCTCGGCGGTCTCTCCGATAACCACTCCGCTTCCGTGGTCGATAAACAGGCCCTTTCCAATAGTAGCACCCGGGTGTATCTCTATTCCCGTGAGAAACCTGGCAGTCTGACTTATTATTCTCGCGCCGGTAAAATGCCCCTTTTTGTAAAGCTTGTGGGATATGCGGTGAGCAAGCACTGCGTGCAGTCCGGAGTAGGTCAGCACTATTTCAGCTGTGCTCCTTGCCGCAGGATCTCGCTCCTTTACGGCGCGGATATCGTCACTGATCTCTCCGATACATCGCCGTACCACCGAAAACATATTGGTCCCCTTTTTGTTTTTTCTCTCCAAGCGCTGACATCTCCTTTCTCGCAAGCATTATTCCTTTGCCTGCTTTTAATTTGCGTAATATAATTAATTGTAGCATACCCCCAAGGATTTTTCAATAGCTTTTTGAAAATATTCTGATTAAAATTTCGAAAAAAAACGCCGTTTTTCGCCATCTGTAAGCCGCAGTTGGCATGCAAAATCAGGCTGCTTGTGAGGGGGTACAGAAAAAAATAACCTCCAATTATCAGAATTGTGTTGACATTTTGCGGGAAATAGTATAGAATATAGTAAACGAGCGCCGAAAACGTATGACGGATCGCCCCACCGGACGTATGAAAACAAGAAATAAAACAAATACTTAGATTGGTCGGCGCTTCAGTAATGGAGGTTATTATGTCAGACGAAAAGAACATCCCTGAGGAGTCCTTGGATTCCGAGATATTCACCCTTACCGATGAGGACGGAAACGATAGCCAGTTCGAGCTTCTTGGCGAGCTGGACGACAACGGAACCCGTTACATGGCAATGACTCCCATCGACGAGGAGACCGATGAGTATGTCATCCTCAAGGTTACGGTAGACGAAAACGGCGAAGAGATAGTCGTTACTATCGACGACGACGATGAGTTTGAGCGTATCGCCGATGCATTCGACGATATTTTTGCGGGAGAGTAATCCCGTCGGCTTATGAAATGACGCGGCGTGGCGGTCCATCCGCCTTCAAGCGCGCATTTTTATCTGTGCTTGTATTTTGATGCCTGCGGTGTGCGTGATTCGACGTTCATATGGAACCTACAATTGATTAACGGAGTCCATATTCCGTGATCGGGAATGCAGACCTCCTTCCCACCCCTGCTTATGTCACGGGTGAAGAAGACGTTGGGAGCACAAAGACATGGAGAGGACACCACCTTGCTTGGGCAGGGTTTTCATTATCGTCGTCCACGGCACAGCGGGTTATTTACATAGCAGCCGGCGGGCAAGTGCCTTCAGCGGGCAAGTGCCCGCGGACATAAACGCGCTCCCGCGCGAACAGCGGGCAAGTGCCTTCAGCGGGCAAGCGCCCGCAGACATAAACGCGCTCCCGCGCTAACAGCGGGCAAGTGCCTACAGCGGGCAAGTGCCTACAGCGGGCAAGTGCCCGCGGACATAAACGCGCTCCCGCGCGAACAGCGGGCAAGCACCTACAGCGGGCAAGTGCCCGCGGACATAAACGCGCTCCCGCGCGGCTCAAACTGCCTGAATACGAACTCAGTCCGTCACACCGACGGGCTTTTTTCATTGCCGCCTGAAAAACAATGCTTCCTTTCTCAACGCGGAGCATTGAGAGCCTTCAAATGCATCTCTCCGATGTACGGCTGTACCGAGGTCGGGACAGAGAGGTCAACATGTAGGAGATCAACGTGAGCCAAAAGTAAAAAAATACTCTGAAACATATAAAATCTTTTTGCAGCTATTGATTTTTCCGATCACTTATGGCATAATAATAAGACTGAGACGGTGTAGTTCACCGACATCGCAAACTCGGAAAACATACTCCAAAAAGGATGCACATAATGGCGGAACTGGTTATTAAGCTCTTTACAAAAAACAAAAATATATCCTCCCCCTCAGACCGAAGGAACGCTTACGGAACCGCTTGCGGTATACTCGGCATATTTCTGAACGTACTGCTGTTCGTTATGAAGCTTTTCGTCGGACTGCTCAGCGGCTCAATGGCGATAACAGCCGACGCCTTCAACAACCTGGCAGATGCCGGATCATCGGTGGTGACTCTGTTCGGATTCAGACTGGCGGCAAAAAAGCCGGATCCCGAGCACCCCTTCGGACACGGCAGAATGGAATATCTGTCTGCCCTGGCGGTTTCAGCGCTGATAATACTTATGGGAGTTGAGCTCATCCGTTCATCTGCGGAAAAGCTTCTCGCCCCTCAAAGCACCGAGCTTTCCATTGTCGCCTCGGTCATACTGGCAGTCTCAGTCCTCGTCAAGATCTACATGAGCGCCTACAACAAAAAATACGGCAAGCAGATCGACTCGTCGGCAATGCTCGCCACCGCTACAGACAGCCTATCCGACGCAGTTTCCACCGGAGTGGTGCTGATCGCCGGGCTCATATCCACCGCCACCTCCAATCCCTACATAGACCCGATATGCGGAATTGCCGTAGCAATATTCATTCTCAGAGCAGGCATCTGCGCGGCAAAGGACACGGTGTCACCCCTTTTGGGACAGCCCCCGAAGAAGGAGTTTGTAGATAAGATCGAGGCTCTTGTAATGGCATCCCCCATGATACTGGGCATCCACGATATGGTGGTTCACGACTACGGTCCCGGGCGCGTCATGGTCTCTCTTCACGCAGAGGTATCCTGCCACGAGGACATTCTTGCGATCCACGACGTTATCGACAATACCGAAAACCTTATATTTGCCGAGCTGGGCTGCGAGGCGGTAATTCACATGGACCCCATCGACACCGAGAACGCCAAGACCTCGGAGCTGAGGGCTAAGCTTGCGGAAATTGCCGCATCCATCGACTCCGAGCTGAAATTTCACGACTTCCGTGTGGTTCACGGAAGGACTCACACAAATCTGTTATTTGATATTTTGCTGCCGGTCAGACTGCACAACAAGGAAGCCTACGTGACAGACGAGATAAAAAGACAGATCGGGCTGATAGACGAAAGCTACCGCTGTATTATCAAGGTCGACCGAGCATACACCTGATACCCAAACCATCACAGCTTATTACATCAAACAAAAAAAAGAAGTACAAAGACATGAAAAAATACGGACTGATCGGAAATCCCCTGGATCACAGCTTTTCGCCGCAGATACACGCCCTTTTGGGAGATTACGAATACAAGCTCTATCCTATGCCCGAGGAAAACGTGATCCCCTTTCTTCAATCGGGGCTGCTGCACGCGCTGAACGTTACCATCCCCTACAAAGAGACGGTAATTCCCGCGCTTTCCTACATTTCAGACGAGGCTCGACGGATAGGAAGCGTAAATACAATAGTCAGAAAATCAAACAACGCCCTTTACGGATACAACACCGATTATTACGGATTTACCGCCATGCTGAACTACTACGGGCTTGAACCGAAGGGGAAAAAAGCCCTCGTTCTCGGCTCGGGCGGAGCCAGTAAAACGGTTCGCACCGTGCTTGCCGACATGGGAGCATCGGAGGTAATTACCGTTTCGAGAAGCGGAGAAAACAATTACAAAAACCTGCATCTGCACCGCGACGCGGGACTGATAGTAAACACCACGCCCCTTGGAATGTATCCGAAAAACGGTGTTGCCGCGGTAGATCTCCGGGATTTCCCGAATTGCAGCGGAGTCGCCGATATAGTATACAATCCCGGTAAAACCGCCCTTCTTCTCCAGGCGGAGGAGCTTGGGTTACCCTGCGCATACGGTCTTTCCATGCTTGTTGCCCAAGCTATCCGAGCGGCGGAGTATTTTTTCGACAAATCATATCCGGAGGACACGCTTCCATCGGTTCTTTCACGGATCGCCGCAAAAATGAGAAACACGGTTTTAGTGGGAATGCCGGGATGCGGAAAGACTACCGTGGGCAAAATACTCGCCCAAAAGCTGGATAAGGAATTTATCGACTCCGACGAGGAGATAACCAAACGGACAGGCATAACCCCCGCCGAATGGATAACCGGATATGGCGAAGCAAAATTCCGCGAGATCGAGAGTCAGGTCTTAGAGGATCTGGGCAAGCTTAGCGGAAAGGTCATAGCGACCGGAGGCGGAGCCGTCACCGTTGAAGCCAATAGAGCCTATCTGCGCCAGAACGGAAGCGTATTCTTTATAAACCGTGAGCTTGAATTGCTGGGCACCGACGGCAGACCGCTTTCCGGAGATATAGAGGTAAGACGAGCTCTTTACCAAAAGCGCTTGCCCATGTACCGTAGCTTTTCGGACGTCGAGCTTACCTCCGGCAAGGATGCCGAGGCAGGAGGAACTGCCTCCGCCATAGCCTCTGCTTTTCTGAAAATCTCTGAGCGCGGATAACAGAAGCGCAGATAAAAAGCAGCATCAGATACAAATTTCAAGATTAGGAGATCCCAAATGAAAATACTTATCGCATCAGATATACACGGCTCGTCGTACCATTGCAAAAGGCTGATAGAAAGATATAATGAAACCAAGGCAGACCGTCTTATACTCCTGGGGGATATACTCTACCACGGACCCAGAAACGATCTTCCCCTCGGCTACGATACCCAGAAGGTCATTGATATGCTCAACGCAGTTGAGCCGGGAATTCTGAGCGTTCGCGGAAACTGCGACTCAGAGGTGGATCAGATGGTTCTCAAATTCCCGATAATGGCTGATTACACGCTGATACCATACAAAGGCCGCACCCTGTTCCTGACCCACGGTCATCTTTTCAACAAGGACAAGCTGCCGCCGCTCAAAAAGGGCGATGTTCTTATCCACGGACACACTCACGTAGTCGCCTGCGAGACTCTCCCCGATGGAGTTATATATATCAATCCCGGCTCCGTATCCATACCCAAGGGAGGAACATCATACGGATATATGATATTCGAGGACGGCAAATTCACCAGATACAACCTCGACGGCGTTTCCGAGTTTGAGTTCGACCTTAACGAGCCGTCGGAAGCCGCAGAGGGCGACGGGACACCGAGCTGAGAGCTTTCCGTTTCACACCTATGTGTAAAAACGGCGCGGGGATAAGTCCGGATCCTGCCGCGCACAATTAAACCGGAGGCTGTACCCACCGCCTTCGGTGACCGATTAATGCTTTGTGCGATATAGCAAAAAAACACTTATGACAAAGGGCTTCGCCCGTTATCATAAGTGCTTTTGAAATTTTATTGTAAGATCAAGGAAAACAAACCGCCGACCGTTCATCAGCCAAGGGGCTGATCATCTTCCGTCCCTGCTCTGCTTCAGATCAATATACAGCAGCATAAGACAGATACCGCAGATCGGGATACCGACGGTTGCCATATCGAGATTACTGAAATAAAATCCCAGTAGCCTGGTGAAGAGCGGAACCGGGTCCACCCAGAAGGCGGACAGATCGCAGACCAGAGAGCTTATATATCCCAAAAGCGTCAAAAGACACACCAAGGCAATTATACCGCACAGTATCGCGCGAGTAATATTTTTCATATCCGCTCTCCTTTCCGCAAATATTTTTATTTCAGATAATTTCAAAAAACGCTTTTATTTGATTTTTATTCCATTAATATTTTAACACATTATAAACGGTTTGTAAAGGGCTAAAAATTACGTAATATAGGGGTATAATAATTCCATAAAACGGCCAAACAATGGCTTTTTGCCCAAAAAAGACCTATGAATATGCGTTTATTTGCCAATCCGACAAACCTTGCGCCTAAAAAACAAAATATGAATTTTTGTGTTTCCAGGTGTTAATAAGAAACATATATAAAAAAAACAAATCCCAAGGATAGAGTGACTGCGGCATAACGGCGGCAAATTGAATATAACCAATCGAAAGGAATCCTGTTATTTAATGAACATTCCAATGCCCCGCGCCGTTATGGCGGCGTTGAACCGACTGAATGACTGCGGATATGAGGCGCACGTAGTAGGCGGATGCGTAAGGGATGCCCTGAGAGGCGTCCCTCCGTCGGACTACGATAAAACCACCTCTGCCCTCCCCGCGGAGACAGAGGCTGTATTTGAAAATTACAAGCTTATAGAGACCGGACTGAAGCACGGAACGGTAACGGTGCTTATTGACGGCGAGCCCCTTGAGATCACCACCTTCAGGGTAGACGGGGAATATGAGGACCACCGCCGTCCCAAGGAAGTGACCTTTACCCGTTCGCTTGCCGAGGATCTTGCCCGCCGGGATTTCACGGTAAACGCCATGGCATACTCTCCGCGAGAAGGGCTGACGGATGTTTTCGGGGGCAGAGACGATCTAAAAAAAGGTATCATCCGCGCAGTCGGAGACCCGGACAAGCGGTTCAACGAGGATGCATTGCGCATTCTGCGCGCGATGAGGTTCGCATCGACACTGGATTTCAGCATAGATACCGCTACCTCCGACTCCATGATAAAAAACCGCGCCCTGCTGGCAGACGTTTCCGCAGAGCGGATACAAGTCGAGCTTACCAAGCTGATAATAGGTAAAGGTTGCGAAAGAATTCTTACTGATTACGCGGTAATTCTCGGACAGATCATTCCTGAGCTTACTCCCATGATCGGCTTTGACCAGCGCAATCCCCATCACATCCACGACGTCTATACCCATACCGTAAAGGCGGTCTGTGCCTGCCCCTGCGACCAAAACCTGAGATTGGCGGCGTTGCTTCACGATATAGGCAAGCCCTCCACCTATTCCGTCGGAGCAGACGGGGTGGGCCACTTCTACGGTCACTCGGAAAAAAGCGTGGAGCTTGCCGCCGTGGTGCTGGAAAGGCTGAGGACTGATGTTCGATCCCAAAAAGAGATACTGACCTTAATAAAGTACCATGATCCCGTAATACAGTGCACAGAGGCATCGGTAGGTAGGTGGGCTCGGAAATTAGGCGTGGATATGTTGATGAAGTTGCTGGAGCTTAAGGCGGCGGACAATCTGGCGCAAGCCCCGGAGGTGGCATACCGCCTGAAGGAATACGACCGCATACGCGAGATAATGGCAGAGATGCTGCAAAAGAACGCATGCTTTTCACTGCGCGATCTGGCTATAAACGGCGACGATCTGATAGCGCTGGGATATAAGGCGGGAAAGGCATTGGGAAACACCCTCTCATGCCTGCTCGACGCGGTAATATGCGGAGAATTGCCTAACCAAAGAGATGCGCTGTCGGAGCAGGCAGTAAAGCTGCTGGGCAAGGCGCAGGACTGAGGCATGGCGAATAAAGGTAACGGATCATAGCGCACAGTGATGCGCAAGGATGCGTTGTGATGTGCAAGGATGCGCAGTGATGCGCAGTGATGCGCAGTGATGCGCAGGGATGCGCAGGGATGCGCAGGGATGCACAGTGATGCGCAGGGATGCGCAGGGATGCGCAGGGATGCACAGTGATGCACAGTGATGCACAGTGATGCGCAGGGATGCACAGTGATGCGCAGGGATGCATCGGCATAT
>JAFVTO010000091.1 GCA_017503165.1 Clostridia bacterium | reverse complement strand
TAACACGTATTTAATTTTGAATTGAACCGCCGTATGCCGAACGGCACGTACGGTGGTGTGAGAGGTGGATTGGTTTCTACCTACTCGATCGCTTGTTTCAATTTTTGGCGCTTGTTTCAATTTTTGATGCTTGTTTCAATTTTTGAGGAGTGAGTCAAGGACATTGAGAAGGTGGAAGATCTCTTTTTTACGGTTGAATGCTCCAAAGCTTACTCTCACCGCGCCGTCCTCCGGCGTGCCCAGCTTTTTGTGAGCGGTCGGAGCGCAGTGAAGCCCTGCTCGCACGCAGATACCGTAGCGGTCAAGGGCGGCGGCAAGTTCCTCGGATGGATGGCGTCGGGAAGAGAAGAGCAGAATGCCTCCGGGCGTACCGTCGCCGTAAACGGTCACCTTATCTCCGAAGACGTTCAGCTCTCTGCGCAGGACAGAAAAAAGCTCCTTTTCCCTTTGACGGATAGTGCCGAGCCCATGACGGCGCAGAAAATCCGCTCCTGCCGAAAGCGCACTTATAGCGGGAACCGCAAGAGTGCCCGCTTCAAGTCTTTCAGGCAGAAAATCCGGCATGGCGGTATCCCGTGAGCGTATTCCGTTTCCGCCCTCCGTAAACGTTGACAGCTTCAGCTTACCGCGACAAAAATCCTCGCCAAACAGCGCAAATCCGCTTCCCGGAATTCCGTAAAGCCCCTTATGTCCGGGGGCGCACAGAACATCTATACAGTCGCGGCGGAGATCTATATCCTCGATTCCCGCGCTCTGAGCTGCATCCACTATAAGGAGTATTCCTCGGGAGCGGCAAAGCTCGCCGATGCTCTTTATAGGTTGAACAAGATTGCAGATGTTGGAATGGTGACATGCTATCACGGCAGCGGTATTGCTCCGTATGAGTGAGGAAATGGAGGCGATCGCCCTATCGGGCTGCGGATGCGCGGTGTAGACGTCGTAGGTTATCATCCCGCGCTCTGCCAGAGCGGAGATGGGACGGATGACTGAATTGTGCTCTATATCGGAGATCAGAACGTGGTCTCCGCGGTGTAAAACCGTTTTTATTGCAAGGTTAAGTGCGTGGGTGGCTGAGGAGGTGAAGATGACTCCCTCCTCGGTTCCGTTGAACAGTGCGGAGATCTTGCTTCTGCAGCCGTAGACGGTCTCTGCCGCTTTCATGGCTATTCTGTGGGATGATCTTCCGGGGTTTCCGCAGGCGTACTGCATTGCATAAAGGGTGCGGTCTATTACCTCGCGGGGCTTTGGGAAGGTGGTGGCGGCATTATCAAAATAGACTGTTGGCTTTGATCTTTTCATAGGTTGGATCTTTCCCTTTTACTGCTTTCTCCTTATGCTGTAGGTGTCATGAAGTGGTTAGCGGCGTTATGCCGTTTTCCCGAAGCAGTTTTTCGGCTCGCTCCGCTTGAATGCTTTCCGTGGCTATACCGTACCCGCAGCCCTTTTCCGCTCTCTGCGCTCCCGGCTTTACGACTCTTGCGCCTATGCCGACTGCTGACAGCAGCTTTTTTGCCTTGATGGATTGGGTAAGCGAACGGAGAGTGATCACAGTTTCAGCTTTATTCATGGTGTTGTGTTCCTCTTGTGTTTGGATTGGATGTTTCCGTTCCGGAGTGTGCCGTCTTTTATATTTTATGCAAGGTGGCGAATTAATGCTACCGCGATCAGTCTCCTGTTTTACGGGAGGCTTTTGAGTGCGATACGCTCTTATCGGAGGTCAAACGGTTTATGGAAAGAGTCTAATGAAAAAATATGGGGAAAAACGCGCTGAAAACCCAGAATATCATAAATGAGCAGACCGCAGTCAACGCCTTTGATGTGTAATATTTTTTCATAGACAGCCTAAGAGGCAGGGCAAATGACGCAGTCTGAAGATGGACGGAAATACCCGACCATGCTAAGGTGGCGGCGGTCAGAGCACCGCAGAGGACGGAGGAGCGCACGGGGCTGAGCACCGCGGAGAAAGATTGGGAAAGCTCAGGGGAGGAAAGGGCGCTGCATCCGGTGGAAAACTCAAGAATTGCCGTGAGAAGGGCGGTTATCATCCGGGAAACGGCAGGGACTGACAAAAACGGCAGAGCAGTTATAAGCTCGGTTAAAAAGACTGAGGCAAGTCTGAAAAAAATCATGAAGGAGCAGATATTCAGGGCTGACCGAGCGGATTCCGTTACCGTCTCGGCTACGATGGCTGATATATCGCTCTTTTTTTCCTCCGCGATAGATATTTGCTCGGTAAAAGCCCGGAAAATCCCGGTTCTCGGTTTTGTTATCCATCCCACCGCTACCGTCGACAGCAGGCAGGATAGCCAGAGCATTACCCCGATACGGGTGTCTGACCACATAAGGGCTCCCACACCGGCTACAGTAAAGCCGACTCCCGGATTGGAGCACAGGGCGAGCGCTGCTTCTGCCTCTTTTCTACTGCATTCGCCCTTTTCAAACAGCTCGCACACTGCCCGTGCCCCTATGGGAAAGCCTGCAATCGCTCCTAAAATAAATGCCGAAGCAAGGGAGCCACTGATGCCGAATACGCGGTAAAACACCGGAGAAAGCAACCGTTTGCACAGCTTTCCCGCTCCGCAGCGGATAAGCAGCCCGGAGGCAAGCATAAAGGGGAACAGTGTGGGGAAGACCGAGCGAAGGAAAAATTCTGCGGTATGAAGAACGGTGTATCGCAGGGTATTGCCTTGCACTAATCCGTAAGCAGTGAAGATCACCGAGCTAATGCCTAAGAAAAGCGCCGATAGGTGCACAGAGGAAGCTGAAGCGCGAGAGGAGCTTTTGGGAGAAGCTAAAACTTTTTCTGTCAAGTATGTATTACCGACCTTTCGCATAAGATGTTCGTAGGCGAGCTTATTACGAATAAGTCGCGCTGCATTACATTATACACATGGAGGACGGGGATAATGCCGAGAAGGAAGGGAAAAAATACAGGTGGAGGGGACATTTCACCCGGTGTCCGCAGGTCTGTCAGTGTCGTATCAGACAGGTCTGTGACCGCCTCGGGGTGTCGCAGGATAGAGGAATACAGCTCCTGCCGTATTGTGCTGCTGCTTTGCGATACTGCTCTTACGGTAGAGGGAAGAGGGCTTACGGTCAATACCTTTTGCGGAGATGAGATAGAGATAAGAGGGTGGGTATCCGCCGTGCGCTTCGGCAAGAAAGACTGTATGGAGGAAAAAGACGGTGATAAATAAACTGGTGAGCTTTTTTCGTGGCAAAGTGACTCTGCGCATACCGCGTGAGGATGCAGCCGCATTTACCGATCTGCTTTTATCCGCGAAAATCCCCGCGAAGCTACGCTCGGCGGAGGACGACGGTGGAATTTTGGCGGAAATGTCCCCGGGTTTTGTAAAAAAAATATCGTACTCCCTTGACAATCTACATTTAAAAGTGTATATTATAGATGTAGAGGGCTTTTTTTCCGTTCTGATGCGGATGAGATACCGTATCGGAGCTGTGATAGGAGCAGCCCTGTTTTTTGTGCTTATATGGCTGTCGTCTCTTTATGTCTGGCGGGTAGAGGTGATCGGCGCGGACAAAATTCCTCGGGAGGAGCTGGTTTCGGCGCTTTCTCAGCTTGGTGTGGGCGAGGGGAGCAGAATATCCGAAATAGATGCCTTTAAGGTCGGAAACTCACTGCTGATGGCTTATCCCGCTCTTTCTTGGACCTCGCTGGATATTACAGGAACTACGGTGACTCTTACGGTGCGCGAAACGGTTAAAGAGCAGCTTGAAGAGGAAAACCGAACGTCGCTTATCGTGGCGAGCGAGGACGGGATAATCCAGAGCGTGCTCGTGTATAGCGGAGTTGCCGCGGTGAAGCCGGGGAGCGTTGTGAAAGCGGGAGACGTGCTGATAAACGGTCTTATCTCGGGAAGCGGGTTGCAATACAGTCCCGAGCCGATACTCAGAGTGGGAATGGCATCCGGCTCTGTTACGGCATCGGTGGAGCGTAGCCTGGCGGTGGCGGTTCCTCTGGAGGAAACGGTGCAGGCGGACTCCGGTGGAAAGCCCCTTGTCCGACGGGAGCTAACCGTGTTCGGAAGGAAGCTTTACTTTGGTGACAGACCCCCTGAGGGGAATTTCTCCTGCTCCGAGCGAAGCTATCGGGTGACTCTGTTTGGCGCGGTGCGTTTGCCTGTCACGGTGAGAGAAACGGTGTGGACACCTCAGACCGAGGTAGTTTTCAGGCGGACCGGGGCTGAAGCCGAGGCACTGGCGAGACAGCTGGCGGAGGAGTCGGTCAGAGACGGAGTTGGGAGCGGCAAGCTCACTCACGCGGAATACAGAGTATCTGCGGACGGTAGCGGCTGTACGGTGAACGTAAGCTACGGCTGTATAGTGGAGATAACACTTCCCGTAAGCATCGGAAATGCTTCGGGTAACGAATAAATGGCGATCGGCGGACCGAAAAGGGAGCTTGTCCCTGCCACGGTGGATGGGAACAGATCGCCTGTCGGGAATATCAAGAGGATTATAAAGGTAAATGACAGAGAAAAGAATTCAGCTTGATTCAATGAGTCAGGCGACGACGCTTTACGGACCGTTTGATGAAAATATAAAGACGGTCGAGCGTTTTTTCGGAGTGAGCTGCGTAAACCGTGATACAGAGGACGGAAGCGGAGGCTGTCTGGTGGTCTCGGGGAGCGATCCCCTGCGGCTGTCGGATGCATGTCAGGCTCTGGAGTATCTGAAAAATATGGTCAAGCTTCAGGATGCCTTGCCGTCCCAGAGCGTAGAGTACGTTTGCAATATGTTCGCGGACGGCCGCGGAGATGAGCTTGAGGGGCTGGACAGCGATTGCGTATGCGTGACCGTCAAGGGAAAGCCGATCAAGCCGAGAACGGTAGGTCAGAAGCGATACGTTGAGGCAATAAGAAAAAATACGGTGGTGCTGGGCATAGGTCCTGCAGGAACCGGAAAGACGTTTCTTGCCGTTGCCATGGCGGTTACGGCGCTGAGGTCAAAGCAGATCTCCAGGATAGTTCTTACCAGACCTGCGGTGGAAGCAGGGGAAAAGCTGGGCTTTCTGCCGGGAGATCTCCAGAACAAGATAGACCCATATCTCCGTCCGCTTTACGATGCTCTTTTTGAGATGTTCGGCTCGGACAGCTACGCAAAGCACATAGAGAGGGGCACTATCGAGATAGCACCCCTTGCGTATATGAGGGGAAGGACACTGGACGATTCCTTTATCATTCTCGATGAGGCTCAGAATACGACCAGGGAGCAGATGAAGATGCTGCTTACCCGTCTCGGAAATAATTCCAAGATAGTTATAACGGGAGATATTACCCAGATAGACCTGCCGCGCGGAACTGCCAGCGGATTGGTGGAGGCGGCAAGAGTGCTGAAGGATCTGGATGATATAGTTATTCACCGTTTCAGCGAAAAGGACGTGGTGAGACACCGTCTGGTGCGCGAGATAATCGCCGCCTATGAAAAGTACGAAAAGGAAAAGATAAAGAAGCAGGAGTGATGCCGCGGGGCGGTAAGCTATCTGTCAGAGGGACGGACTGATAACGGCGGAAGCGGCAGAAAAGCGGCGAAGGGGCGCGCAACGTAATGAACAGGATATTTGTAAAAAACGATCAGAAAAAAATGGAATATACCCCAATTATTCGGGGAGTGATACGTCGCGCGATAAATGCCGCGCTGAAATACGAGGAGTTTGAGGGGGAGGCAGAGCTTTCGGTAACGCTGACGGATAACGTGGGAATACGAGAGCTGAACCGGGATTTCCGCGGAATAGACCGGGAAACTGACGTGCTGTCCTTTCCGCTGTTCGACGGGGATATCCCCCTGCCGGACGAAGAGGATACGGATATAAAGATACCTTTGGGGGATATTGTGATCTCGTTGGAGAAGGCGGAGTCACAGGCTGTGGAATACGGTCATTCCTTTGAGAGGGAGGTCGCTTTTCTCTGTGTTCATTCAGTGCTTCATTTACTGGGATACG
Organism: Clostridia bacterium; assembly: GCA_017503165.1. Lineage (GTDB taxonomy): Bacteria > Bacillota > Clostridia > Oscillospirales > CAG-272 > SIG673. The sequence continues at coordinate 299 of JAFVTO010000091.1, read as the reverse complement.
ATCACGAGAGAGGCGAGGACGAGGAAAGGGAAATGTTTCGCCGTCAGAAGGAGATACTGGAAAACAACGGCTTTCCCAGATGATGTCAGCGCCGCGATGGCAGATTTAACGGCATGAAAACGAGGCTATGTCACGGTCAGATAAGGCAACAGAGCCAAAACGAAAGAATAAACGAGGACATACAAGGATAATGAAAAAGACAGGATTTATAGCGATAGTGGGCAGACCGAACGTGGGCAAGTCCACCCTTCTTAACGCTCTTATCGGTGAAAAGCTGGCGATAGTTTCGAAAAAGCCGC
>JAFVTO010000090.1 GCA_017503165.1 Clostridia bacterium | reverse complement strand
GCTCATCAACCAGAACTATAGTATCCATAAGAAATGTAGCGGATCCTATCTGCCAATCCCACCAGTTAAACTCTTTGGTGCTTCTCCAGCCTCGTCCTTCTATTTCCGCGACGCCGTAATAGTGAGTATATCCCCATTCAAGGGCGCCTAAAATATCTGCCAGTAGTTCAGGGCTTTGATAGCATTCTGTGCCATAGGTGGCATATCCCAATGCCATAAGTCGGAGTGCTTTGTACTCCTGTGTCATATCGTTACTTTTTTCTGCAGGAGTATTTCTGAAAAAGCCTACTCTTTCGGATTCGCCTTTGCATTTATAATCCTTCCACGTTTTTATTGCGGCTCGGTTACAGAAGGCAATACGCGATCTTGTGGTGGCATCTCCGTTCTTTATCTCATCAGGTGTACCTACCAGCATTTTTCTCCACTGTTTTTTACAGATATCAAAGCTCGTCATTTTGTGTTTCTCCTTTGGGTTTGTTCGGTTTTTATTTTTGTTTCTGTCGCATCATCTGACTGATTTCTGGCGGGAAAAAACGCCTGAATTCTGCGAGTTTTGTTCGGTTACATATATTTCCCGGTATGCGATCTCGCAAAACACTTGCCCTCTCCCATTTTTTCGCCAAATCGCTTGCTGACTAATCAGTCATTTTTAGTGACAGAGCTTTATTTTTTTGAGTTTATGAAGATAAGGGTATATTTTCCGCATTCGCTGTTCCAGCTTTTGGACTTGGTTATTTTCTTCCAGGACAGATTATCACCGCGGTAGAGCACCGTATCCAGGGAGGCGCATTGAGCGAACGCTGATTTTCCGATGTGTTTAAGAGAGGGGGGAAGCTGAACTTGAGAGAGTGAACTGCAGGCAAAAAACGCGTCCTCGTCAATTGTCTCGGTATATTGTGGAAGAGCGATTTGGGTTAAGGCTACGCATTCGGAAAATGCCTTAGAGCCTATTGCTGTCAATTCGTCCGGGAGCGTTATATCTTCAAGAGAGCAGCATTTTTCAAAAAGCTCCTTCGGTAGCGCCTTTATTCCGTACGGCAGAATGGCGCGTCGCAGGGAAACGCAATTCTGAAACGCACCGTCGCCTATACGCTGTATAAATCCGGGAAGTCGGATATCAGCAAGACTGTAGCAGTCGCAGAAGGCGTACTCTCCGATATTTTCAAGGCAGTCGGGGAAAAGCACCTCCGCAAGATCTGAGCAATAAGCAAAAGCCTCTTTGCCTATATGAGTCAAATTATCGGGGAGCGTGATGCGCGTCAGCGCGGAGCAACCCATGAAGGCTCTGTTTTCTATTTTTAAAAGTGAACTTGGCAGAGTAATGCTTTTAAGAGCGCGGCAGAAGCAAAATGCGTCCTCGTTGATCTCTGTAACCCCCTCGGGTATCACCGCGTTTTCTATGCTTTTGGGAATCATATCCTCTTTTATCGCGGTGATACCCGGGGAAACCGTCAGATGTTTGGGGTTCATGCGCGCTATGACCGAGACTGCAATTCTGTCCGTTTCAGACATATCTCCCCATTTATTCACGGCTTGCATCAGCTCCGTATCCGTGGGATCGCTATGAATTGCCAGAATATATGCATGCCTTTCGGTGTCACAGTGAAGCAGCACGCCGAGCAAGTGACCAACCGTCTCGGTTATCATTCGGCGCTTTCCGTGATACCCTTTTGTTATCAGCATAGGGTAGATGTATTTCATGCAGGAGTATAGAAGCTTTACAATCCCGTCGGTTAGCTCGGAGCATGAGTCGGCAAGAGATGTATCAGAGCTGATCATTGTAATAGCACCGCCGATAAGCTCCTTTTCAGTGTTATCAATAAAGACTCCGTCCAGCAATCGGTCTATATGATATACGAAAAGCTTTCTATCGTCGTTTCTGTCAACGGAGAGAGTGACCTTACTGTTGTAGCGCGTCCCTTCCTCTGAGTCCGTGAAACCAATGGCAAGCCCGGAAAGCTCTGTGAGTGCGGCTTTGGCGTCACCGCTTGTGATTTCATAGCGGCGGCATAGCTCCGAAATGTGATCGTATCTCTTGATATCGGTGTTTTCCGAGGCTGTTTCGGTACTGTTTTTTGGGGGAGATAAAACAAAGCATTCCATAAGTTTTACCGTGTCTTTCCTATTTTAACCGTAAATATGCGCCGATTGATGATCGTAAGACTCAGCGCATTGTCGCGTTAAATATTATCCGATTGTAAAAGTCGGGAGTAAATTCTGATTTATCGGGCTGGTGATCACTGAATCAGGGAGTGGGCGTAGCGACTGTGGCAATTATCCATAACACATCACTCAGACACATAAACTGCCGTTCATAATAAATGTTTGGAAAAAAACAATTATTATCTCGCAAAAAAGTATTTCGCAGATTGGCTTTTTTGACTTTTTCAATCGGCTATCGTTAAATCTTTATGTGAGAAATGCTGCTTGGTCAGGTGTAATAATAAAAAACGTATTTCTCCAGAAATTCACGCACTTTGGATATAGGTATGGCAAAGCCGTTGTTGAATTCGGGATTTACGGTGCTTGTCGCGTAGTTTATGCCAACAAGCTTAAGGTTGGCATCCAACAGCGCTCCACCGCTGGAGCCTTGGTCTATAACGGCGCTGTGTGCTGCAACCGGAAACGTAACGTTACTGCATTCCGGAACAGAATTTTCAAGGGTGATAGACTCGTAGCGCCTTACCTTGCCTATAGTAACGGCATTGGCTTGCCCGCCGGGATAACCGACGGAAACAACGTCCGTGCCGACCTCCGGATCAAGCTCTGCCATGGGGATGAGCGGGAATTGGGCTTGCCCGGGGTCAAAGCTGAGGCAGGCAAGGTCGTAGCTTGGATCCTTAGCGGGTCCCGGCGCTGACGGGTCGTCTACTACTGTTGCGGCATATACGTTTCCTTGGTAGTCCATTACTTGGTAATCTACATAACTTCTTCCGTTTTTGTCAACTGCAACGTGACAGTTTGTCAGAACCAACAGTCTGCCCGAGGCATAGCTTCCGAATATTACTCCGGAGCCGGTCTGAGTGTATTCATCCATCTTTGTGAACAGAAACTTATTGTAGAAGTTCGCGATTACCTTTACGGTGCCTCTGATAGTAGCGGTCGTGACGGTATTCATGAGCTTTACCGCGTCCAAGCTATATTTGGCATGAAGAGTCAGGTCGCTTTCAACCGGTGTGTTGAGAGTAAAATCAAAATAACCGTTCGCATCGGTGGTCCAGCCGCTGAAGATATAGTTATCTTTACTCGGTGCAGCCGGTGGAGTAACGGTCGAGCCCTTTTTGACCGTTTGCTGTCCTATGGACACTCCGTCTGCGAAATACTCCACGGTAAAGACCTCTTCCTGCTCCTGTCCCGCGCAGCTTACGCCGCATATCAAAAGGCAGATGGCGAGCAATATCGCAGATATTCTTTTGAACGTTCCGTTTGCTCTATTCATGATTTTTTACCGATCAACCGCTTTAGCGGAGGCTTCAAGGGCGGTATCAACCAAATATTTTTCCCAACCGTTTGCATATCTTGTGTTCCAGGATACCGAGGTTATAGCGGAGTAGGGAATAAGCGTTGGCTCAGAGTCGATAATTCCGTCTGCATCAAATGCGCGGAACAGTATTTCGTTTCGGAAGATCTTTTCTATCCTTCCGATGTAATATTCGTTATTGATCTCGTCTTCGATGATTATCAGACATTCCAGCTCTTCCAAGTCCTCAAACACCGTTTTCCAGGACGTTACGTCAACGTCCGGAGCTATGACCTGCTCGGTCAGACCGTATTTCTTGTTTATATCGGTGCATTTGTTGTCAACCACCTCAACCTTGCTCAGATGGTACAGCTTTCTGACGGTATAGCCGTTAAGAATGAAATCATCCTCCTGCTGAGCCAGCACCAGCCTGTCGCTTACGGCGTTGGGATAGTAGTAATAGCAGCTGCTTTTGTCGTACGTAAAGCAACAGCTGAACATTGTTTTTTCTGCGATGCAACGGTTGATAATATCAAGCTTTTCCTGTTTATTCATTTTGATCTCGTTATGCCCCTTTCGGTGTGATATTCTTATTTTAAGGTTGCCGGATACAGATGTTTTTGAATTTTCGGCACTGTTTTAAATCCAGATCTCTTGGTTATCCGTCGCGGATGGAAGAGAAAGCTCTGCAGTTGCTATCTCCACAGCGCGCATGATTTGCGCCTTTCCGACGTTTCCCCAGTTGAGCAGCTCGACGGCTCTTTCGGGAGAGGTCAGCAATCTGTCATAGATCTCCCCGTTGTCGGGATCAGGCAACTTTTCGCCGATTTTTTCTATAATTGCGGTCATTCGCATCTGCGCGTAAGGAGGACGGTCACCGTCTCCCTCTATAAGCTGATAACCAACGTATCTGACGTCGGCGCCGACGGTAGTGTTTATTTCCTCTGTCAGCTCTCTGCGAAGGGTTGCTATTGCATCTGCGTCGAAATCCTCTGGGGTCCCGCCTGCAAGGCTATATACTGTTTTTCCGTTTTTATTCTCGACCTTCAGAAGCATTCTGCCGTTTTTGTCGAATATCAGACCGTAGACCTGCGTTATTGGGATGCCGGCGGGTACTTTTTCGGTCTTCCAGGTTATTTTGATCACAGCTGTTCACCGAGCCTTACATAAGTTTTGGGATTTTATGCCGAAGCAAAGGAAATAGAAAACAAAACGTAAAAGCGAGAGTGCCAACGTTATCGCCAGGGGTGTACTGTCATGGTCTCGCCGTCGTTTTTGACATAATAAAGCTCGTCAAAGCCCTCCTCTGTCGAAGGGTATTCAAGCTTGTTTGAGGTCGCGGCAATTGCCACATCCGGTACTCGTGCCTTTCCCTCTCGCAGAGCGTTTCGCTTTATGCATTCCTTGACCTTTGATTCAAGAAAATATCCGATAATGCGGTAGCCTGCCGCGCGGGCAGGGACTATGTAACGCTCACGGTCAAGCTTGGTTGGATTTGTGTTATCCACGGCGAAGTCTTTTTCGTTGGCTATGCAATCGTCCACAAGCTCCTTTTCGCGAGCTCTGTTTTTGAGTGTATCCAGGTTAACACGCACATAGCTGTCTGCTAAAAATTTATGATAAAATGTGCTTTTTCCACTTCCCTGTATTCCCATTAATACAACTAAAGTTTTTGCCATTGTTATTTGCGCTCCTTTCGATTTCGGATGTCGTCTTATTATAACATAAAGCTTGGTAAAACGCAAGTCTTTTTAAGGAGAAATGCTTCACTTCTTAAAATAATTGTTTCCCTATTATTCTGAGTATAAATAAAAAGACTCCCATTGCCTCTGCATTGTTAGCGGAGAAATAACTCGGGCTTCCTTAATGAGTTAGCCCGTTCATTTTTTCCGCTAATTTTGCAGATCCTCGGGAGTCTTTTTATTTATCGGTTGTGTTATTCCGCAACGGTGATAGAAGTGATGTGAGGGTTCATTCCCTCATACCAGTACAGGAATCCGGTAACGTCGACTACATCGCCTACCTTAAGAGTTCCCACTGTGGTATAGACATCGGAATCGGGGCCGGTGAGATATACCTCAACGCAGAAGGAATAAGAAGCGCCGGCCTTATCAAGCGTAAGATAGATATCGTCGCCGGGCTCGCCGTTCTTGTACTCAATTTTGTTAACAGTCATATCGTTGAAGGAAACCAGCTTGTTCTGGTGGTCGATCATCTGATCGGTTCCGAGAAGCGCGGTTGCGTCCATTGCCTCGGCTACATATGTATCGCCGCCCTCAACAAACTCGAAGGTTCCGTCGACGATCTCGATCTCCCCGCTGAAGGTTGCCTTATAGCCCTTAACAGCTATCTTGGTTCCTACGGTCAGCTTAGCGGCATCAGCCTCGGAGCAAGCCAGCTCGTAAAGGAAGATAGCGCCATTCTGATCCTGGCAGTAGACAGTGATCTTGTTGTTCCACCAGCTCTGGTGCCCCTGGACATATGTCTCAACGTAAACGGGAGCATCAATCTCAGCCGCTACGTACTCTGCGTATGTCATGGGGGTGGAGGGGAATCCGTCTCCATTGTCTCCGCTGTTACCGTTGTTTTCATTGTTGCCGTTGTTTTCGTTGTTACCGTTATCATTGTTGTCATTGGTATCATCGGTCGTGCAAGCAGCAAACGTGAAGATCATGGCAAGGATCATGAGCATTGCGATAAGCTTTTTCATTTTTTGTTTTCTCCTTTTCTTTCTTGTTTTTTTTATTTTGTTTTTGTTTAAAACTACAGCGGTAATTATACAACCTTTTTCGCAAAAAGTCAAGAATAATTTGGAAATTTTATTTATTTCTTCTTTTCTTGCTTTTTTGCCTTGATTCTTCCGTACGCGACGTACCCTCCCATTCCGAGTCAACAGCAGGCAATGGCTGCGATAAGGATTATCGACTCGGTTGGAAGTGGGTCGAGAGAGGTGGAGGTTATCTGATCCAACCTGCAAAGCGCGGTTACCTCGTCATAAAGCGAATCTATATAGCTTTCATTTATATTCTGACCGCGTCGGGCAGATTTGTTGACGTTTTCGATCATCTGACCGGCGGCATCCCGAAGTGACATT
>JAFVTO010000005.1 GCA_017503165.1 Clostridia bacterium | reverse complement strand
GGCGCCCTTTCTTTTCTAAGCGCGATTACCGTGGGAAATATTGTGGGTGTTGCTGTAGCGATCGGCATTTTCGTAGAGGTTATCTGCGGATGCTATCTGAGAGGAACAGCTGACCGCGAGATATTCAACAAAATATCTGCGATATTAGGTGTTGGAAGTGTTGCAGCCTGCATTGCTGCGGTAATTCAGCACGAAATAGTATACCGAAATCCGGATTACCGTCCGACAGCAGGGGCATTTAACGCAAATTATTACGGAGCGCTTATCGTTTTTACTCTCATTATGGTAGCGACGCGGCTACTTGAAAAGGATTCGGAGCTGAATACTGCGTTTAAATGGTATCAGCCTCCCAAGTGGGTATGGGCGATAGTCGGAATTATTAACCTTTTCGCACTTATGTACTGTCGTAGCCGGTCGTCGCTTCTTGCGCTTATGGCGTGCGCGTTTATCTACCTGTTGCTTTCAAGACGTTGGTTGACAGCCTCCGTATGCGGAGTTTGCTTTGGCGGTGTGTGGTTGCTGGGTTTTTTCAGACCGGACATTTTTGATTGGCAGAATTCGCTTAGATTTATTTTTGAACAGCGCTTCGATATCTGGATGACTGCGTGGGATTCGTATCTTAGCTCATGGCGTTCGATACTTATTGGCAGAGGACCGATGGCGTACTATTTCGCAAAGGTGTCGGGGGCTATGCACGCGCACAATATACTGTTCGATACTCTTATAAACGTGGGTATATTGGGGTTAGCGCTTTACGTTTTACTGCTACTTGATATTCTGCGTGATTCATGGAATGATTATAAATCGTCCGGAAATGGGTGGCTGTTGTCTACGGTGGTCGTGGCGGAGATCCTGGTTCAAGGAGTATTCGACGTTACAATCATGTGGATTCAGACAGGGGTGATGTTCTTTTTGCTTGCTTTTCCTATCGGAAAAAGCATGGACACTCCATGCGGCGAGCATGGGGATGGCGACTGATCCGTTTCATAAGCCTGAATATTTAAGCTCTGAGCCTTTCGGTCGTGATGCACCGATGCCCAGGGCTTTTTTTGAGCTTTAAGCTCCCGCGTTACAGGAAAACAGAGCCATGGTTTAAGATTGGTTTCAAACGGATGATGATCGCATGATGGATGAGAAGTGGGCGTTTGTGCATTGTGTACATAAATGCAATATCCTGTTTGTGCATACTGTGATGTGTTTTTATGGATGGATTTGCCTGTATGAGTATTGTTTGAAAAATTATCTGAAATACAGTAAAAATACAGTAAAAACCCAAAATATTAGTTGACAAATCTTCAACTTTATTGTATAATATGTGTAACTAGTTTTATACGGGAGCAGTGTATGAATTTATTGAACAGTACAGAAAAAAAAGTTGGATTGGTACTCAGACTTGCGGTGATTGCCGCAATTGCCACGGTTATAGTATGCTTGTGCGCTTGCTCTGAAACATTTGTCAGACCGACGACCGAAAAAGTTAAGGTAGCACTTATTCCAAGCGACGGTATTACTGTTGTGAGCAATAATATTGTCGATGTGGTTCCCGGAAAGAGTGCGGAATTCCAAATAAAGGTCAATGATGGATACATATATCAGGGTAATTCCGCAGGCGCCTATTACAATCCCAAGACCGGCAAGCTTACACTGTCGGTCGTAAAATACCCCACCTCGGTGGAGTTTTTTCTGCTCAACACCAATAATATGCTTAAGCTTGAGCTTGAGTGTCCGCTTGCAAGTCTGGTGTCATACGACGGAGAAGACGAGTGGTATGACAACGGTGATACCGTGAAGGTCACCGCTTTCGATTCCACTTCCTACAATTTCGTTGGTTGGTCCAGCGGAGCATATCTGGAGGACGGTGGAAAATTAATAAGTACAGATCTGGAATACACCTTTGTAATGGAGAGCTCTACTAAGATCTTCGCAAACTACCGTCAGGCAGATCAGTACACCATCATATACCACGCCAACGGCGGAAAGGTGGCGAAAACCGGAGAGGATACTATAAGAGTCTCCTCCAAGCGCGATACTATATTCACCTGCAGGAATACGATCCATTCAAACGGTACCTTTGTGAGAGAAGGATATATGCCGGTGGGGTATAGCACCGAGCCGGTGAATTTTGAAGATTATACCACTGTAAACGATATACCCGGCTTTTCCAATATGGGAGGAGTTTGCGTTGTTCCGGACGACACCTGTACTCTTGAGCTGTATGTCGTGTGGGCGAAGGAACAGGATCTGAACGATTTCTACTTTGAAATGAGCGGCGGTGAGATGATCGTCAAAAAATATCGCGGAAAGGACAAGATAGTTGTTATTCCCGAAACCAACAACGGCATTCCGATAACCAGAATAAAGGAAGGCGCCTTCGCCGGTTCAAATGTTACCAACGTAGTTCTTTCAAGAAATATCAAGATTATTGACGATAACGGCTTTGGCGGCTGTTATGCCATGAAGCAGATAGTGTTTTTTGACAGTGTCAACAAGGTCAGCAATAATGCGTTCACCGGATGCAGTAAGCTTTCTACCATAGTTCTGAATTCTCAGCGGCTTTCACATTATGCGGGAAGCGCGGAGGGAACCTTCTGCATAAAGTACATGAGGGTGAAGACTGCTCCCGGCAAAATGTTGGTAGTGGTTTCAGGCTCGTCAACTCTGAACGGAATGAAGTCGGAGGTGTTCCAGGAGCGTTATCCTGATTATACCATAGTGAATTACGGTACAAACGCAGGTACCCCCAGCTATTTCTATCTCAATGTTATATCCAATTATGTTGGAAAGGGCGATATAATAATTCATGCCGGTGAGCACGGAAGCACCACTATGGGAAGCAATCAGATACAGTGGAAGCTGTTCCGTGGAAACGAGCAGTGCTATGATATCTTCCGCGAGGTGGATATGACGAAATATACGAATTTCTGGAATGCGTATCAGGAATTTCAGAACGACCGCGGATCAAGTGTAGGAAAACCGTATCAGACTCCCTGCGGCACTATGAACGAATACGGAGATCTGACCAATAACCGTACTGTCAATAACGGCTTCAAGGCAAGCGGCTCCTATGATTTTACCAAGCCGTCAAATTATCTTTCATCCGCTAACGCCGGTCGTCTTAACGAGATCAATTCCATAATCGTCAGCAAGGGCGGAACTATGTTGGGAAGCTTTGCAACTCTCGATCTTGATGCGGTTGCAAAGGCTTGCAAAAACAATCAGGCGGCTTACGATCAGTATACACTGTATTTCAGAAACATGCTTAATTACCCGGTCATCTCCAACGTGGGAACCTATGTTATGGAGCACCATTATTTTTATGACAGTATATGGCACTGCACGTTTGCGGGCGCAGATATAAGAACCGCAAATCTGCTTGCCGATCTTGACAGCTATTTTGAGGATCCAACCGGTTTTTGAGTTATTCCACTCATAAATGGGAGGTGTTTGTTTGAAAAAAAGAGTTTTGTCTTTTTTGTCACTTCTGCTTACAGTGGTGACATTAGTGAGCTTTCTCACTTCCTGCTCATATTTTGAGAGCATATTCCCCGGAGGGACTTCGGGACCGGCTTCATCTGTGGCGATCCCATATGATACGGTGGTCGTATCACTGGCAGAGGGAGAGCACTTCAGGGTAACGTCGGCAAATCCCGTTAGAGTAAAACCGGGCAGCAGTGTTAAGTTTACGGTGGAGATCGACGAAGGCTATCAATACGTGTCCAATACTGCAGGAGCAAGGTTTATAAACGACTCTACCCTTTATATTGCTACCGCGAAATATCCAATGACTGTTGAGTTGGAGGTAAAGGAGGCGGATATCGTTATAGAGATCCCCGACACGCCGCCGGAGCCTGAGGCGCCTCCAAGCGATCCGGAGACGCCGGCCACCCCTGAAATCCCGGAAATCGAATACGAAACAGTCACACTTTCAGCGGAGGATGTCAGCGGTCATCATTTTATCTGTTGGACAGTTGACAAAAAAGCAGAGTACGGCGGAGATGTAGTGTTTCTTGAAAGCTCCGGTACCTTCCAGATACCTAAGGGCAGCACCCCGATCGCCAATTACGTGGATGATGCTCATCACGTTATCTTGTATCGGACCAACGGTGGGGAATACGCCCCTCAATGCACTGACTACTACTATCAGACCTTTTCAAACGCCCATTATTGGATGCCGAATACTCTGCATCAGGGAGATTTTTTCTACCGCGAGGGATACAGCCTTCTGAGGTATACCACAAATCAGGATGGAACCGGAGATTATACTACACTTGGCGGTAAGATCGAGGTGAATGAAAACGGCTTCGTTGAGCTTTGGTTGCAATGGGGGAAGAACACAGTAAGTGATCTTTACCTGAAAGTCACGACGGACTTTTCGGGTCAAAAGTCAATAACAGTCACCAAGTACAGCGGTAATGACGAGAACGTTGTCATACCGCATGCAATTAACGGATATTTTGTAACATCCATCGCGGCAGGTGCGTTCAGCGGATGCAATATGAAGTCCCTGTATCTGCCGAAAACCATAGATCACATAGAGGATGGTGCGTTCGTTGATTGTTACCAGCTTACCGAGATAACGGTTCACGATACCTTTACCAAGGTAAAGGATTCGGCATTTTCGAATTGTCCTAAGCTTCAGACCTATTATCTGAATGCCGGAAGACTTCCGGTCCATGCAGGAAACGGAGAAGGAATGTACTGTCTTAAGTACGAGCGTCTGCGTAAGCTTGTCAGACAGGGCGGCAAAAAAATAATCGTGGTCAGCGGCTCCAGCTCGCTTTACGGTTTCTTGGCTCAGAAAATGCAGGAGGCGTTTTACGGACAGTATTCCGTTGTCAATTACGGTACAAACGCGGGTACGCTTTCTCACTTCTACATAGACGCATTTATGCGTTTTATAGGAGAGGGAGATATTGTTATTCAAGCTCCCGAAACCGGTAGCGGAACTCAGATCGGAGACACCAATATTGAGTGGCGTATGTTTCGCGGCTGCGAATGTATGTACGAGGTATTCAGTTATGTCGATATGAGACAGTATACCAAGTTTTTCACCTCGCTCAGTGAGTTTAACGTGGATGTCAGAAAAACATCCCCGGGAAAGAGCTATGAATCTTGGAGCGATTTCCTGAATGAATATACGGATATGACCACAAATAGGGATGCGAATCTCAATAATCCTGGATATCTGGACGGAACAAGCACAGGAAATCCGTTTAATGCCAATAATATTAACACCACCCGCACCGGAAGGCTTAACAAGCTATGCGCAAGAGTTCGCGCCCAGGGCGGAGAGATGTATATGAGTTGGGCTCCGGTAAATGCCAACTACTGTAATTCTACAGCCAAGAATGCAGCTACTCAAAAGGCATTCGAGGATAGGATGGCATCCATGATAGACTATGAGGTAATATCCAAGCTTGCTGACTACATAATTGAGGGAAAATATTTTTACAATTCAAATTATCATCCCGGTCCCATCGGAGCAGGGATACGGACAGAGCGACTTATTCGCGATCTTAAAGCGCAGCTTACCAAAGAAGGGATATGGGATGAGGCAAAGTACGCATCCTAACGTAAGGGTAGAAGCCCAAAGACAGAAAGGACTCTTTTAAAGCATGGAAAATCTGGTTATATTTTCATCAGCTCCTATGTGCGTGGTGATGGGAGCAATCTTGCTTCTGCACGTTGTTAGTACGCTGCTTCCCGAGCTTGATCCAAGAGGAACCCATTTTAAGGAAAAGTCCCGAGGAATTCAAATGGCTATATGGGCGGTTGCTATATTGAATGCTGTTCTTCACTTTGTTCTTATAGGTTACGCTTTTATTAAGAGCGCAAGCCCTGAGGAAATGCTGATGGCGATAATGCTGTCGTCGGCTGTTGCTATGGTGTCTATCGGAATTCGAGAGAAGATCGGAAACATAGACGGAAAAGAAAAAAATAAGAAAAAGTGAAAAGCGTGAAAGCTAACACTCGGATTAATTAAACCACAGACGCTTTCACATCGCTCTTTGTGCCATTCGGCGCGCAGAGCCGAAGAAAGATATGTCTACTAATAAGGAATATCTGCTGTAATTGCGTCGGCTCTGACGCGTATCCGCAGAAGGACATTCTGCGAAACATTGAAATGTTAGAAAGGACTTTTCAATTCTTATGGTATTCAATTCATTTGCGTTTTTGCTGTTTTTCCCGATAGTACTGTTGCTCTATCGGTTGCTGCCTGTCACCCCGAGAATGGTGATGCTGCTTATTGCAAGCTACGTTTTTTATCTGAGCTGGCAGCCTGATCTTATATACCTGATAATGTTTACCACGGTGGTTTCTTACTGTAGCGCCCGTCTGATAGACGGAAAGTTCCAAAAGGATCGCGGAAAGCAGAAGATATGCATGATCATTGCGGTTTTGGCATGTCTTTCAACCCTGTTCTTCTTTAAGTACTTCAATTTTGTATCAGAGAACGTGGTAGG
>JAFVTO010000089.1 GCA_017503165.1 Clostridia bacterium | reverse complement strand
GCAAGTAACGTACTCATTCCAGCCGATCTCGGTGCAGGTCGGAGCCTTGGCTTCATGCTCTGTCTCGTCGTGACCGAGAGCTGCCAGCTCCTTATAGGTGGTATATTCACAGCGAGAGCAGGTAACGTACGCGTCACAGCCGATCTCGGTGCAGGTTGGAGCCTTGGCTTCATGCCCCGTCTCGTCATGACCGAGAGCCGCCAGCTCCGCATAGGTTGTGTATTCACAGCGGAAGCAGGTAACGTACGCGCTCCAGCCGATCTCGGTGCAGGTTGGAGCCTTGGCTTCATGCTCTGTCTCGTCGTGACCGAGAGCTGCCAGCTCCGTATAGGTGGTATATTCACAACGGGAACAAGCAAAATACTCTTTCCAGCCGCTCTCGGTGCAGGTTGGTTGGAACCCCATGTAAAACTGCTCGTTGTGCCCTAAAGGATCTTTTTCAAGATATGTGGTAAACTCGCACCGCGAGCAGGTGAAGTATTCATCCCATCCCTTTTCGGTACAGCTTGGAGCCTTGGCTTCATGCTCTACCTCGGCGTGACCGAGAGGATCAACATAGTTACCCACGTATTCGTCGCCGCAAGGACAGGTAAACGTGGTATATCCCTTTTCGGTGCAGGTAGGTGCAATTATCTTCTGGGTATACTCATGTCCCAACGCAGGTATAATATCCTCGTACCCTTCTCCGCAAAGCTTACACGTAAAGGTCGTTATCCCTTCTGTTGTGCAATCCGCCACTCTTGTGACGGCAGACGAATAGTCATGGGCGCACGGCTCGGACTCGCAGGATGTCAGCATACAGCTGAGCGCCACAGCAAGAAGCATAACCGTAATAGCAAGTAAGAGCATTGTTTTTTTCATCTGTACTGTCCCCGTTTTTTCATTATTGCTATTTTTTGTCGGTATCAAAATATGTCTTAAGAAATAATAATATATTAGTTTGTGCCGAGTATACTATAGCACAAAAGGAAAGAAAAGTCAAGCATTTTGTTCTTTTTCCCAAGACTTGAGCGAGAGTTTCACTGTTTTCATTGACTTTTTTCCTATTTGGGTGTACAATATTCTCAGATACTGAAACCGTAGCGAAAATGGCAAAAAACAGGAGTACGTATGGAATTATTCGAATTCGAAGAAATTATAAAAAGAGGATTAGGCAGAGGAGTCACTTTCTTATCCCAGGCAAGGGATAAGAGCTTATTCCGTAACGCGGTAATCCACCTGGCAACCAACGATCTTAGATTCGACAGCCAGAATGACCCGCATAACGGTCACTACATAAATGAGCTCATAGACTGCTTCCCCGATGCCGTGGAGCTGCGCCGTGAGATATTCGAGAAATACCTGCAGCTCTTTTCCAACGAAGCCTCGGACCAAAACACCGAGGATAAATCCTATTATATCTCCGTGCTCTCCGATATGGCTGAACACGGGGACAAGGAGGCGCTTAATACCCTACTGCACGCATATTCGATTTTAAAGGATCAAATGCTCGCTTCTCCCAATTCACCGCAAAACCTTTATCCTCCGATAGACAGGCTCTTATTCGACTATTCATATATTTCATCGCTTCTGCTTGATATATTTTTTCTGAAACCCAAGCTAACAGACGGAGTTCCACCCAAAGAAGTGGAAGAATTTGCAGAAAAGCTACTTTCCGATAACCTGGATCTCATGTTAGCAGGAGACAGATTTGATGACAGCGACCTTACGGAAATCTGGAAAATTAATACAAGGATCATCGACACTCCCCTCTTTTCTTCACTCAGATCAAAGCTTTCGCTACGCTCCGAGAGCTACGAGAAATTACTTGACAGTCATTTTCAAGCCGAAATGGCAGAAATAGAGCTGATAAACGAGATCACTACTCCCCAATCAAAAAAGCAAGCGCATAAAAGGACGCCGCCCAAGACAGTAGAGGAGCTTCGTTCCATGCTTTCAAAGCTGCCTCCCTTTGCTGCCCACACTCAATTCAAGGATTTTTTCGCAAGACTTACCGCAGAGGATAGAGCACATCTTGCCGAAATGATCGAAACAGAGCGAAACAAAGCCACACGTTCAAAGCTGATCATCGCCGTCTTACGCAACAACGCAATTCCAATGGATAACTACCCTCGCGATCCTTCCCCCCTCATTGACGAACTGATGCGCCACAGTAATCTTAAGGCTCCGGTGGATTCACTTGAAAAAATCCATGTCCGTGACCTCGCCAAGCTTGTGAGCAAGATACGGCACCCATCGGTGCGAAGCTACGCGCTTGGAAGAATTCACAAGACTATCAGCAACGATTTCAATGCTGTTATTGACATTTTCTCCTTCAATGCATTTCTTAACAACTATGATGCGAGTTCCAGCGAAGATAAAGAACTGGTCATTTATTTGGTAAAAAGAACAAGAGATGACTATACCGCGCATAATTACGCACATGATCTTTTAACAGAAAAGGGCTCACATTCCTTCATCCCCAAAGATCTGCTAACAGACATGATTTTGTATATATACGAAAACACAGTCTGTCCAAGCTGCAGAACCAGTGCAGCTCTGATGCTACTCGACAGCCCGGGTGATAACGAAAACGATCACGCTCTTCCAGCCAACAAGCTCTCAGAGCTTTGTCTTGAAATGCTCCACGACTCTTCTGAGACTGTACGCCAAGCTGCAGAAAAATACCTAAGCAAGCACAAAACCGACACCTGACACCTTCATCGCGTTATTCTGAAATACCGCCTATGCGTAAACCGTGATTATAAAACCAAGAGTATGGACTCCAAAGATATTCAAACTGCAATTTATTCACAAAACCTTGTTGTAATTTCTACAAATGTATGGTATAATATTTTTCGATATATGATACCCAATTAAATAAAAGTTATTCAAAACTCAGGAGGACAAACATTTATGAATATGAAGCTTTCTTTCCGTTGGTACGGTAAGGACGATCCGGTATCGCTTGAATATATTTCTCAGATTCCCGGAATGCGTTCCATTGTTTCCGCAGTATACGAAGTAAAGCCGGGGGAGGTGTGGCCAGAAGAAAGCCTTGCGAAAATGAAAGAGGAATGCGAGGCAAATCATTTGGTATTTGACGTGGTAGAGTCTATTCCGGTTCATGAGAATATCAAGCTCGGAAGAGGCGATGTAGACCACCTTCTGGACGTTTATTGCGAAAACATCCGCCGTTGCGCCAAATACGGTATAAAGTGCGTGACCTATAATTTCATGCCGGTGTTCGACTGGACGCGAACTCAGCTTGATAAAAAAGCTGAAGACGGTTCCACCAGTCTCGTTATGTACTGGGAGCAGATGAGAGGACTTGATCCCTTAAAGGACGATATTCATCTGCCCGGCTGGGACTCCAGCTACACCCAGGACGAGGTAAGAGAGCTTATCAATGCCTATGGCGCAATCGGAGAAGAGGGCCTTTGGAGCAATCTTGAAAAATTCTTAAAGAAGGTCATTCCGGTCGCCGAGGAGTGCGGTGTCCGTATGGCGATCCATCCTGACGATCCGCCCTATCCGATATTCGGTCTTCCCCGCATTATCACCTGCGAGGAAAATCTTGACCGATTCCTTAAAATCGTCGACAGCCCTGCAAACAGCCTTTGCTTCTGCATCGGCAGCCTCGGATGCGCCGCAAGCAACGACGTTGTAAAAATGGTTCGCAAGTATGCCGAGATGGACAGAATAGCCTTCATGCACCTCAGAAACGTAAAGCTTATGGACGACGGCTCCTTTGAGGAAAGCGGTCACCTCTCCTCCTGCGGTTCTATCGACGTTTACGAAGTAGTTAAAGCACTCGCTGAAAATCACTTCGACGGATACGTCCGCCCCGACCACGGCAGAATGATCTGGGGCGAGACCGGTAAGCCCGGTTACGGACTCTTCGACCGCGCCCTGGGTGCTACCTATATCAACGGTCTCTTTGAGGCTGCAGAGAAAGCTGTCAAGAAATAACCGTCCATTCTTTTTAAAGAAGTACGTTTGCTTTTTGAAAAAAGATAAGTTGGCAGAGCAAACTTTGCAGGAATTTTTCAAAACGGTATTATCAGGGTGGCTGATCTGTTTCCCCCCTCGCCGCAATTTCATTAAAGCGGCGCAAGTATCACGACGGCATACTATGCCGCTCAGTAATAAAAAAGCCGGTCAACGTAGGTCTTCACTAAATCAAGTTTATCTCCCGAAATAATCGTATGGCGCTACCCTGTTGCCACAAAAAACAAACGGTATGTAATAATAAAAGGTGGCGTCACGCCCTACAACAAAAGGATTACGAGCAACCGGCGTGATACTCTTAACGGAGTATCACGCCAGTTCTATTCGCCTGCGGCGAGTTCTATTGTTGCGCAGTGATATTCGGCTATCGCCGAGTGATATTTGCTTCGCAAGTTTTAAGGCGAATAGAATATCACTGTGAGGCAAAGCCGAACAATATCACTGCCCGAAAGGCAATATCACTCTTTGCGTAGCAAAGAATATCACTC
>JAFVTO010000004.1 GCA_017503165.1 Clostridia bacterium | reverse complement strand
TCGCGTACAGTTCAACAGCGCTATCGGTCCTTATAAGGGCGGTCTGCGCTTCCATCCCACCGTTAATGAGAGCATTATGAAGTTCCTCGGATTTGAGCAGACCTTCAAGAACTCTCTTACCTCCCTTCCTATGGGCGGCGGTAAGGGTGGAGCCGACTTCGATCCTCAGGGCAAGTCTGCCGCAGAGGTCATGCGCTTCTGCCAGTCATTCATGACAGAGCTTCAGAAGTACATAGGTGCCAATACCGACGTTCCCGCAGGTGATATCGGAGTTGGTGCACGTGAGATCGGATATCTCTTCGGTCAGTATAAGAGATTGCGCGATGAGTTTACCGGCGTTCTTACCGGTAAGGGACTTCCTTACGGTGGATCTATTCTCCGTCCCGAGGCGACCGGTTACGGCGCTGTATACTATACCGTTGATATGCTGAACTATTTCGGCGACGATATAAAGGGCAAGACATTTGCTATCTCCGGCTTTGGAAACGTTGCGTGGGGCGCTGTAAAGAAGATCAACGAGCTGGGCGGTAAGGTTGTTACCATTTCCGGCCCCGACGGATATATATACGATCCCGACGGCGTAGCCACCGACGAGAAGATCTCTTATATGCTTGAGATGCGTGCATCCTGCCGCAACCGCGTTCAGGACTATGCAGATAAGTTTGGCGTTGAGTTCTTTGCCGGAAAGAAGCCCTGGGGAATCAAGGCTGACATTATGATGCCCTGCGCTACTCAAAACGAGGTCGGCATGGCTGAGGCTGAGGCTATGGTCGCAAACGGTCTTAAGTACTACGTTGAGGTCGCTAATATGCCTACTACCAACGAGGCGGTTGCTTATCTTAAGGCAAACGGCGTTATCGTTGCTCCCTCCAAGGCTGTTAATGCAGGCGGCGTATCCGTTTCCGGACTTGAGATGTCTCAGAACTCCATGCGCTATAGCTGGACTGCAGAAGAGGTTGACGAGAAGCTTCACATGATCATGCACAACATCTTTAAGGCATCTCTTGATGCTGCGCACGAGTACGGTCTCGGTGACGATCTGGTTGCAGGCGCTAATATCGCAGGCTTCCTTAAGGTCGCTCGCGCTATGCTTGCATTCGGCGTTTGCTGATAACTTCAAGACTTTTATCCGGGCACATATTTAGCTCGGGGGTGAACTGAATACGCAATGGCTCTGTTACAGAGCATGAAAAAAGACTTGTGCGTCGGAGCTTACGCTACGTCCGACGTACAAGTCTTATTTTTTATTTGTGGAAAATATGCTTTCTCATATACTCTCTTGCCCGTATCTCATTCGGGGTTCCAATGTTCTTTATGTTGGGTAAGTGCTTCCATATTATCAATGCCGCTGCGATCGCGGTTACCACGAAGGTTGCCTTACTGTGTGTCTGGACAGTTGTGATGATACAGAAGAGCAAGGCACCGGAGCAGGGAAGAATAAAGCCGTAGTTAAAGGTTATCATCAGAATAAAGCACAGCCCGAGGAGAATGAGCAGTAAAAGAGGATCGTATGCAAGGATCATGCCGGCAATAGTTGCGACACCCTTTCCACCCTTGAACTTCATATAAAACGGGAAAATATGTCCAATTACCGCGCATCCGCTTGAAAGCAGACCTACGATCCTTATATTGTTCGATAATACGTCGGGAGCTATCAGCTCGGAGATCTGGAATACGGCATAGCTTTTTCCTATATCAAATGCCATTACAAGCACGCCCATTAATCTTCCGTACACCATCGTAACGTTGGTGGCGCCGAGATTTCCGGTTCCCTTCTTTCGCAGGTCGTCGTGCTTCAGTTTAGCGATCAGTGCGGAAGGACTAAGGCTTCCGATCAAATACCCCATAAGCATACATAGGATACACAAAAGTATCTTTGTTTTCAATGTTTTAGTCTCTCATTCTTCCTAATTTGATAGTCAAAGGTAGAGTATATCTCTCCATTATTTAGTGCGTTAACTATATTTTACAGGAACATTGTTAAGATTATGTTCAGTATTTGTTTTGTGTTCATGAAAACCATGTAACTTTTTTTTTCAAATATGAAATCCGCTTTATAATGTTTTTCCGGATTTTTGTGCCTTTATCAGCAGAAAGTTCGGCTTATGGATTTCTTTCTTTTTCTTTGTGTCTCTTTGTATATCATCTTCTGACGGTAAAGGTTCAAGCATTTTGGTTATTTCAAATCCTGCACAAATAAGAGAGTTTACAGTTTCGGAAAAAGTACGGTGATATTTTATTACTCCGTCAACGATCCAGCGGGTGCTTCTTTGTCCCGGAATACCGTAATCGGTTAGATTGTAGTGGAGTGCGTTGCCGTTTTCATCTCTTGTCCAGGCGGGACCGTTCATAGGTGCGGTGTTCAACGGATGCTCCTGGGAGAAAATGAAATATCCTCGGGGAGCGAGTAACGAGGCTACCTGCTTGGCAAGCTTCTCGAGGTTCTCTATATAGTGCAGTGCGAGGGAGCTGAATACAACGTCGTATTCTCTGCCGACAAGAAATGAAAGATCACTCATGTCCCGGCGGATAAACTCGACAGATGGCGCTTCATTTTGCGCTACCTCCAGCATTTTTTGCGATATATCGACTCCGGTAACGGTTGAGGCGCCGAGTCTTAAAAATTCAGCGCAGTTTTCTCCGTAGCCGCATCCGAGG
>JAFVTO010000088.1 GCA_017503165.1 Clostridia bacterium | reverse complement strand
GGACAAAGCTTTCCCTTATTCAAGGGTCTACGTTGAGATAACCAATCTGTGCAATAAAAGCTGCTCCTTCTGCCCCGGCACCACCCGTCCGCCAAGGAACATGACCGTTGAAGAATTCAAAGCAGTAGCAGACAGGCTCAAAGGCATGACCGAGTACATTTACTACCACGTTATGGGAGAGCCGCTTCTGCACCCACAGCTACCGGAGTTTATTGCCTACGCCACTGAAAATGGCTTTAAGAGCGCCGTCACCACAAACGGTTCACTGCTATCAGCCAAGGGAGACGCCTTGATAGCCTCGGGGGTCTACAAGGTCAATATTTCCGTCCACAGCTTCGAGAGCGGGGACGAGGATAGCTACCGGAATTATATTTTTTCATGCCTTGATTTCGCAGAAAAAGCGGCTGAAAAAGGTATCCTAACTGTACTGAGGCTCTGGAATAAGGGCTGTGACAACGGGCTGAACGACGGTACAGTGGAAATAATAAAAAAACGCTTCGGAAAATTTGAGCATAATAGCCCAAGAGGGGCAAGAATAAAAAACAAGCTGCATCTTGAATACGGCGAGCGCTTTTCCTGGCCTGACATGAATGAATCCGAGCTTGGAAGCGCGGTTTTCTGCTACGGGCTTAAGGATCATTTCGCCATTCTCTCCGACGGCAGTATCGTCCCCTGCTGTCTTGACCGCGAGGGAGCAATAACCCTTGGAAATATATACACTGACCTCCCGGAGGAGGTGTTGACCTCAGAGCGCGCCATAGCTATGCGCCGAGGCTTTGAATGCCGACATGCCACCGAGGAGCTTTGCCGCAAATGCGGCTACGCAAGAAGATTCTGAACTAAACACCTCATAAACGTTTAGCCATCCAGAATTTTTATGAAAGGAACGTCATACATGAATGAGATAGTTTTACATCTTATGGAAATAGGAGAGCCCTTAGCCGCAGGATTCCTTGAATTTCCCGACGGTCCGCTTGCTCAGACCTATTGCCGCGCATACAGAAGATATTATGAGACCTGCCCACTGATCTACCGTGACGGAGCGCTTCTCTTCCCTGCAGGCGACACCAACGATGTAAAGCCCGCAGTAAAGACTTGCTATGCAAGACAGTACACAGTAGACTGGAAGGCGCTGGAGGAAAAAAGCCCGCGCGCCGCAGTGGAATTCCGCAAATTCGCGAAAAAATTCCACTACGCAGGTGAATGGAATCACAGTATGCTTAATTATTCACGTATTCTCTCTGAAGGTATAGACGGATATGAAGCAAGGCTCCATGCACTGCCCCCAAGCGATTTCCGCGAGGGACTGCTCGATCTGATAGTCGGTATACGAGCCTACCACCGACGCGCACTTGAATTTCTCCGCTCAAAAAATGCGCCCACAGAGCTAACCGACGCGCTAAGTCGCGTTCCATTCTCACCTGCCACCAACGCCCATGAGGCGATCGTCGCCCTGAACTTTCTTCTGTCACTTGACGGCTGGGACAACGTTGGCAGAATAGATAAGATCCTCGGAGCCTACCATAAGGGCGAGGATCTCCGTCCGTACCTCCGTTGCATGATGCAGAGCATTCAGGACAACGACCGCTGGAGCATGACTCTCGGCCCTGAATTCAACGGTATATCAAGACAGGTTCTGGAGGCATCTGTCGGAATGGCACGCCCTCTTATCCAGCTCCGTATGTCCAAGAGTATTCCGCAGGATATATGGGAGCTTGCGGCAAAGCGCATTCTCGAAGGAGGCGGTCAACCCGCGCTTTATAACGAGGATGCCATCCAGGAACGCCTCCGTCGCCGTATTCCCACCCTTACTCCCGCGGACGCCATGGAGTTTTCCGGCGGCGGATGCACCGAAACGGCCTTTGCCGGAATGAGCTATACCGGAGCCACCGATCAAGATCTGAACGTTTTGAGAGCTTTTGAAGGCTATATGCACTCAGCACTCCCGACCGCCAGTAGCTTTGAGGAGTTTTACGAGAACTTTATGACACTTCTGCGCGACAGGCAGATGGAACAGACCGCATTTATAAACTCCACCTATAATGAGCGCGCAGTCACCTGCTTTGCACCAATTCGATCTCTTTTCGTGGACGATTGCATAGATAACCGCAAGGGTTGGCTTCAAGGAGGCGCGAGATACAGCTTCTCAAACCACTCAGACAGCGGTATTCCAAATACCATCGACTCACTGCTTGCCATCCGCCATCTGATCTTCGAGCAGAAGAGGTATTCACCCGAGGAATTCCTTAAATTGCTGTCAGCAGAGGATCCCGCATTATATGCCGTCCTAAGAACCTGCCCCTGCTACGGCGTGGGAGATCAGCGCTCGGATGCTCTTGCCAAGGATCTAACCACTCGCTTTTACGAATATTATCTGGATGCGGTGCTGGATATCGGAATCGGATTTTTCCCCACCGTCCATCAGTTCAGAGGGCACATTCCCTTCGGAAAGGTAGTAGGCCCCACCCCCGACGGAAGAAAGGGCGGTATGCCGGTAGCGGATTCTCTTGCGGCAGTAAACGGAAAAGCCACCAAGGGTCCCACCGTAATGCTCGCCTCCGCCTCATGCTACGAGCAGAAGGATGCCTACGGAATGGCGGTGCTGAACCTTTCCATAACCAAAAGATACGATAAAAACATTCTCCGCGCCCTTGTAGACGGATATTTCGCAATGGGCGGCACACAGATGCAATTCACGGTAACCGATCGCGAAACTCTTCTGGAAGCCAGAAAGGATCCGGAAAGTCACCGTGACCTCATAGTCCGTGTGGGAGGTTATTCCGAATATTTCAGCAAGCTGACCGACGAGCTCAAGGATGCTGTAATCGCAAGAACTCTGTTTGAGTGACCGAAGGAGAAGCTTGAATGGAAGAAAACACTGTTGGAAGAGTGCTGAACATTCAGCATTTCTGCATTGACGACGGTCCCGGAATACGCACAACGGTATTCTTGAAGGGCTGTCCGTTGAATTGCGCATGGTGTCATAACCCCGAATCACAGAGCCACCAACCTGAAATAATGCTTCGCGAAGAAAAATGCGTTTTCTGCGGAGATTGCGCAGCAGTATGTCCAAGAGGCGCTCACATTTTTTCAGATAAAGGAGAGCATACCCTCAACCGCTCAACCTGTGCAGGCTGTGGTGCTTGCGCAAACAAATGCGCCACCGGGGCGCTTGAGATCGCCGGAAGAGTACTTTCCGTGGATGAGATAATGGCAGATATAAGGACTGATGCAGTCTTTTGCAGAACGTCGGGCGGTGGTGTCACTGTTTCCGGCGGTGAGCCTACGGAGCAACCGGATTTCACAGTAGCATTGCTTAAGGCTTGCAAGCTCGAGGGGCTGCATACCGCTGTTGAAACCTGCGGCTACTGTCAGTGTAAGGTCTTGCGGAAAATTGCCGAGCATACAGATCTGTTTTTGTTCGATTGGAAGCTGACCGACCCCGAGCTTCACAAAGTATATACCGGAGTTTCCAATCACCTCATAGTGGAAAATCTCAGCCTGCTTTCCTCTCTCGGCGCAAAGGTCATTCTGCGTTGTCCGCTTATATCGGGTATCAATCTCACAGAGGCCCATTATGACGGTATCATAGAGATAGCGGAAAGGGAGAGCGCGGTACAGGCAATAGAGCTTGAACCGTACCACCCCATGGGTATAGGCAAAGCAATTGCGCTTGGAAAGCCTGCCGTATACGCTAATAGCGATTTCCTTGACAAGGAAACCGCAAGGCAGATCATGAAATACATAAGCGCAAGAACCCATATCCCCGTTTCAGTATCCGGTGATCCGCGTTAAATAAAAAAACATTCTTCTCGGTATGAGAACTTGAACCGAGATTGCTTGGAATGAAAAGCAAAAATGATCCCCCTTGTTTTTTATAATCTCGCTTTGATGATGCATTATGCTAAAAAGGTTCCCATATACCGTCCGATTGGTAATGAGAACCTTTTGTTTTTTAATTTTACCCCCAAATGCGCGTCCCTTTGGCTTTAAGCTTAAAATAGTAAGCTCAGACAAATCTGGTGATCTCAATAAAGATCCGCCCCTTTTTTGAAAAGCTTCCCACAGTGGAAAGAGTGAACTTACCGAAGCCTCTGACCGTAATGTTATCCCCCTCTGAGAGCAGCTTTTCGCCTTTCTGACACGGAAAATGATTAAGCTCAACCAAACCCTTCTCAACCGCTCCCGATGCCTTTTCACGTGACATTCCAAGCGCCGCGGAAATAATTCCGTCAAGCCTCAGTGATGCCACGGTATCCTTTACAATAACAGTCTTTTGCTCTGGAACGCAAAGCTCGCCTCTCTGTATTTCCAACGTCTCCAGACGTGCTCTGCCTGCGCTAAAAAAGGAATTGAGCATATAATCAACAATTCCCTCCGTCACGATTATATCCGCTCTGCGCTGTGCCTCGTCCACCAGAATATCGCCGACAGCATCCCGCGAGATACCGTCCCCCATAAGCGCACCGAGAAAATCTCTGTGGGTAAGCTGATATTCCTTATAGTAAGAGGCGCGAATAAACCTCAGTGTGCTTATATCCTCGCTCTGCGCATCCTCATGGCTGAGATAGTCGGGCAGAAACACAAGGACTCTCCTGGATGCCGTAGAAAAACCGCCGTCAAATATATATTCTCTATCAGTCACTCCAAGATGGTTAAGCATACGCTGTGCAAGTATCTGAAGTCTGTCCGAAAGAAAGCCGGTGGAGGTCATATATCCACCGTTCCGGCAAGCATTGTATTTGTCTTGAACGCGGCAAAGCGCAAGCCGTTCATCGCTGTCAGAGGTGAATTTTGCCGCGATTTCGTTTTTGTTCATTCGCTTTCCTTTCCAAATTCATCTCCCCACCGCCGGGAAGCATTCGCTGTCAATTGTCAATATCAGTCGTATCTCCAAAAGGGCGCGGCGCATTATCTGCGGAATTATCTGCGGCACCGTTAGCACACGCATCTACAGTATCAGTATCCGAGTCAGAGCTTTCAGCCATCGACTGCTCCTCGGGGAAAGCCAATCTGTCAAGCGAGGGTTCATCAAGTCCTAACCATCCGAGTAGGGTGTTAAGGCGAACGATATGTATTCTCTCACCGTTCGCTATCCTCTGCTCGATATGCTTATATTTCTGACAGCGCGCAATCTTCCCGTCCTTCATTTTCACCGTGGCTAAGATATACATATTGCAATCCTTTGCCTTTCGTGTAAACCTTGCTCCACCCTCAATTAGCATGGGAAGTAATGTGCACATCTGACGGTATCTGTTAAACTCATATGCTCCGGAGAAGCATATCCGTTTTCCTCTGAGCTGGGGAACGGTTCCTCTGCCTTCTCTTTTGGTTCTTTTGACCAGCTTTTTGAAATTGTCTTCATTTATCCCCTTCATAAGGTTTTCTTCACCGGGCGCGAGCGGCGCTTTTTTTCTGAAATACGATATATCCAGATCTCCGTTTATCAGCTTTCCGGTACAAGGAGCATAAAGCTCGGCAAGCTCTGCGGGCGTTCTTCCTTCCGTAGCGCACATACATTTCAGCAGCCTCATGGTCGCCATTGCATCATCAACGCTTTTGTGGACTGTTTCAGGAGTAGCTATCCCAAGAGTATTACATGCATTGACAAGGGAAAACTGGTTTCTTCCCACTCCCTTTATATGCTTCTTATATATTATTTGGACGTCGTAAAAAACAAAGTCTATGCACTGAAGACTGTATCTTTCAAATTCCGATGCCAAAAAATTCGCGTCGTTTTCCGGCGCAAATCCGAATATTAACGTATCCTCCGCATTAAGAAGCGACCTTATATGCTCGTAATAAAACGGAAACTTCGGAGCGGCTTTAAAAACCTCAGTTGGATAAGCAAGCTCAATATACACCTTATCCGACTTTCCGTAGCTTTTAAGCCTGAACGGAGCTTTAGGATTTATAACCAGATCTTCATGCTCTAAAACGTTGAATGATGAGTCCGTAACAACGTAGCCAAAGCTACATATCTTTCCGTCACCGTCATCGCAATTAGCACACTCTATATCAAAAAACAAATACTTCATTAAATCAAACACATCCTCTTGTAGTTGCTAAGATCACGAATAAAAAGTCATAATTTGTTGCACAACACATATTTTTGTCTATATCCATTTGCACACTTGACAATTCAGCAGAAACATGATATAATAATCACCGCATAAAAGCATCGCATTAAAACG
>JAFVTO010000087.1 GCA_017503165.1 Clostridia bacterium | reverse complement strand
GGGCGGTGTGATCGGTGCCAACGGTAAGGACGGTGTCGACGGTGCGCCCGGTAAGGACGGCGCTGATGGCATCAGCATCACCGCATCCACCATCAATAACGAAGGTGAGCTGGTTCTGACCTACACCACCGGCGAGGAAGTAAATCTGGGTAAAGTGGTCGGTGCCGACGGCAAGAATGGTACCAACGGTAAGGATGGTAAAGATGGTGTTGGCATTGCCAATGTCACAGTCAGCGCGGACGGCGAACTGTCCGTTGTGATGACCAACGGAACGGTTCTGGAGCTGGGCAACATCAGAGGCCCTCAGGGCGAAAAGGGTGAAACCGGCGCAGCCGGTGCCCAGGGTCAAAAGGGTGACAAGGGCGATAAAGGTGACAAGGGTGATACCGGCGCTACCGGTAACGGTATTGCAAGCATCACCACAAGCAAAGAAAATGGCATAACCACAGTTACCATTAAGTTCACCGATCCTAACATGGCGGACGTTGTATTCACCATTGAGGATGGCGCAGATGGCGCAGATGGTGATAAGGGTGATACCGGCGCACAAGGCGCTCAGGGTGATAAAGGTGATACCGGCGCCGCAGGTGCAGACGGTGTTGGTATTGCAAAGATCGAAAAGACCTCCTCTGACGGCAACGTAGACACCTACACCATTACACTTACCAACGGAACTACATACACCTTCACCGTAACTAACGGCACCAACGGAACGGACGGTGTCGATGGTAAGGATGGCACAAATGGAACCAACGGCGTTGACGGAAAAGATGGCGCAAACGGAACGGACGGTCAGACTCCCTACATCGGTGAAAACGGAAACTGGTGGATCGGCGATACCGATACAGGCGTGAAAGCTGCGGGAGATGACGGCAAGGACGGCGCAATCATTGTTGCAACCGCTGTCGGCGGCACTGCACTCATAAGCAACATCGCACTGATCGCTTGGGCACTTATTAAGAAAAAGAGATTATTCTAAAGAATAATACAACTGAAACATCAAAGCGGTGAGCCTCGGCTCACCGCTTATCTTTTAAACCCAAAAATATTATTGTAAAATGTTTGTGTTTTCTATTGAAATACGAGTGTGAATATGATATAATATTCCTCTGTATCGAGGCTATTTAATTATATAAGGCAAAATGAAAGGAACCTTATCTTATGTATAAGATCGTAAATAAAGTAAGTTTGAACCCAACCGTTACAATGATGGATATTCAGGCTCCGTACGTTGCCAGAAAGGCGCAACCGGGACAGTTTATTATTTTAAGAGTGGATGAGGAGGGTGAGCGTATTCCGCTTACTGTTGCAGGCTACGATAGAGAGGCGGGTACTGTAAGAATCATTTTTCAGATAGTTGGCGCTACTACTGAAAAGCTAAATCACAAAAAAGCAGGAGAGTTTATAACCGATTTCGCAGGCCCTCTCGGTGTCGCCAGTCGACTTGAGGGGCTGAAGAAGGTTTGCATCGTTGGTGGAGGCGTTGGTTGCGCTATAGCTCTTCCGATAGCGCAGAAGCTTCACGATATGGGTTGTGAGGTGACTTCTGTTATCGGCTTCTGCAACAAAGACCTGCTTATACTTGAGGATGAATTCATGGCGGCATCTGAACGTCTGTTTGTTATGACGGACGACGGTTCTTACGGACGGCAGGGTAATGTGTGTGTCCCGTTGAATGAGATGTTTGAAAACGGCGAGCGTTTTGACGAGGTCATTACAATAGGTCCGTTGATAATGATGAAATTTGTTGTGGCTGCTACAAGGCCTACCGGTATTCCTTGCACTGTATCCATGAATCCGATTATGATAGACGGAACGGGAATGTGCGGGGGCTGCCGTCTCACATTAAACCGTGACGGTAAGCGCGTAACTAAGTTTGCTTGCGTTGACGGTCCTGATTTCAACGGATACGAGGTTGATTTCGATGAGGCAATGTCACGTGGAGCTATGTATCGCGATTTTGAAAGACAAGCCCACGAAGCAACCTGTAATCTCTTTAAGAAGGAGGCGGAATGAAATGGCAAAGGTTAATATGAATCCTCAAAAGCATCCTATGCCTACTCAGGACTCCGACGTAAGAGCGCATAATTTTGATGAGGTTGCTCTCGGTTATACTGAGGAGATTGCGATAGATGAGGCATTGCGTTGTCTCGGATGTAAGAATATGCCTTGTGTTACAGGTTGCCCGGTAAATATCCGTATTCCGGATTTTATTTCCAGGATCAAGGAAGGAGATTTTGAGGGTGCCTATAGGATAATATCAGAGAGCTCTGCGCTTCCGGCAGTTTGCGGTCGTGTGTGTCCGCAGGAGACCCAATGCGAGAGCAAATGCGTTCGAGGTATAAAGGGAGAACCGGTCGGTATCGGCCGTCTTGAACGTTTCGTTTCTGATTGGCACAATGATAATACAGTTTTTTCAAATACCGATATACCTTGCAACGGACACCGTGTTGCTGTGGTCGGGTCAGGGCCTTCCGGTCTTACTTGCGCGGGTGATCTTGCGAGAAAGGGATACAAGGTTACTGTTTATGAAGCGCTTCATACAGCCGGTGGAGTATTGGTCTACGGTATTCCCGAATTCCGTCTTCCCAAGTCGATAGTTAAAAGAGAAGTGGAAAACCTTAAGTCAATGGGAATTGAGGTTGAAACCAACATTATAATCGGAAAGACGCTTACGGTTGACGAGCTTTTTGAAATGGGATTTGAGGCTGTATTTATCGGTTCCGGTGCCGGTCTTCCGAATTTTATGGGTATTCCCGGGGAATCCTATAAAGGGGTTTACTCTGCAAATGAATTTCTTACCCGCTCTAATCTTATGAAGGCGTACAAGGAGTCTCCGGATACTCCTATCATGAAGGGCGGCAGAGTTGCTGTGGTAGGCGGTGGAAATGTTGCAATGGATGCTGCAAGAACAGCATTGCGTCTTGGAGCCGAAAAGGTATATGTAGTGTACCGCCGTTCAATGGATGAGCTTCCTGCCCGTAAGGAGGAGGTAGAGCACGCATTGGAAGAAGGGATCGAGTTCCTTGTGCTTAACAATCCGGTTGAAATACTTGGATTTGAAAACCCCGATGACAAGCGAGATCCCAAGAACGGATTTGTGATCGGTATGAAGTGTATTAGGATGGAGCTTGGGGAGCCTGATGAAAGAGGTCGTCGCCGTCCAATTCCTGTTCCGGACAGTGAGTTCGTTCTGGACGTTGATACTGTCATTATGTCTATAGGTACTTCTCCTAATCCTCTTATAAAGTCTACTACGGAAGGCCTTGAGGTAAATAAGCATGGTGGGATCATAGTTGAAGAAGCAACGGGTGCCACTACGCGAGAAGGCGTTTATGCAGGCGGAGATGCTGTTACCGGAGCGGCAACAGTTATATCGGCAATGGGAGCCGGAAAGGTAGCTGCAAAGGCTATTGACGATTATTTGAAAAACAAATAAAAAGATCGATTATTTCTTGGGGTGTGCGGTATTTTCAACAAGCACTGTGCCCCCAAATTGAAAGGTAACAGTTATGAAGATATACGGTGGTGCACCGGATATGATCGGTAACACTCCGATTATGTATGTTCGAAGGTATTGTGAGTCGAAGGGGATAAAAGCTAAGATATGCATAAAGTTGGAGTATCAAAATCCCGCAGGAAGCGCAAAGGATAGGGTTGCGCTGGCTATGATAAATGATGCGGAGGAGAGAGGAGTTCTTTCTTCCGGCGGAACCATAATTGAGCCTACAAGCGGCAACACCGGAATTGGCCTTGCATCCATTGGAGCGGCAAGAGGCTATAAAGTTATTCTTACTATGCCGGACACAATGAGTATTGAGCGCAGAAATCTTCTAAGAGCATACGGAGCTGAGTTGGTTCTTACACCTGGGGCTGACGGAATGTCCGGGGCGATAAAAAAGGCAGAGGAGCTTAGTAAGCTTATTCCGGGAAGCTTTATTCCCGGGCAATTTGATAATCCTTCAAATCCCGATATCCATTATAAGACCACCGGTCCCGAAATATGGAATGATACGGACGGAGAGGTTGATGCGTTTATTGCAGGTATCGGAACAGGGGGTACCCTCTCCGGCACCGGGCGTTATCTTAAGGAGAGAAAGGACAGTGTTCTGGTTGTTGGGGTTGAGCCGGCTGAATCTCCGTTATTAACTGAGGGAAGAGCAGCTCCCCACAAGCTTCAAGGTATAGGCGCAAACTTTGTTCCCCAAAACTATAATGCTTCGGTTTGCGACAGGATTTTTGATATAAGCGGTGAAGAAGCATATAAAGTCGGGCGTTTGATAGCGGAAAAAGAGGGAATACTTATTGGGATATCCGGTGCCGCTACGATAGCTGCTGCGGAAAAAATAGCTTCTGAAGGGGCTTGGGAGGATAAGATTATTGTTTGCTTGATTCCCGATAGCGGAGAGCATTATCTTTCGACCCCCGGATATCTGATCGATTAAAAGCAAAGGGAGTTTCAGAGTATGAAGGGATTTTATATTGCATGTGGAGTAGCGATTGCGGCAGTTGGGGCAATGGCGATTTATTCCGCAGGAATGTTTCGCAAAGTCCTGGGGCGTTCAGATGCCTCTGTTCCGTCAAGAGACTCGGAGCTGGTAAAAACTAAATTGCAGCCGTATGCTGACCATATATACAACGGTGTTGAGTTACTTCACGGAGAAAAGAGCGAAACGGTATACACGCAATCCTTCGACGGACTTAAGCTTGCAGCGGTGTGTTTGCCTGCGGAAGAGTCCCGAGCGACAGTTATTCTTATGCATGGATTTCGTTCATCTCCTTACTGGGATTTCGCCGGTGTGATCAAAAAATACTCTGAAATGGGCTTTAACCTTGTTTTACCGTATCAGCGGGCACATGGGAAAAGCGAAGGAAAATACCTGACCTTCGGTGTAAAGGAGCGTCGGGATCTGTTGTCTTGGGTAGACTGGACTAAAGAAAGATTTGGCGAAAATGAAAAGATAATAGTTGACGGTATGTCAATGGGTGCCGCTACAGTGCTTATGGCAAGTGGGCTGGGATACCCAGATAACGTAAAAGGGATAATTGCCGATTGCGGATATACCTCCCCTTATGAGATCATCTCAAAGGTTATGAAGGAAAATATGCATATTCCCCAATATCCGTTTATCTGGATATTCGGTGCGATGTGCCGGGTTTTTGCTGATTTTTCTTTGAAGGAATGCTCAACTGTTGATGCTATGAAGGTGAACGGTAAGCCTGTTCTTTTTGCCCACGGAGAGGCAGATGATTTCGTTCCTTACGCAATGACTGTTGAGAATTACGATGCCTGCGTTGCGGAAAAGGTGCTGGTTTCTGTTGCGGGTGCGGATCACGGTATAAGCTATCTGGTGGATCAGAAAAAATATGATGAGGCTTTGGACAGTTTTTTAGAAAAAAACTTGGGCTAATCTTCGCTAAAAATCGTTAAACCTCTTGACAAAAAAGAAAAAAAAGAGTATCATAGGGGTGTGAATAGGTTTTCTGTGACTGACGGAAATATATGGGTGTACCATAGTGGAGCAGGAAACTTCTGAAAGCCGACCGTCTGGGCAGTTCCTTTCAATGGGGGGGACTGCCTTTTTTGAGTAATAATTATATCAAAGGAGCTTTAAAATCATGATGACTGATATTGAGATCGCCCAGGCTGTGCAGCCCAAAAGAATCACTGAGATTGCGAGTGCGGCAGGGATATGCGAGGAAGACATTGAGCTTTACGGAAAATATAAGGCAAAGCTTGATCTTTCGCTGCTTGAAAAAAACAGTAAGCAGGGCAAGCTGATCCTTGTCACTGCTATTACCCCTACCCCGGCGGGAGAAGGAAAGACAACAACTACTATCGGTCTGGCTGATGCTATGAAGAAATGCGGAAAAAATGTTGTTGTTGCCCTCCGCGAGCCTTCCCTTGGTCCTGTTTTCGGTATAAAGGGCGGAGCAGCAGGCGGTGGTTACGCTCAGGTTATTCCGATGGAAGATATAAATTTGCATTTCACAGGAGATTTTCACGCCATTGGAGCGGCAAACAATCTTCTTGCAGCCATGCTCGACAACCATATTTATCAAGGAAATTCACTCAATATTGATCCCAGACGTATT
>JAFVTO010000086.1 GCA_017503165.1 Clostridia bacterium | reverse complement strand
GTATCCGAGTCTTTGGAATCTACGCTGTTCTATAAGAACCGAGAGGACAAGGATGTGTTATTTACCTTGCCAGATGGCTCTGTAAGGCTGGATGGAAATATTGATTATGCGATCAGGTTTATTGAGGATTATCAGCTTATCAATCCTCCGCAATGGAAGAGATTTGTCGACCAGTTCAGAGCAACCGTTCCAAAGGCGGATGATCATGATGTGGGATGGCGCGGTGAATATTGGGGAAAAATGATGCGAGGCGCCTGCTTTACCTATTCTTATACGCAGAATCCTGAGCTTTACGCCACACTCACGGAAACAGTGCGCGATATGATGACGGCTCAGGATGATCTCGGTAGAATATCAAGCTACTCGGTTGAAGCGCAGTATAAGGGCTGGGACATTTGGGCGAGAAAATACGTTCTTCTTGGAATGCAGTATTTTATTGAGATATGCAAGGACAGTGAGCTTATAGGCGAGATAGTGCAGTGCATGAAAAAGCAGGTGGATTATATGATCTCCACACTGGGGGACGAGCGAGAGGGTAAACTCAGACTGACTCTTTGTACCAGTCATTGGAGGGGGTTGAATTCCAGCTCAGTTCTTGAACCTATCGTTCGACTCTATAACCTTACCGGAGAGCAAAGGTATCTGGATTTCGCGACCTACATAGTCTCCTTGGGCGGAACTGAGGGGCAGAACATTTACGAGCTTGCCGCGGAGGGTAAGCTTTATCCGTATCAGTATAATGTGACTAAAGCTTACGAAATGATGAGTTGCTTTGAAGGTCTGCTGGAATATTACCGTGTTACCGGTATAGAAAAATGGAAAAAAGCTGTTATCAATCTGGCTGAGTTGATCGCAGATTCCGATATTTCTGTGATCGGCTCTGCAGGCTGTACCCACGAGCTTTTTGATCATAGCCGTGTGCGTCAGCTTACCACCGAGTATTTCGGAGTAATGCAGGAGACATGTGTTACCGTTACCTGGATGAAATTTTGCTATCAGGTGCTTTGTATCAGCGGTAATTGCCGAATGGCAGACGAGATCGAGAGATCTGTGTATAATGCTATGTTGGGTTCGATCAATTATGATAAGTGTGCATCAAACGGTGGATTTCCTTTTGACAGCTACAGCCCTCTGCTTCTGAATACAAGGCTTACCGGTATCGGGGGAAAAAAGATCATGGCGGACGGCACGTCGTATGGCTGCTGTGCCTGCATCGGCTCGGCAGGAACCGGGATAATTCCCAAGTATGCCGTTATGCTCAAAAATGACGGAATAACAGTAAATCTTTACAATAAAGCAGGATTTACCGCAAAAACCCCATTGGGCAAGACGGTTGATTATGAAATGATCACCGATTATCCTTTGGATGGAGCGATAAAGCTCCGTATTACCTCAGAGGCGGATGAAGCCTACGTTATAGCACTCAGAATACCGTATTGGTCAAGTCGGTGCAGCTTGAAGGTGAACGGCGTTGCGACGGAAGCGAAAGCGGGAAGCTACTGTGAAATACACCGTTTTTGGGTAAAGGGCGATGAGATAACCTTGGAGCTTGATATGAGCTGTGTGACGGTCAAGCCGGATGATGGCGAGTATGCCGATGCCAATTCCAAGCACCACGTAGCCCTCAGACGCGGACCTTTGATGCTGGCAAGAGACTCCAGGCTTCCCGGAGAGGTGGAATCCCCGGTTGATTTTTCCGCTTATGAAAAGCAGGGATGTGTTCCGTGTGTGCACTCGTCGGTGGATTTTGAGCATTTCTACTGCTTTGAAGTGACTCAAAGTGACGGAAGCATTTTGATGCTACTGGATTATGCCTCCGCAGGAAGGACTTGGGACAGAAGATCCGTTACTACGGTATGGATGCCTACCTGCAAGTACTGGAACACCGACCTGGATAAGCCACTGAAATGGATAGCACCTCCCGTGTGGGATAACGGAGCCGGATATGCTATCTCAGAGGCAGAGAACGGCATACTGACTGTAAGGGATATTACAGACGGATTTAAGGCTTCTGCCGTAAACGTTGAGGATGCTGGCGACGGATACGTCAAGCTTCGCTTTGAAAGCGGTAAATACCTTGGAATTGCTGTACTAAATGATAAAAACGGCTCCCACACAGTGGCGGTTGCCGATGATATTGGGTGCAGATGGAGACTTGATAGGTTCGCTCAGGACAGATATAAGATACGTTCCGAGGACGGAAGGGCTCTTTCGAATGACAGACAAAACAGACGCCTTGAACTGGTCGAAAACGGTTTTTCTACTACGCAGATATTCAGATTTGTTCTTGCGTAAGGGATCATAATAGTTTAATGGGGGACGGTTACTGATGAGGAATACGGAGAAATACGATTTCAAGGGAATACAGCCTTACGGTCCTGTACCGAACGGTCGTCAGCTAAGACATTTAAGGAAATTCAAGAAAAAGGCATTCTTTCATTTCGGAGTCAATACCTTTACAGATCTTGAATGGGGAGAAGGAGTTGAAGCTGAGCAGGTTTTCGCACCCACTGAGCTTGATACACGTCAATGGATAAGAGCGGCTGCTCAGGCGGGATTTACTCTGGCGATAATCACCGCTAAGCATCACGACGGCTTTTGTCTTTGGAATTCCGCATATACCGAGCACTGTGTCAAAAACAGCCCGTGCAATCGGGAT
>JAFVTO010000085.1 GCA_017503165.1 Clostridia bacterium | reverse complement strand
GATAAACCAATACTCTTTCCTCGTCTACCTGCTCGGTCTACGCAATAGGGTTACGGTTACCTTTTGGACTTCGTTGCTTTGAGTCAACTTATCCGCCTATTACGCCTTCGTACCGAGTTCCTGTCCGTCAGGCTACGATTTCGTTATCCCTTCTTCTGGCCTACACCTCACGATGTAAACCTTGGGAGTCGCTTTCGGGTTGGTCGGTAACTACCTCCCAGCGGACTTTCACCGCAGAGCATTGATATGCCCGTCATACTTAAAAAGGGACGAAGATCTTGTACATTCTTCGTCCCTTTTTGATACGGTAGTTATTGCTGTTTTTGAAATTTGTCTTTTATATATAAATAAAAGCTATCATCCACTACTTTTTTCAAATTCTCCTTGCTCATATATTCTCCTGTCATCATATAAAAAAGTGCGCCAACCGTAATCAGCGCACAAAAACGCAAATTCCAGCCGTCGCCAAACAAACTATATACAGATAGGGTATATTGCTACACTCTTTCGTGTACGGAATTTGCATTTTATCAAATACATCACAAAAAAGTGTCACCAAAAAAGGGTATAAATATCCCATGAAAGATATACCCATAGACTGTATATTAAGTTTGTTTGGCTTTTTTATTATATCACAGCTTTGGCGATTTGTAAATACGTTTAGTGAAATTTTATTCAATTATTGCTCATATATCCTCCTGTCATCATATAAAAAGTGCGCCGACCGTAATCAGCGCACAAAAATGCAAATACAAATCCCGGTACTCCTATTGTATAACGGGTTTGTAAATTGTAGAAATGCTATATTGAAAAACGTGATTTCTTGTGATATACTGTACTTAAAAAACAGCTTATAAATATTGAAATACGCGGAGGATCTGTCAAATGGAGATCACAACTGAGATAAAGACTTTGGCTACAGAAGCCGGATTTGGAGCATCCGGCTACGTTCTGATAGATAATCTGAAATTTCACCAGTCGGTAAGGGATATCTGCGCCGGGAACACGTGCCGTAATTACGGTAGCTCCTGGGCGTGTCCGCCTGCCATAGGCACAGTTGCGGAATGCATGGCACGAGTGAAGCAATACGGCAAAATGCTGCTGCTTTCTCAAGCATTTGAAATAGAGGATTCTTTTGATTTTGACGGAATGATCGAGGGAATGCATGAGTTCAAGAAAACAATGGACCGCTTTCACCTGAAAATCAATAGCATACTTTCAGACTACTTATTGCTTTCCAACGAGGGTTGCGGACGTTGCGCCGTATGCACATACCCGAACGAACCCTGCAGATCCCCTCAGCTATTGCATCATTCCCTGGAGGGTTACGGCTTTATCGTCAGCGAGCTGGCAAAGGAAGCGGGCATCAGATATAACAACGGCAACAACACCGTGACCTATTTCGGGGCACTTCTGTTCAACGCATGATGCCTTTAATTATTTCCATTCCCCAACAAACCGAAACCCAGACTAACTTCGCGCATATTCCGGGGAATTGCCGCGCTTATCCGGCTATTCCACTGACCGCGTGCGGTGAATGAGGAGATCTCCTTTTTGAAGAGTCCAAGTCTTCCGAAAAGATTCTCGAAAGCCTTGCTATCTTCAGCTGTGCTACCTCATCATTTTACAATCGGCTAAATTTATCCTATTGCTGCATTCAGAGTTTCCTCTGCGGCGATTTCCGACCAGCGCCAAAGCCTTGCGGGATCGTTGTTTACGGTACTTATATCCTTGAGCAGCAGCTCAACTCCAAGACCGTTGGCTTTTGCCGCATCGAGGGTGCGCCGTATATCCTTCCGCACCACCTCTTCATCAAAGCTGCTTTCTGCCAGATACGCAGGGGTGGGCTTGTTTGACATGATATACTTTTTAGGGAGAACCGAGGCAAAGTGCTCTCTGTTGCTCCAGGGGCTACACGAGATCTTCCGGATATTGGGCATTCCTTCAATTATGTCAATTCGGTCATCTAACCGTTCGCAGCAGCCGTAGTACACGGAATCGAAATATCGGAATATACGCGACATATAAGGTACCTCAAACTCACGGTTGATCTCAGGAGAAACCGAGGTAAAAAGCTGCGCCATACTGAAGGTCCAGCCGTTGTAGGTCGTGCCCTTACGGGTAAGCCGCTCCCCATCGGGAACCCGGTCGTTAAAGGTGTAGGAGCAGTGACAGCAGTTATTTGCCACGTCATACAGCTCCAGCTTGTTTATATCCTCAATATGTGCGATAAAAGCATCGGTGTATCGCTCCATTATAGCGTGTATAAGCTCCGGTCTGTCCAAAAGGTCTATATAGCAGCTTTCCACACCCTTCCAGAAGGTGACGGAATCCCACAGTCCGGAGTGCAGATTGATGCCTCCCCACCGAAGCGGTGCGATTCCACCGAATATTCTTTCTGCCTCGGCGAGTATCTCAGCCTCCTCTTCTGCGTTTACCGATAAGGTGGGAACATGGAGCTTCTGAACGTCCTCCATTTCCTCCAGCTGATCCTTGAACAGGTGGGACTGAACCGCGCCGCTTGAGGAATGCGCAAGCCTTTGGGTTACAAGACCGAACCCACTGTTTGAAATAGCCCGTGGCAACACGATGCAGGGATCGAGCACCGTATCCGCTTGAAAATGCTCAAATTTGTATATTGCCCGGAGGAGCTCAGTTTCTATTCCTCGAAAATAGCTGTTCTCCACCCGATTTGTCAGTGAGCCGTCAACATTAAGCTCACCCCACGGTATCTGATCAATTGCGACCATAGGCTTCTGCATTCTCATGCAGTTAAGGGCTCGCCAAAGCTCTCGCCTTTCGTTATTTTTATCAGAGCAAGCATGCTCCATATATCTTTCTGCCAGCTCGCGAAGTACCGCCTTATCATTTTCAGTTACCTTCATTTTGATTTGCTCCTTCCTCGTTGTGAAATGTTCATCTGAGTCAGCCCAAAGATTGTTTGCGAGCGCAGTCGCGGTAATCCGGAGCTGTGTGTAAAAAAACGCAAAAAGTGTTGACAAATAGGGATTTCCATGCTAATATTACGGTGAATCTCACAGTTACACAGTGATATGACCGTATTGATTATATCATACACGGGTTTTGATGTCTATGTTCATTTTTGTATATATATTGTCTGAAATCGACTGTGAACAAATTCAGCCCGAAGGAGGCACAACCTGTCGTGGAAGCGAATTATAAGATACGGGAGATGCCGTTCATCGGCTTTGCCACAGTGGGGCACGGTTGGAAGAACGAGGCATACGGCGGACTCAACCGAATGTATTACATCAAGGGCGGAACAGGCGGATATATAGAGAAGGGTAAAAAAATACCGTTCGTTCACGGTAAGATGTATTTTTTGCCGTTCTATTCAAATTTCGTACTGTATAACGATATCCAAGACAATCTTTCGGTCACCTATACAGA
The DNA here is from genome assembly GCA_017503165.1 of Clostridia bacterium. Lineage (GTDB taxonomy): Bacteria > Bacillota > Clostridia > Oscillospirales > CAG-272 > SIG673. The sequence continues at coordinate 10,973 of JAFVTO010000085.1, read as the reverse complement.
TTTCAAGCTGACCACTCCGGTAATTTCCTCAACAGTATACTGTATCTCCCCCGAGGACTCTCCATGTATCGCATCCGCGATAAACACCTTCAATCTTCTTTGTTTGTCGCAAAAACGCAGCGAAACCGAAACCGAATATTTGAAAAACACCGTCACTTATCTTGTCAACGAGGCGGTTCAAGCACAACCGCAGAAAATAATCAACGACGAGGTAGTAGTAACCGCCCTTGACTATATACATTCTAACCTTTCACAAAAAATCTCCATTTCGGATATTGCGCAGAAATGCTTTATGTCTACCGACGGCTTTATACGGCGGTTTACCAGACATGTGAGGGAGCCACCTTACAGTTATCTCAGGCGCTTGAGGCTTCGAACGGCAATGGCAATGCGCGCCGAGGGCAAGGTGCTTTCCGAGATTGCAGAGGCTTGCGGATATTCTGATGCAAGCGCTCTGCTTCACGCCGTTGCCGCAACACAAGAATAATGGCTCTGTCGCAGAGCAAACAATAAAGGAGGAACGAACAAATGACAGAAAAGGATAAGAAAACAGTCCGGGAGCTGGCAAGAAAATACATGGAGCTTGCCACGGATGAAAAACAGCAGAGCATGAACAGGCGAATGATCGATACCAACGACCTGAAGCTTACACGTCCCCCCGTGCTGATAGACGAGATCCCGTGGTATCAGATGGATATAGACGGAGAACTTACCTGCCTTTGCGAGGATAGCGGCGCCAGGGGAGTCGAGACCTTTCTTAGACGCGCCATATACCGCCGCAAGCATTTCAAGGCAGATACTATCCTTGAGCCCTTTTTCCGTGTCACCGTATCCTACGATTCCAGCGGATTGGGACTCGCTCCGGAGGAACACATAATCCGCACAGACGATACAAATAACATAGTTTCCCACTGCTACCACGACCTGCTTGAGGATGAGGATATGCTGGAGCAGATAAAGATCCCTACCTTCACCGCACGCCCTGATAAGGACCGTCGGAATATGGAGTTCTATACGGAGCTGCTTGGAGATACCATGCCGGTCAAGCTTTGCGGAAGGGGGATGTATTACGATGCCGCGTGGGATAAGATAGTGCGGTACAGAGGCATGGAGCCGGTTATTTACGATCTGTACGACCGTCCGGAATACCTGCACGCCATCAGACAGCGCTTTCAGGATATTGTAAAAGCGGAATTGGACTTCGTTGAAAAAAAACTGAGTGTGGATCCCACCTTTCCCACTCTTCACTGTACGCCCGCTCGGGTTTCAGGACTTGCCGAGAACGGCTGGAAAGCGACGTGGTACAGAACCATGGCGCAGGGCTTTTCCGACATTTCCCCCGAAATGCATTATGAGTTCGATATAAAGTACGCGATAGAGCTCGCAAAGCGATTCAGCTATACCTACTACGGCTGCTGTGAGCCTTTGGATAAAAAGCTTGACGTTATTTTCAAGATCCCCAATCTCCGCAAGGTCGGAGTTTCTCCCTGGGCAAAGGAGGAGGTGATGGCGGAGCGTTTAGGCGGCAGCTTCGTCTATTCCCGCAAGCCCAACCCTGCCCATGTTGCTATCAGGACAGACCCTGATCTTATCCGCCGCGAAACGGAGACAACCGTCAAGCTTTGCCAAAAGTATGGCTGTCCCGTTGATTTCACCTTAAAGGATATCAGCACCGTTTCTCACCGCCCCGATAATATCATTATATGGTCAGAGGTGGTCTCAGAGGTTTTGGATCAGTATTACAGTTAAAAGCCACGGGATTTGCCGCGTATATCTGATCTTTTGCACTCCCGGGTACTGATACGGCGCTGACCGTCCCCCCGTCTACACAAGGAGTTCTGTCGCTCCGACATACAAAAAGCGGCTGTGCCATTGCTTTGTTGTAAGCTATGACTCAGCCGCTTATTTTTATTTACGCTTCCTCGAAGGCGTCCTTACCGAGACCGCATACGGGACATACCCAATCATCCGGGATATCCTCAAATGCCGTTCCGGGTGCTATTCCGCTATCCGGATCCCCCTTGGTGGGATCGTATTCGTATCCACAGGGACATACGTATTTTTTCATTTTTCTGATTTCCTTTCACGGTTTATTCTCATGTTTTATTATATGCATATCAGTGTATGCTTATTTATCAAAGAGCTTAAATTACAAGCATTAATCGAACCCAAGCCATCACAGAAACTTAAGACACTCGTCAGACAGCTTATGAATAAAGAGGGAAATAGATATAAAGGGGAGTGCATCTGCCGTTTGCGAATATTTCAAGAACCATTCTGTTTTCAGGCTGAACCGTTTCTCCCGCTCTGATAACGAAATCTGCGCTGCCCTTACCGCTGGAATGGGGATTGAAAGCCTTGGTCATAAGAGTTCTCTTTCCTTCCGCGGTAAATCCGTCGGGAAGAAGCCACCGAAGCTGTAAAGTGCGAGGCTCATCCTCAAAGAACTGCTTGGACTGAATATCAAGGTGAACGCCTATCTCACCGCCTGCCTGAATTTCGGGAGCGCGATCAAGGGTAATATTGGCGTACATCATAACATTTTCGGCATATACAGTATAGGGCTTAAGGCTCTTTGCAACCTCTCCTGCCACGGCAGCCAGCTCCAAGAGCTGCTCATATACCCCTTCCGTATCGGTAACGTCACCGAACTCTACAGTGTAGCCTGCCAGCCGCTCTCCGGAATACATCCAACCGGAATGACGGGTGGTGTGAGCGCCGACCACGATAGGAGCCAGTTTTACCACGCGCGCGGTAAGCTCGGTGCAGGTCTTGGGGATATTTTTGCCGTTATTTCCCTTTGCGATAGAAACGGTTACGATATCGTCTCCGATATATTCGCTCCAATCCTTAGGTACGCCTGCGGTACCGTAAAGGATACCCATAGTCGCGCCAACGGTAGCGCCGGTGCAGTCGGTATCGTCGCCGCAGTTTATGGCGGTGATCATGGATTTTTTGAAGTCGCCCTCTCCCCAAAGCAGACCGATAACCGCGTAGGTAACGTTGGAGGGTGCCTCAAACCAACCGTTTCCAATATCTGCGTTCAGCTTTTGTACTGCGTTTCTTGCGTCTGACCAGGTCATTCCTTTTTGGTAGCATTCAAGCACGAATTTAATGCTTTGCGCCATTCTTGAACACTCGGGGATTGCCGCAAGACCGATCTCTATACATTTTTTCAGATCGCAGACCGCGAAAGCCGCCGACTGCAATGCCGCCACAAACGCCGCCGCAAAGGTACCCTCTCCGGAGCCGTGATCCACCATAGCGTCCTCCATGGCGTATTTCGCTGCCACGTGAGGCATAGCAGGGCAAACGGTCGCCCATATCTCGCTTCTGATCCACGCGCCGTTAGAATGCTGCCAGTCGTTATCGTAGTCGCCCGACATAGGGGGCGGAAGACCGCGCTTCATATTAGCTTTACCAATTCCGTATTCGTTCCAATGCGGAACAATAAAGGATATCCAATGTTCGCCGAGAGTAGCGGCGTTTACGTTGAATGCTCCGCAGTTCTCCAGCGCATAAAGCCAGATGAGCTGTAGATCAAGGTCGTCATTGGGAAGCACCTCTCCGGGCTTTGTAACAAATCCCTTAATATCAAGCAGCTCGCGCTTTCCCTCGTATGGCGTTCCCATGGTTCCGCCGATGTTCTTGCCTAACCAGCAGGCATATACCTTGTCCTTGTAGCTTTGATAATCCAGTTTCATAATATTTTACCGTACCTTTCTATGTAAGCATTATAGATTTTTTCGCCTACGGATATATTACAGCGGCATTATACCATACTTTTTCCAAATACGCAAGACATTTTTCAAAAATAGTATGACCTGTCAACAAAAAAGCCCCAAAACGCACTTCGACTTTACTTCTCCATCATTACACCGCGTGATTTTTTATTTTCCCTGTACTGAACGGGAGTGATTCCGGCATTCCTTAGAAAAAGCGCGTTGAACCGTGCGCTCATTTATGTATACGAATTCGAGCGCAACATCAAGCTCCTTAAAGTCGGTAGTTGCCATAAGGTACTTGACGCGATCTATGCGCAGATCTGTAAGATATTCAAGAGGCTTTTAGGCTTAACGCCCGCACCTTCCAAAACCACGCCAAATCCAGCTACAACCAGACGAGCTCCATAATAATTCCGAAATATTCCCGGACAATTCCGCAATGAAAATCCACAGCAAAAATCCACAGCAAAAAAACACAGCAAAAATCCACAGCAAAAAACACAGTAAGGAAACACAGTAAGGAAGCACAGTAAGGAAACACAGTAAGGAAACACAACAAAGAAAAAGGCATCCGAGCCAATAAAAGCCCGGATGCCGTAAAATATGACGTTTCATGCGGTAAATTACCGTGATTTGAGCTGAAGCTAACCCGTTTGGATCATTTAAAATATCTCTTCAGCAGTCCCTCGAAAGCCTTACCGTGACGGGCTTCGTCGCGGTAAATCTACATATATTGAGTGAATGAAATCCTTACGCCGTAAGCATTTTTGAGATTTGGTAATTTCATTCAATCACACAATTCTCCAATAAACTTCCACGACATAATAACCGTTGCTCTCCCATGCGAACTTTCCGCAAATATCGGCGTCCACCCATTCGCAAACACGGTAAATTGCGGTATAATAGCATTATCACATCGAATTAAGGAGAACACCATGACACGAACAACCGGCGTATTCCGGCTTCCAAACGGAACTTGGGGCTTCCGCTACGCCTATTGGATAAACGGTAAGCAAAAGGACATCAAGCGAACCAAGGACGAAAACAACAATCCATTCAAGACCGAGAGAGCGGCTATAAAAGCGCGAGAATCCGCCATACTTAAAGCCCACACAGAGCTCTCCACACCGCCCAAAAGAAAACGAGTTACCGTCTCCGAGGTCTATACCGAATACTGCGCCACAGGTCGTTGCGGCAAAGCATACGGCACCACACGCAAGCAGGATAGCCTAGGATGCTTCGACGCCTCTCATCTTGTTCGAATATTCTCTGCCGAAACGGGCGTTACCCCATCGGAATACAGAAACAAAAGAAACTAAACTTCGGTATCCTATCTCTTATGCATCATTCTGTTTATAACCCGTTCTAAGCTCCCAAATGCGGCTCAGCGTTTGACCACCGCTCGGATTATGTGCGGGAGCACCAATTTGCCGCGGATCTTACCCGCTATGCCTCATTCTGTTTATGACCTCATCCTGAATATGCTTAGAAAGATTTGTAAATCTTGCGGAATAACCGCCGACACGGACGATAACGTGAGTATACCTCTCGGGTGTCTTCTGCGCCTCACGCAGAGTCTCATCATCGGTCACGTTACCTTGAAAAATGTGACCTCCTTGCTTAAAGAATCCGGTAAACAGCGCCTCCGCTATAGGCTCTGTCGCCCATGAAGAGTCGAGATCCCACATGGTGGACGCGCCGCCCGTAAAGCAATCGTAAGGCAGGGCGGTACAGGAGTTCATAGCCGCGGTAATCCCGTTGGTCATAGATGTCCCCTGCGGAGTCATAGACTGGGCAATCGGCATTCCCGCCTTTCTTCCGTCGGGAGATGCGCCAACCTTTGCGCCCTCGGGAGCCGCCCAGTTGAACGTGAGGATTATGGGCTTACCGTTTCCGCCGAAACGGTTTCTATAAGCGGCGTATACACCGCAGATATCCTCGGAGAATTTAGCCGCTATAGCATCAGCCTCCGCATTGTCCTGACCGAATTTCGGAAGCTTCAGCAAAGCCCTTTGGAGCGTTTCGTACCCATCAAAGTTCGCCTTCATCGCCTCGATAAGCTCATTTGCGGTACACAATTTATCCTCATATACCGCCTTCTTTATGGCAATCAGCGAGTCTATAGCGTTAGGCACACCGATAAAGGACGCTCCGTAGTCGTGATATACCGCTCCGCCGCCGTGCATATTCCTTCCCCTGCTGATGCAATCGTCAACCATAGCGGAAATGAGATATGAGGGACGGTATGCTTCAAGATGCTCGCTAAGCTCATCCTCGTGACGGAGATTAGCCCACATTATCCGCTTGGCTTCCGCAAGCACCGACTCATAAAACTCATCAAAGGTCGGGTACTCAGTAATCGGCTTGCATACCCAATATTCAAGCTGCTTGCCGTCGTTCAGGCTGTAACCTCCGGTTACACAAAGCTCCAGCAGCTTTGCGATATTGTGATATCCGGTAAACAGAAGATCGCTGGTCTTTCCCTGAATACCAACCTCCATACAGCCTCCGCAGTAGTAGTTGGTAGCATCAAAAGCTGAAACACCGTTATGCACCAGAGCCTTCATTATAGCTTCGTCATTAAGAAGCTGAGCGCGGTTATTTCCGTTCATAACGTAGTCGGCGCAAAGCTTCAGCCAATCCTCGGGGGCGTTCTTAGGAATACGGGCGTAGAGATACGGATGAGTAAGATCGTATTTCATAAACGCCTCTATCATAATATGCGAAAGAGGATTGACGGCAGATGTACCGTTTGCATGGCAACCGCCCAGAGAAACACTCTCGCCCCAACCGTCGTTGTAATAAAGCCGCTCGTCTATACGGATAAAAAGCTCCTCTACCAGCTCCCGAGCCTCCTCAATGGTGCATTTTCCGTTTTTAAGGTCCTGCTCAAGGAATGGCCAGAGGTAATAATCAAGCCGCCCGGGACTGTTACCGCCGTGGGGATTTTCCTTCATCACTACTATAAACTGCATAAAGAAACACTGTACCGCCACACGGAAGCTCCTTGCGGGATGCTTGGGAACATGGCGGCAGATCTCCGCTTCCTCCGTCTTCCCCATCGCTTCAAGAACGACAACGTGCTTTTCGTTCCATTCGTCCAGCGCATCAAGCATTATTTCCACACCGTCGTAAAACTCAGGAGCTTTGGGGTCGGAAGCGTTGCGGACACGCTGAGTGGCAAGACGTTTTCTTATACCGTCCGTACCGTAGATTAGCAGATCGTTCCAGTTCCAAGCAATATGCCCGGGGGAATCGTAGGTGATAAGCCCGTAAGGAACAAGCTCTCTGTAATCGGGGCGGTCTGCGGAATTTTCGATCCTAAATTTTCTGAAAACCGATCTTATATCGAAATCGGGATCAGCCTCCGAGGGCTTTTCCTTATAGTAGTAAACCCTGCCCACTATTTTGTCCTCGGGCTCAACGTAAACAGGCTGACTTACCACCGCGTACGCCATCGCTCTTGCGATACGCTCCCATCTGGGAAGCGCGGAATAGGTGTTCTTTATAGCGTACTGGTAATCGTAATCAAAGCTGCTTTGCGGAGGATTCAGAGCAAGCTCTCGCGAGCGTGCGAAAACTCGGCTCATTCTTTCTGATATGGGTGTCTTGGGCATTACTCTGTCTACCTACCTTTCATTATGAATTGTATAATAAACGAATTATTGTAAAAAACGCAAAATAAGTATATTCTCGGAATTCGCAACACAATTATTGACTTTTAACAATAAATGTGGTAAAATATTCGTGAAGTTGGTGTTAAACCACAACTTTATTATAGCACACAGTCATGAATTAGTCTATGTTAATAGTCGTTATATAATTGTTAGAAATCTGACTTCGCAGAGGTAATACTATGGAAAAATCAAAATGTAGGATACAGTGCAAGGGTGTTTTTATCCCCGATAGGAACTGGGTCAATATAACTAAATTTGGCATCAACAGGCTGTATTACATAGAGGAAGGAATAGGTTATTATACCGAGAACGGCGTTAATATCCCCTTCGAGCCGGGGAAGATATATTTCATCCCCTTCTATGCAAGCGTACCGACCTATACCGATGAAAACGCTAAGTTGAAGCACGTATACGTAAACTTCACCCTTACCCCTCCCATAGTATCGAAGAAAGTATTCTGCCTTGATCCCAATGCCTCGGAAAAAATCCAAACAGCGGTCGCCGCTTTGCGCTCCTTCTGCAGCGATGCCATATATTACGATAAGCGAAAGGAACCGCTTACGGAATGGGAAATAAGAGAAAGGGAGTTTTTAAATTCCATTACGGTTTTCCTGACCGAAAGCGCAGTAGCGGGTAGGAAGGACGATATCCTGAGTGATACGGCCATCATTTCAGCCCTTGATATCATACACTCAACGCTCCACGAAAAGCTAACGGTAAACGATATTGCCGCCCGATGCTTTATGTCCACCGACGGATTTATAAAAAAGTTCAGCCGAGCAATAGGTGAAACACCGTACTCCTATATAAAGAAATTAAAAATAACTATGGCAAGTATTATGCGCGCCGAAGGCGCAACGGCGGAGGAGGCTGCAACAGCATGCGGCTACGCCGATGCCTCATCACTAATCCACGCCATAAGTTCGGTACAAAAATAACCCCCGCTTTCTGAAGGAAAGCATGAGTATGCTGCGCAAACTCTGCAAAGACTTTCGGATATCAAGCATAGTTCAGTTATTGCGTATTATTGGTCGAAATCTCCCATAATCACGGCGATTTCCCCCCGCTTTTCGTGAAAAGTTTGACAATCGTTCCGCTCACCTCTTACCTATCACACCCTATCACACCATCGTATTTAACCTTGACAACCTGCAATAAATATGATATAATATCCGTTGAAAAACGATCCAATCTATTATGGTAAATCGAATTATGCAGCTTAGGGGAATAAGCACATTGAAAATTCTATTTGAACCACCAAAGGAGGCAAAGGAGATTATTATGAAAAAACATAGCATCGCAATGCTTTTCGGCATTATTCTTTCGTCAATCCTTACTATATGTCTTACGTCCTGCGCCATCGTAAACGGCGTAGACTCATTATGGAAAAAGATAGATACGGCTATGAACGGCTTAGAGTCATATGAAATAACCACCACCCGGGATATGACGTTCTATATGGACGAAGTAAAGTATTCGGCAAGAGGAACGTCACAGGTTTTGAACATCGGAAACGGAAAATCCGACTTCTTCTACTTCAACGATACGAAAACGACCGTATCAGCAGACCCAGCGGATAAAGGCGATACCGTAAGAATGCTGATAGGATATAAAGACGGGGAATGCTACCTATCAACCACAGTCGGAACAGTTTCGTATCAGAAGGTACGTTCCGCGATGACTACCGATGAATTTGCAGAGTACCTTGAAAGCGAATCCGTTGACGTCAATGGTTTACTCGATTGCAGAACTGTAAATCAAACCCAAAACCAGGACGGCTCGCGCTCGCTGCATCTTTCGGAGTATACCGATGAGCGACTTGATTCATTTTGCATGGCATTTGGGCTTTACGAGCTTTCGGAAGATATTAATATGAGCGATATGTCGGTAACATTAAACATAAACGAAGCATATTTGATCACCGATATTAAGATCGAGCCGGTTTTTGAAGCGGATGCGAACGGAAATACCGCCACTCTTGCAATTGAAATGGAATACAAGAATTACAATGCGGTTCGAAGCGCGGCCGCAAAGCTGAAAGCCGAAAACTATGTAGAGATAGCAGATATTAACCTACTGTCAGAGCTTCAGGATATGACGGACGCCTTGGCGGACAAGGAGAATGGCTCATTTGTATTATCTACGAAGCATACAACGAAGATATTAGGACAAAACAATAGCTCAACGGAGACCGATAACGTAACCTACGGAAAAAACGACAACGGCTTTTTCTACGATATTTCCGCGAAATACAACGGCGTTGATGTTGTGATAAGCTATTCAAACGGAAAACAGACCGTCAAGACAGGTTCGGATACTGCCGAAAACGACCAAAGCGATGAGGAAGCAAAACGCTATATAAAGCAGCTCGCAAGATCGCACGGATACGATAAGACCTGCGTTGAAAATATAACCGAGATAGACAGCGGAGTCTACGAAATTCAGCTTAGCGTACGGAATATCAGCGCATATGAACAGATATTCAACGCCGTTGGCGGAAAGCTAAGCGACAAGAAGATAACAAATATTATGACCGTGACCGTAAAAGACGGAAATATAGTTAAAATAGAAGGTAGCATAAGGGCTCGCGGCAGCATCTCCTCAGGTAAATCGACCTACGAGATCTTGCTCACCATTGAAAACGCCGTTACCTACAAATGATATTCAACCTTTTACGGAATTAATATATAATCGCTGTATTTTTCAATATTCTGCGTATATTATATAGCTTAATTGTATATTTTTCGGAAATTTAACCAAACATCGACAAAAGGAGCAAGCCGAAGGGCGTGTAAAATTAGCGGAGAAATCATAAAATATTGACATACCCACGGTAGGGGCGAACTGTGTTCGCCCGCGGGAGACCGCAGGTCTCCCCTACGGATAAGCAAAATTTGGTGCACAGAAAACAAATAGATACCCCGACAGACCTTAAATCTGTCGGGGTTTTGTTATCATATCGATTTGTCAGTGAGTTCCTTGCAAAAAAACTCGAAATTTTCTTTCTGCTTTTCAATTTGATATGCCTTCAAAGGCACTCTTAATTTACAGGGTGCTCCCTCAAAAAATTTAATTTTAACTATGTATTGCTTTGGGAAAAGGCTCTTTCGAATCTTGAACTTTTTTATTTCTAAAGGTACTTTTATTGTGTATGATACTTCTTTACCGGAAAACGTCAAAACTGCCCCCAGTAAATTATTGTCGGACAAGCCCCAGTAACCAGAATAAAAATTTGTTCCTTGCAACAAGATTGCAAAAAATGAACATTTCAAGTTTTCCTTTCCATCTAAAAGAGAGGTTAAGGAATCTGTCATTAATTTTTGATAGTTCATAATATCTCCTTTATCGCCAGTTTCGCCTTTGTATTACAAAGGCATAGGGCAAAGCCCATGCCCCTATTCTTCTACAAAGAAGCAATCATATTGCCATCTTATCGGATTCTCAAAAATATATTTAGCAATTTTTTCGTAGTCTCGCCGATCACGAATGATGTGATCGTGAAAACCTCTCTGCCATATCACAGCATCATCATATTTACCATGTATCTCCTTAGACGCATTCATTTTAACGT
>JAFVTO010000084.1 GCA_017503165.1 Clostridia bacterium | reverse complement strand
GCTGTACCCCTTCGGAAACAATTCGGTGCTATCCTATGACCTGAACGCCCAGTACGTGCACTTTTTTCTCGGTCTGAAAAATCTGCTTGCAAGCGGCGAGGGCGTGCTTTACACCTGGACAAGAACCCTTGGCGGAGAATACATGGGCATAATAGCATATTATCTCATCAGCCCATTCAACCTCCCTGTGTTCATCCTCCCCGCATCCATGATAGAGACCGCTCTGCTTATCACAATTCTCGGAAAGAGTGGCGCGATCGGAGCATCGGCATACGCATATTTCCATCGCGGCGGCTACGTCCGACACATGGGAGCACTTATTTTCTCCACGGCGTATGCCCTGTGTGCCTACTCGGTGGTATACGGCTCAAATCTTATGTGGCTGGATGCGCTTTTCATACTTCCGTTGCTCCTGTGGGGAATAGAACGGCTGGTTCGCAAGCAGGGAAACGGGCTTTATGTTTTCTCTCTTGCGTACGCAATGATCACCAACTATTACATGGGCTTTATGCTCTGTATCCTCACGGCGCTGTATTTCTTTGTTTTCCGCTTCGGCAGGTATGCAGACGAAATGATAAACGCGACGGACACAGAAAACACCTTTATACGTTCTCTTGCTCGTATAGCCGTTTACTCGGTAATAGCAATAGCGATCTCAGCATTTGTGCTGCTCCCCGCATACCACTCTCTTTCCTTTGGAAAAACAGATTTTACCGTGGGAAATTTCAACCCGCAGCAGACCGCCGATTTCCTGGCAATATTCAAAAAGCTGCTCTTCGGGTCATACGACAGCGTCGGTAATGCAGGTCTGCCCTTTATCTACACAGGTCTGTTGCCGTTGTTGCTCGCTCCCGCATTCTTTATTGCCCAAAAGATAGGAGCGCGTGAAAAAATAGCATCCGCGCTGTTGGTAGCCTTTCTGATAGCCAGCCTTTCGCTTTCCACCCTGGACATCGTCTGGCACGGTTTCCAGTTTCCCAACTGTCTCAACCACAGATATTCCTTTATCCTATCCTTCTTCCTCTGCTCTCTCGCCGCCAGGGCATACGGAGCCAAGGACACGTACCCGCGGAAAACGTTGTACGCAAGCTTTGCCGCCCTCGCCATACTGATCATGTGCGCGCAGGCTCAGCATTACAGCTTCGGAGACGATTTTATTTGTATATGGGTGAGCCTGGGCATTCTCGCGGTATATCTGGCAACAGTCTGCTTTTTCGGAACAAAGAAGCTGACCGGCTATCTCAGCTCGGCGCTGTTAGCCATCGTATGTATAGAGATGTTCGCCGCATCTGCCGTAAGCCTGGTGTATTACGATATAGACGTAGTCTATTCAAAACACGGCAACACCGAGGCAAACACCGAAAAATATGCCCCTGTAGTCGAAGCGATATATAAGGCAGATCCCGACTTTTACCGCGTTGAGCGGGTAGGAAAACGCCTGCTCAACGATCCCCTTTCCTTGAATATGCGCGGAATAAGCGGTTCAACCTCCACGCTCAATGCCTCGGTATTGGAGCTGATGGACAAAATGGGCTACGGCGGAAGAAGCAACTTTGCAAACTATTTCAGCTCTGCCGTTGCCTCAGATACCCTGATGGGAATACGGTATCTTATCTCGGACCAAGAGATAGACGACGGAATATACACTGTAAACGAGGCACTTACCTCTCTGTGTCCTGAGGGAGTCTATGTATATGAAAATCCATACGCCCTTTCGGTTATGTACACCGTAAAGGACACGGCAATTTCCGAGGATTCAGAAAAATATCTGACTCCCTTTGAGTCGGTAAACGCTCTGTTCAGCCGACTGACCGATGCTGATACGATGCCCTACACCGCCATAAAGCTCAAGGGCGTAAACTACGGCAACATATATCCACTGTCCCGGGATGGGCACCTGTTCATGCGTCCGGGCTCGGCGGCTACCGGGGACGGCTACCACCGTGTATCCTTCAAGGTACCGACACAGGAAGGAAAGCCGGTCTACGCCTGTTTCCCTTCCGACTACAGCTCCGAAACCTCGCTTTACGTAAACGGAGAATTTCTCGCTGAATTGAAATCCAACGAAGGAACCAGCGCGTATCTGCTCGGAACCTTCCACGGAGAGGAAATAACCGTTGAGGTCAGATGGAAGAACAAGGAATTTAGCGTCAGAAACGGTATAAGCTACTTTTATCAGCTGGAACCGGAAGCGTTGTCTCGGGCTTGTTCGACTCTTGCCGACGGTCAGATCAAGGTTTCACAGTTCACCAACACGAGCATTAAAGGCTCCTTCAACTACAGTCCGGAGCTTTCCGTTCTTTACAGCACCGTTCCCTACGATGAGGATTGGACGGTTAAAATAGACGGAAAGACCGTCACCCCCATCCGGGTGTCCGAGGCGCTTCTCGGAGTAGACCTGGCAGCCCTCGGAATATCAGAGGGAGAGCATACGGTGGAAATCAGCTTTTCCTCACGGTCATTCAATACCGGAGTAGTTATCTCCCTGCTGGGAGCTGTCGCGTTGATCGGTATAGGCGTGACTCAAAGATATGATTTAGTAAAGATAATATTCAAAAGACGCGGCAAATCCTCTGAAAACAAATAAAATCAGAGCTTAAAAAAAACGAAAGGACCGAAGCAATGGCATATTCAGACAAGATCAATCACAAAAGGATAAAGCGCTTCCGCCTTCGCAGAAGAGTGCTTCCGATAGCGATCACCGTAGGCTCAACGGGAGTTCTCACAGCCATCGTAGGCGCATCAGGAAGACTCAACAGTCCCCGTTCATTTGCGCTTCTCGCAATATTTGCCGCGCTCATGTTTGTAGCGACCGGGGCGAAACGGCTGTTTGACCGTACCTTTGACGGAGTTGTCACTGACAAAAAGCTGCGCCGAGTAACCAAGGTAGAGGGAAAACGGGCGCTGGATGCCGACAGATATATGCTTTTCGTAACCGACGGTAACGGGAAGGTCCATGAAACTGCTATCGTTGAATCGGTAGAGGATTCGGAGCACTCCAACGCGGGAGAGGTTTTTTCCAGACCTGCGGATGCCATAGAGTATTTCCGTCGCGGAGACAGGGTCCGCCACCATGCGGGAATGCAGATGTACGAAAAAGAGGACAAAAGCAAGGACAGAAACGTTCTCTGCTGCGGCTGTCTGACTCTGAACGACATCGCCCTGGAGCAATGCCGATCCTGCGGGCTTCCGTTACTTAAATAACCGGATTTTTCGCCTAAGCAAGAGGAAAGCTTTGCAAAAACGCAAAAACGGCAGGATATGCTAACTGCAAATTTACAAATATGATTTGACAAACACGGTACAGTGTGATATAATATACCGTAATATATGCTTTAAGGGGAGGGGGCTGAGCAGATGGACGTTTTTCCGAAGCCGGAGGAAATATTTGAGCCGCTTTGCGGAAACGAAGCTTTGAAAAGCTACCTGTCCGCTTCAATCAGAAACGGAAGACTCTCCCATGCATATATCATAGAGGGCGTTGCCGGGAGCGGAAAATTCACCCTCGCTACAATGCTCTCAGCGGCGCTTGCGCCCCAATTCAGCGAAAAAATAATGGCGGGCGGATGCGTGGATGTCAACGTATACTCACTGCCGGAGGATAAAAAATCCATCGGTATCGCCACAGTGCGTGAGCTGAAATACCGTGCGTTCATCCAGCCACAGGAGCTTCCCTGCCAGATATTCATCGTGCGGGATGCCCACACACTGACTGCCGAAGCGCAAAACTCTCTGCTGAAGATACTCGAGGAGCCCCCGAAGGGCGTATATATATTCCTGCTTTGCGAAAACGCTTCACTACTTCTGCCGACAGTGCGCTCCAGAGCGCCGTCACTGAAGATGCAGAGCTTTACCGAGGAGGAGCTTGGACTTCTGCTACCGCAATTAGACAAAAAAGCTGGAGAGCTTTCAAAACGCTCACCCGAGGATTATTCCCTGCTTCTGCGCTCAGCCTCAGGCTCAATAGGCAAGGCGCTTGCAGGTCTTAGCCGAAGAAAGGATTCCAAGTCTGCGTTGCGCGAAAAAGCGGCGACGGTGATCGGTCATCTCAGGGAGGGCAAGGCAACGGAGCTTCTGCTGTTCTTTGCCACGCAAGGTCTGCAAAGAGACGATATGCTCACTCTTCTCTGTTATCTCAGAGAGGCGTCGCGGGATATGCTGGCGGTCAAAAAATGCGAGGAGCCGCGGCTGCTGTTCTATCTGTCAAGAGAAGCGGCGGACGAGGATGCGTACAGCTTTGCCGCGGAGTCACTGCTTAAGATATACAACATCTCCGACAGCATGGCAGAGGAGCTTTCAGCAAACCCAAATATGAACGTATTCAGCATAAAATGCGCTTGCGCTTTATCCGAAGCCGCAACGTAACAGGCTATAAAACAAACTATTGCCAAGAAAGGTACCTGCAAAACACTATGACTAATGAAAATTTTAATTCTTCAAACGACATTCAGAACGTTGAAGACGTGGCAAATAACAGCGATATAGACACAGAGGAAATGGACGAGCTTCGTGAGCTGGATAAGCTCAACGACGACACCCTGGACTCAGAGGAGCTTCGTGAGCTGGACACTGATTCAGAGGACAGCGCCAACCAAGCCGAGACATCGGAAGTCAGCGCCGAGCCTGCCTTTGTAGAGGTAGTAGGCGTGTGGTTCAAGAAGAACGGAAAGATATACTATTTTTCTCCCGCGGACATGAAGCTCACCGACGGCACCGACGTAGTGGTGGACACCTCCCGTGGAATAGAATACGGAACAGTCTGTATGCCTAACCGCGAGATACGCTCAAGCGAGGTCGTAATGCCCATACGCAACGTACTGCGGCTGGCAACTCCCGAGGATACCGAAAGACGGAGAAGAAACGAGGATCTTGAGATCTCCGCATACAATACCTTTATCGAGAGAATAGATGCACATCAGCTTGAAATGAAGCTGATCGACGTGGAATGCGCCTTTGACAATTCAAGACTGCTGTTCTATTTCTCTGCTGAGGGAAGAATAGATTTCAGAGAGCTGGTGCGCGAGCTTGCGAGCATTTTCCACACAAGAATAGAGCTTCGCCAGATCGGAATAAGAGACGAGGCTAAGATGCTGGGCGGTATCGGAATCTGCGGAAGACCGTTCTGTTGCTCCAGCTTCCTTTCCGATTTCGTACAGGTATCCATGAAGATGGCAAAGGAGCAGAATCTCGCGATGAACTCGTCAAAAATCTCCGGCGCTTGCGGAAGACTTATGTGCTGTCTGAGATATGAGTACGACACTTATCTTGCCGAAAAAGCGCTGACGCCCCCGGTAGGCTCAGAGGTCATGACTCCCGACGGAGAAGGCGTGGTCACCGAGGCTAACCCCATGACAGGTATAGTCAAGGTAAGGTTGGGCGGAACGGCATCGGACGAAGCTCCGGTTTTGTTTGTCCGTGAGGATCTTGTGCTCAAGGAAAAGTACAACGGAGAGGTTTTGAAAAAAACTCCGTTACCCAAGAAACGCAATGACAACAACGGCGCAGGAATATTTGGCGGCCTTCCCTTCAACGGCACTGCGGACAGAGCCGACGGTGGCGAGACCACGGAGTCGGAGGAGGAAAAGAAGAATAACGCCTCGCAAAACGACAGAAGCAATAAAAAGGACTCCAAGAGGAAGCGGGACGACCGACCTTCTCATGCTAATGCAGAAGGGGATAAGAACGGAGACCGCAGTGAACTCAGCAAGGATAAGAACGCCGCTGACAAGCGCGCAAGCGAGCAGCCGTCCGAAGCGGTTGAGTCTGCAGAAAATCCCGAGCTCAGTAGCGCAAAGCCCTCCAAAAACAACCGTCATAACGGCGGAAGAGACAGAAGAAACCAGAAGGGCGGCAGGCGCTTTGACAACCGTCCCAAGGAGTCCGAAGCTACCGTTAACACCGCGCAGGACACTGCAGCGGCATCTCACGCTCAAGGTGGCAACACTCAAAGCGGAAATGCACAGGGAAGCGACGGATCTCAGAAGAAAAACAAATTTGACAATCACGGCAGATACGGCAAAAACAAAAAGGGCAATCAAAGAAGCAACGGCGGAGAGAGGACACAAAACCCGGAGCATACTCCCACTGCGCCGCAGAGAGATCCCGCCACTCAAGCAACCCAATCCCCGCAAAATGCGGCAAATAACAAAAATCAAGGCAATCCTCCCCAGCATTCTCAAAATCAGAAGAACAGGGATGAGGACGGCAAAAAGCAACCGCGTCCCTTCCCCAGACACGGCAAGCCGAGATACCGCAACAACGGCAACGGCGGTAACGGCGGCAACAGTGGAAACAAGAGCAACGGGGGCGACAGCAAAAATTAATCCGAATACACCTTGAAAACGCGGCAAATCACGGAAAAATCCCACTATTATCCGACAGTAAAGGAATAATTTTACGGGAAAATAAAAAAATTTATCAAAAGGACTTGAAATATTACTGAAAATGTGCTACAATCGTAGCATCACATATTGGAGGTATCGAAACTATGGCACACGTAATTGATCAGGAAAAGTGTCTCGGCTGCGGCGCTTGCGCAGAGGCTTGCCCCACCGAGTGCATCGTCGAGAAGGACGGCAAGTACGTTATCAATGCTGACGAATGCGTAGACTGCGGCGCTTGCGAAGGCGCATGCCCCGTCGAGGCTCCCAAGGCTGAATAATTAGTACTTATTACGAAGACCGAGGGGTTTTCGCAAAGATGGCTGAATCGGTACGGCGCAAAGCCCGTAAAACGGATAAGCGCAGATGACTCAGCCGGACAGTAGCGCTCGCGCGCAGGCTCGGAAAAAGGCAGGTGCTTTTCCTGCGCCGCGCCTGTTCCGTGAGCGCTATTTTGTGTTATAGTGAAATATTCTTGAAAGAAGAGGGAGGAAGTATCATGCCTGTACGGAGTACGGAAATAGCGGGACTGACGGTAAAAGAAGATACTGACACGCTATGTATCGGAACCGATTCGCTCCTTTGCGCCGCGTACGTCAGACCGTCTGCAAAAGCCCATGCCGTGGAGCTTGGCGCAGGATGCGGAGTGATCTCCCTTCTTTTACTGGCGCACGAAAAGATACAACTCGTAGATGCGGTGGAGATACAGCCCGCATCGGCAGAGCTTTGCCGTGAAAACGCGGCAAACAACGGACTTAGCGACAGAATGACCGTGTTTTGCGATGATATACGGAGCCTTTCTCCGTCAAACCACGTCGGCATTTCCATAGCGATAACCAACCCTCCGTATATGAAAACAGGACACGGGAAAAAGTGCGTTTCCGAGGCAATGGAGAATGCTCGGCACGAGAGCAACGGAGATATTTACGATTTCTGCAAATGCGCGGCAAAGCTGTTGAAGACCGGTGGAAGCTTCTACACGGTGTACCGTCCGGACAGACTCCCCGCTCTTACGGATGCATTGCTGCAGAACCGTCTTTCTCCCAAGCGAATGACCTTTGTATATGCGGATGATACTCACTCGCCCTCATCCGTTCTCATAGAAGCGCGTAAGGACGGGGGCGAATCTCTGTACGTTACGCCCCCACTCATGCTCAGACAGGGCATGAGTGACTCGGCTGAGATGCTGTATATATATGAAAACGGAGTGTTCCCCAAAAGGTTTTTAACACCTTAAAGAGGCTCACAACGTGGCAATTCATTGGGAATCCATACAATAATCAAACACAAAGGAGCAGTCAGAATGGCAACGGATAATGAAAAAAACAAAACCGAAAAGGGAGTGCTGTATCTTGTTGCCACTCCGATAGGAAACCTTGCCGACATCACGGAAAGAGCGTTAAAGGTACTGAGCGAGGTGGATTTTGTGGCGGCAGAGGACACGAGAAATTCCGCAAAGCTACTATCCTGCTACAGAATATCAAAGCCGATGGTGAGCTACCATCAGCACAACAGAGCCGAGCGAGGGCCGATCATATGCCAAAGACTGAAAGACGGCGAATCCTGCGCTCTTATCACCGATGCAGGTACTCCCGCAATAAGCGACCCCGGCGAGGATCTGGTGAAGCTATGTGCCGAGCAGAGCATAAAGGTGACTTTTATTCCCGGCGCCTGCGCCGCTATCGGAGCGCTGGCGCTTTCTGCATTGCCAACCGGGCGTTTTGCCTTCGAGGGCTTTATCAATGGAACCAAGTCCGAACGCAAGCGGCAGCTTGCATCTCTTAAAAACGACGACCGCACATTGATTTTTTACGAAGCCCCACACAGACTTCGCGCCACGTTAGCCGATATGCTTGATGCCTTCGGGGACCGAAGCATTACGCTTTGCCGCGAAATGACCAAGCTCAACGAGGAAATAATACGCACCACCCTGAGCGGCGCGACCGAGCTATACAATACAGTTGAGCCTCGAGGAGAATACGTATTGGTGATTGCCGGAAATACTGCCCCCTCACAGAGCGAAGCTCTGAACGCCGACATGACGGTACGGGAGCAGGTTGAATATTACATGGCACAGGGGCAGGACAAGAATACCGCGATAAAAGCCGTGGCAAGGGCGCGCGGAGTGCACAAAAGCGAGATTTATAAGCAGATGCTCTGATTTTTACACCAAAAACGGCGGCCTGCTACAAAGCAGGTCGCCGCCTCATTAAACTGACTGTTATTCGGTCACGGTTCAGCCGTCTATGACCTTTTCCATATTATACATTCCGGCAGGCTTTCCCTTCATATAGAGTGCCGCTCTCAGCGCACCCTGAGCAAAGACCTCTCTTGATGCCGCGCTGTGGGATATAGTAACCACCTCATCGGTTCCTGCAAAAATAACCTCATGCTCACCCACAATACTACCGCCTCTCACCGCATGGATACCTATCTCCTCGGGAGCGCGCTTTCTGCGCACCGACTGCCGCTCATAAACGAATTCGGCATCATACGGAACACTCTCTGCCGCAGCCTCAGCCAGCATAAGAGCGGTACCGCTTGGTGCATCCAGCTTATTGTGGTGGTGCTTTTCAATTATCTCAATATCGAAGCCGTAAAGAGCAGTAGCAGCCTTCCGCACAAGAGAGAGCAAAAGGTTAATGCCCAGCGACATATTTCTCGAATAGAAGACAGGGATCCTTTCGGATGCCTTTGTCATCATCTCTTTTTCCGCGTCCGTGTGACCCGTGGTACAGATCACCGCGGCGCATCCCGCGGCGTCGGAATATCTGAGGATACCCTCCAATGCGGAGTGATGAGAAAAATCTACTATGACGTCTGCGCCAAGGTCGGTCGCCATTTCATCAATACCGACGTACACTGGAAACTCAGCCTGAAGCGGAGCAATATCAACGCCTGCGATTATTTCAAATCTGCCGTCAAGCTTTGCCGCCTCGCAGACAGCTCTTCCCATCCTGCCGCCGACACCGGTAATTATTATCTTTACGATATCCTTCATATTGTACTGTAAACCTTTCGATACGATTACATAGGGCAAAAGCCCGTTATCCGGAAAAGCTCCGTGCCGCTCCTCTCAGAGAAGTCCGTGCTTTTTCATGCTTGCCTTGAGTATCTCAAGATGAGCCTCCTCAGGCTCGCACATAGGTGAACGGATCTCCTTTGTGCAGAAGCCCATAAGGTTCATCGCCGCCTTCACAGGAACGGGATTGACCTCTATAAACAGATTGTTTATAAGATCCAGCAGCTTAAGCTGAAGAGCGGCGCTCTCCTTTACCCGTCCGTCAAAATAAAGCTGACAAATATCGTGGGTTTCCCGCGGCATAACGTTGGAGAGCACGGAGATAACCCCCTTTCCGCCCAGGGAAAGTATCGGAACGATCTGATCGTCGTTTCCGCTGTATACGTCTAACTGATCGCCAACCTCTGCAATGATCTCGGCGATAGCGCTGATATTTCCGCTGGCTTCCTTTGTAGCAACTATATTGGGGTGCTTGGCGAGCTCACGGTAAACGGTCAGCGGAATGTTACATCCGGTTCTTGAGGGAACGTTATAAAGTATTATAGGCTTTGTTGAAGCGTCTGCTATCGCGGTAAAATGATTTATCAGCCCCTTAACGCTCGCCTTATTGTAGTAAGGTGTAACCACCAGGAGAGCATCCGCGCCCACTCTGCAAGCCTCGCTTGAAAGCCAGATGGCATAGGCGGTATCGTTAGAGCCGGTGCCTGCAATAACAGGGACTCTTCCGGCTACCTGCTTTACAGCAAACTCAATTGCATCAACGTGCTCCTCATCCGTAAGAGTGGAGGACTCACCGGTAGTTCCGCACACCACCACCGCGTCGGTGCCGTTAGCAAGCTGAAATTCAATTATTCGGGCAAAGTCGTCGTAATCTATCTTTCCGTCGCGGAAAGGAGTTATTATGGCTACTGCCGATCCTGTAAAAACTGTGTTCTTCATGATTTGATATTCTACCCTTTCAATTATGAAATCTTTTCTGACTGAGCTTAGTGTGTAAGCATTGCCTCTCTCCCAAATACAGGCGGGCTCTGATTTCTTTTCGCAAAAATCAGTCAGATAAAGTGACAGGTTCTCGCAAAAAGAAGCGTCGGCAATAAACCGACGCTATCAAAAAATTATCCTGGAATAAAAATAGGGGATAATCATTTGATAGCACTCCATCCGATAGGATGACAGTCCGTGGATTATTCATCCAAGCGCATTTTGCGCCTTCGGGACCAACGCCTCCGTGACCGACACGGCAACCGCTTCGGCATCCCCGCCTTCCGCTGACTCCTCAAACGGGCTCGGTACCCTCGGAGAAAGCTACTCATCGGACAGATGCGCCTCTATCGTATATTATATTAGCATATTTTTCTCTATGTGTCAAGGAGTTTTATAAAAAAGATGATAACTAATTCAAAAATCCCAACCGACCTTACCACACACGACTTTTTTTACGACCTGCCCGAGGAGCTAATCGCTCAAACCCCCGCCGACAAAAGAGACGGCTCCCGTCTTTTGGTTCTCGGACGGGAGAGCGGCAGTATTACCCACAGACGTTTTTCGGACATAACAGAATACTTTAACGCAGGAGACGTTCTGGTAATAAACCGCTCTAAGGTAATGCCGGCAAGACTGTACGGAAAGCGAGAGGATACGGGAGCAGACGTTGAGATACTGCTATTGCGCCGCCACTCAGCAAATGAATGGGAAGCCTTGGTCAAGCCGGGTAAAAAATGCAGACAGGGTAACCGTATCACCTTTGGGAACGGAGAGCTTTGCGCGGAGATAATCCAAGTGCTCCCGGACGGTAACAGGCTCATACGGTTTGAAGCCACGGACGGAGAAAGCATAAGCGAGCATATACACAGAATAGGCGAGATGCCTTTACCGCCGTATATAACCTCGCGGGCAGCGGACATGTCCCGATACCAGACGGTATACGCAAAGGAGGAGGGTTCTGCCGCAGCCCCCACCGCCGGGCTGCATTTCACCCCGGAGCTGCTGAGTAAGCTGGAGGAAAAGGGGGTAAAGATAGTATCAGTTCTTCTCCACGTTGGACTGGGAACCTTCCGACCGGTAAAGGAGGTCGAGATAACCGATCACGTTATGCACGCGGAATGGTGCTCCATAAGCGAAGAAGCGGCGCGTACCATAAACCAACGCACAGGCAGACTGATAGCGGTGGGAACCACCTCCTGCCGAGTGCTGGAAAGTGTATCAGACGAAAACGGCACCGTCCACCCATACGAGGGCGAGACAGCCATATTCATCTATCCGGGCTATAGATTCAAGGCGATCCAAGGACTTATCACCAACTTTCACCTACCGGAAAGCACTCTTATTATGCTGGTAAGCGCCCTGGCAGGAAGAGAAAACGTGCTTCGCGCCTACGAAACAGCGGTAAAAGAAAAATACAGATTTTTCTCCTTCGGCGACGCGATGTTGATAGAATAAAAGAAAAATTTCACTGTAGGGGCGACCAGTGGTCGCCCGCGGGCGTTCAATGAACGCCCCTACGGAAGAAAATCCACAATGTTTGTGCAACATAACAAATCGGTAAACTCGCAACCGATTGGTAATTTTTTGTAACGAGCTGATATTAGCTTCAGTTTTTCTTTTTTTGCCAATTTGGACGGATTTTGCTTAGTGAAAGTAAGGCGTTTTCTTATATGAACATCGGGGGGGCGATGCTTATGGGATATAAGAAAGGGTTAAAAATCTTAAAAAAACTTTTTAAAAACTATTGACAAAATGGGATAAATCCCATATAATATGAGTAAGGGATAAATCCCATATTTTTAGGAGACACTATAAATGCAGGAATTTGAGATTGTTTTTTATGATAAGCCCGATGGAAGTGAACCCGTGAAAGAATTTCTTTTATCCGTTGACGATAAAATGAGAGCAAGATTATTGCGAACCATTGACTTGTTGGCAAAAAACGGAACGGAGCTCCGAATGCCGTATTCGGAACATCTCGTTGATGGAATATTTGAAATCAGAGCGAAAAGCGGTTCGAATATATCGAGAGTGTTGTACTTTTTTGTTATCGGCAGAAAAATTGTCCTTACAAATGGTTTCGTCAAAAAAACGCAAAAAACTCCTAAAAACGAAATTGATCTTGCAAAGAAATATCGAAATGAATTTTTGAACAGAGAGGGAAAATGATATGACGAATTACAAGGATTTTTTGAATGAACAACTTCAAAATGAAGATTTCAAAAAAGAATATGATGCGCTTGATGCGGAGTTTTCCATTATTCAGGCAATGCTTGATGCAAGGAAAGCGGCGGGACTGACACAAAAGGATTTAGCGGCTCGTACCGGAATTGCACAGGCAGACATCAGTAAATTGGAAAATGGTAATGCTAATCCTTCTTTGCGTACTCTTCAGAGGTTGGCAGACGGAATGGGAATGAAATTGAAGGTAGAGTTTGTACCTGCAAGCCATTGAACGATTCCGATTACCGATTGGTTTGCGAAAGTCTGCCAATCGGTAATTTCTTATATCCCGTACAATTCGGAGACGCGATGTTGATAGAATAAAAGAAAAATTTCACTGTAGGGGCGACCAGTGGTCGCCCGCGGGCGTTCAATGAACGCCCCTACGGAAGAAAATCCACAAT
>JAFVTO010000083.1 GCA_017503165.1 Clostridia bacterium | reverse complement strand
TGTATAAGCGACTTTATTTCCCTTGCCGCCTCGCTTTTATCCGATCAACCGCTCTTCTTTCTTGTGAATTCTTATACGACCGGTCTTTCTCCGTCAACGGTGGGATATATGATGAACGCAATTCTGAAGCCGAAATACGGCGGAAGCACTGTGGCGGAGGAGATAGGTATTCCAGTGACTCAAACCGGAGGGATACTGCCTTGCGGAGCCTCGTCCAGATGGACAAGATAAGCATGAAGCATGGCTGAATGAGTGATTTTTTTTGAAAAGGTAGACCTACAATGGAAAACAGTGAAAAAATGGGTGGATCCGTTTTTATAAGAACGGAGAAGCTCTGCTTTGCTTACGATGATGACGGTGATACGGTCGGACAGAAGCCGCCGGTGATAAAGGAGTTGGATCTTGAAATAGAGAAGGGCTCGTTTGTTGCGGTGCTGGGACATAACGGAAGCGGAAAATCCACGCTTGCAAAGCTGTTGAATCTGGTTCTTGTTCCAACGTCCGGAAGAATATTTATAGATGGGATGGACATAACCGACGAATCGCTCACGGAGGATCAGCTGTATGAGATCCGTCGCCGTGTGGGAATGGTGTTTCAGAACCCCGATAATCAGCTTGTGGCTACCGTGGTGGAGGAGGATGTGGCGTTTGGCCCGGAAAATCTCGGGATACAGCCCGAGGAGATCCGTCGCCGCGTTGACCGCGCCCTTGAAACGGAGGGAAGAGTGAGTTTGCGCGGCATTCGCCCTCGCAGCTTTCCGGAGGTCAGAAGCAGCGGGTTGCGATAGCCGGGATCATAGCCATGATGCCTGAGTGTATAATCTTCGACGAATCCACCGCAATGCTGGATCCCGGCGGAAGAAAAGAGGTCATGGATACTATTGAGCGGCTGAACCGCGACAACGGAATCACCGTGCTTCATATTACCCACAATATGGACGAGGCGGCGAGAGCCGACAGGGTGATCGTGATAAGCGACGGTAGACTGATCCTTGACGGAACGCCGCGACAGGTATTCTGTAACGTCGATACTCTTCGGCGGGTAGGACTGGACGTGCCCCAGGTGACCGAGCTTCTTTTCTCGCTGAGTGAGGCTGGCTACGACGTACCAACGGACATACTTTATGAGGATGAGTGCGCTGATGCACTTTGTAAGATCCTGAGGAAAGGCAATGATGCAGATGAACGCTCTTGAGCTGAGAAACATTACTTATACCTACAGTAAAAAGACTCCGTTTGAAAAGATCGCGCTGAACAATGTGACGGTAGCCTTTGAAAAGGGGAAGATACACGGATTGATCGGTCATACCGGAAGCGGAAAATCAACACTGGTTCAGATGATGAACGGTCTGCTTGCTCCGGATAGCGGAGAGGTGTTGCTTTTCGGCAAAGATATATGGTCGGAGCCAAAGAAGATCAGCGCGGTGAGATTTCGCGTTGGGTTGGTCTTTCAGTATCCCGAATACCAGCTTTTTGAAGAAACGGTACGAAGGGATATTGCGTTCGGTCCAACCAATATGGGACTCGACCGGGATGAGATAGCGCGCAGAGTGGAGAGTGCGGCGGAATTTGTCGGGCTTTCTCCGGAGCTTCTTGACCGCTCCCCCTTTGAGCTTTCGGGGGGACAAAAAAGGCGCATCGCCCTGGCAGGTGTTCTGGCAATGGAGCCGGAGGTGTTGATTCTTGATGAGCCGGCGGCGGGGCTTGATCCAATGGGGCGCGCCGATATACTGGGCGGTATAAGATCATACCAAAGACAGCGTGGAAACACAGTGATAATAGTCAGCCACAGCATGGAGGACGTGGCGGTGTATTGCGACCGCCTGACTGTTATGAAGCGCGGCGAGGTGTTTGCCGAGGGCAGCTGCGCTGAGGTATTCAGGCGCGAGCGCGAGCTTACGGAGATAGGGCTGGGGGTTCCTCAGATAACCAGGCTTACCCATATTCTGCGTGAGCGCGGTATTTCTATCCGTGACGATCTTTATACCGTTGAGGACGTGCGCGTTGAGCTTGCCAAAATGCTTCCGAGGAAGGGGGGCGACTCGCGATGATAAAGGATATTACACTCGGTCAGTTTTTTCCCGGGCAGTCTGTAATACACAGGCTGGATCCGAGAATGAAGCTGATATTGATGATTCTCTTTATAGTCGGCACTTTTCTGGCGAAGGCGGCGCTGTCCTTCGTTCTGTGCGTCCTGTTTACGCTCTTTCTCATTCTGATAAGCGGAATACGGCTTTCGGTGATAATAAAGGGTCTGAAGCCAATAGTTTTCGTAATTCTGCTGACGGCGTTTTTTAATCTCTTTCTGATAAAGGGTGAGGATGCTCCGCTCCTTGAACTGGGATTTATAAAAATATACAGGGACGGGATCGCTTACGCAGTCATGATAGCGGTGCGCATAATATGCATTATTGCGGGAACGGGTGTTCTGCTCACCTATACTACCTCTCCCATTGCTCTGACCGACGGACTGGAGCAGCTACTGGCGCCACTGAAGAAGCTTAAGCTCCCGGTTCACGATTTTTCAATGATGATGACTATGGCGCTTCGGTTTATTCCCACTCTTATCGAGGAAACGGACAGAATAATGAATGCTCAGAAGGCAAGAGGCGCGGATTTTTCATCCGGAGGACTGATAAAGAGAGCAAAGGCGCTTATTCCGGTTATGATACCGCTTTTCGTCTCCTCCTTTCACCGAGCCGAGGAGCTTGCGGTGGCTATGGAG
This sequence comes from Clostridia bacterium, assembly GCA_017503165.1. Lineage (GTDB taxonomy): Bacteria > Bacillota > Clostridia > Oscillospirales > CAG-272 > SIG673. Next base: position 4,407 of record JAFVTO010000083.1, on the reverse strand, counting down.
TGCAGATGCTATCGCGGGGATTCCGGCAGGACCAGAATGACTAAATTAAAGACCTCCGCGAGAGATTGGATAAGCCTTGCGGTGATGGTGGCGTTCTGCGCGGGAAATGTTCTGATAAACATTTTCCTGCCATTGCTTTACGTTTTTGACTGATACACTGATCATTTTGAAGAAATGAGGCGATCTGTATGAAGATTCTGCTTACCCTTTCCTACGTCGGGACCGCGTATTGCGGCTGGCAGACGCAGAAAAACCTGGTCAGCGTTCAGAGTGTTGTTCAGGATGCGGTCGAGGGGGTGTTCGGTAAACGGTACTCGGTTACCGGGTGCAGTCGTACCGACAGCGGGGTTCACGCCAGGGGCTTCAGATGCACTGTTGATATTGACGCAGAGGCTCCGCATATTCCAGAGGAAAAGCTCCCGATTGCGTTGAATACCAAGCTCCCATACGACGTTTCGGTATTGAAAGCGGCGTATGTTGATGACAGCTTTCACGCCAGATATTCGGTAAAGAGCAAAAGATATGAGTATGTTATCCATAATTCTCCGCTGAGAGATCCCTTTCTCAGCGGTCGGGCATGGACGGTTCCGATAAGGCTTGATGAGGTGGTGATGGATAATGCGGCAAAGGAGTTTATAGGTACTCACGATTTTTCTGCCTTCCGCGCGGTAGGCTCGGACGTTCCGGATTCGGTGAGAACGGTGTTTGAAGCATCGGTACGCAGAGAAGGTGATATGGTAATCTTTTCCGTAAGCGCAAACGGATTTTTATACAATATGGTAAGAATAATGGTAGGTACGCTGGTTGACCTGGCAAGAGGAAGGCTGTCCTCAGACGTCGGCGGGATAATAGAGTCCCGCGACAGAAGGAATGCAGGGATAACAGCTCCGCCTGACGGACTTACCTTAACGGAAGTGCAATACGATTAATGTATGATGATGTAGAGGAGGAAAAAACATCATGGGACAGTACGTGGATTATGCCTTGCTTGCAGTCTTGGCGGTAATTGTTATTATAGGCTTTGTTCGGGGATTTGCTAAATCTCTTATGCCCTTGCGTAAATGGGCGGCTTTGGTTGTTGCCTGGATATACAAGGGTGAGGTGGGCGAGCTTATTGGAGCATACCTTCCGCTGGATAGCTGGAAAAGCTTTCTTTTTGAAAGGTCTTATGCTATGTTCGGAGAAAAAATAAACGAGGTCACTGCATCCGGGGGAACGGTTACAGAGGAGTCCTATTCCGGTATATTCGGAATTCTGGATTACATCTTCAGAGATCTGCGCGAAACATGTGTTCAGGCGGTTCAGGACGGCGCAAAGGATGTGGCGCATACGGTGTCTGAGTTTATTTCCGAGAATGCTATCAGCCTGGGTATTACGGTGGTAGGCTTTATTGCCGTGTTCCTGGTGATAATGCTGGGGCTGACTATTATACTGAAGATAATTGATGCTATGTGCGGTAAATCCGTTCTCGGTGTGGCTAACAGGTTGCTTGGCGCTTTGCTGAGTCTGCCCGGCGCTTTTATTACCGTTTGGGGAATCACTCTCGTTCTCTTCTCCTTTTTCCCCGATATTTTAGAGGGCGCAAGATTTGCTGAATGGATATATAATGATTTCTTCCTCTCCAGATTCTTTGCCATCGGCGGTACGGTCTGACCGTAGCTCGGCTTCTGAATACATCCGATCCCATTTTATGTGTATCTCTGCTATCATGTATATCTCTGCTGTTATATATATCTATGAATAAGGAAAGGAAATATCCGATTTAATGGAACTGTGCTCAAGATGCGGTAGTAACCCCGCAATGGTATATATTATGAAAAAGGACGCTGACGGACAGAAAAGCGAAGGACTCTGTCTTGCCTGCGCCAAAAAGCTGGGAGTGCCACTTCCGAACAATCTTCCCATAAACGAGGAAATGCTTGAAAGCCTGACGGAAAATATGTCCGAGCTTATGGAGCAGCTCCAGGACGAAAACAGTGAGGACGGTCAGAGCCGGGCGCCAATGATAGATTTCGGCAAGCTGTTCGGTCTAAGAAACGATGCTTCGAAAGGCAATAAGGGGGAGGACGCAAAAAAGACTGACGGTGCATCGGCAAAGCAAACGCCCCCGCAAAGCAGCAGAAAATCGCTGGGGCAGTTCTGCTTTGATCTTACCGCTCGCGCAAGAGAGGGTAAACTGGACCGTGTTATAGGTCGTGAGCGCGAGCTTGACCGTCTTATGCAGATACTTTGCCGCAGACAAAAAAATAACCCCTGCCTTATCGGTGAGCCCGGAGTGGGTAAGACCGCCATAGCGGAGGCTCTTGCTCAGAGGATAGTGAAGGGCGAGGTGCCTTACAAGCTGAAGAACAAAGAGGTCCATCTGGTGGATATGACCGCCCTTGTTGCGGGAACTCAGTTCAGAGGACAGTTTGAAGCCAGAATGAAGGCGCTGATAAACGAGGTCAGGGCGCTTGGCAATATTATTCTCGTTATAGATGAGGTCCACAGTATTGTCGGAGCCGGAGATGCCGAAGGCTCCATGAACGCGGCAAATATCCTTAAACCCGCTCTTTCGAGAGGCGAGATACAGGTTATCGGTGCCACTACCATGAAGGAGTACAGAAAGTACATCGAAAAGGATTCCGCGCTGGAGCGGCGTTTTCAGCCGATAACCGTGGATGAGTCTACGATAGAAGATACTGTTGAGATCCTTCGGGGGATCAAGCACTATTATGAGGAATATCACGGACTAAATGTTCCGGGATCTCTGCTTTACCGCGCTGTTACTCTTTCGGAAAGATATATTACCGATAGATTTTTGCCGGATAAAGCGATAGATCTGTTGGACGAGGCTTGCTCCTATCTGGCGCTTCGCTCTCCCGTTATCGGCAGAGTTCACGAGCTTTCCCACACGCTGGATAAGCTGAACAGATCCCGCGAGGAGCTGGAAAGCAAGGAGCTTACTCCCGATATGCCGGACGAGGAGCGCAACAGCTATTACAAGAAGATTGCTGACATCCAGACCGAGGCGCTGAAATGCAAGGGCGCTCTTGATGCGGCAAGGGAAGAGCAGGCGGCCGTCACTCTGACCGAAAAGGATCTCGCAGCCGTTTTGGAGATATGGACCGGGGTTCCGCAGAGCAATATAACCGAGCTGGAATTTGATCGGCTTGACCGACTGGCGGACACTCTTAAAGCCCGTATAATCGGGCAGGATAAGGCGGTTGACGCGGTAACTCAGGCGATTAAGCGCAGCAGAGTTGGCGTAAGCTCCAAGCGCAAGCCTGTCTCCTTCATTTTCGCCGGCCCTACCGGCGTCGGTAAGACTGAGCTTGTTAAGCAGCTGGCAAATCAGCTCTTCAGCTCAAATGAAACACTGATTCGCTTCGATATGTCTGAGTTTATGGAGAAGCACACCGTGTCTAAGCTGATAGGCGCACCTCCCGGATACGTTGGATATGATGACGCGGGTCAGCTGACCGAAAAGATCCGCCGTCGCCCCTATAGTGTTATTCTTTTTGACGAGATCGAAAAAGCCCACCCTGACGTAATGAATATCCTGCTTCAGATCCTGGATGACGGCAGGGTTACAGATGCTCAGGGCAGGACCGTGGATTTCTGCAATACCGTTATTGTTATGACTACCAACGCAGGTACAGGTGTGGGTAACGGCGTTATCGGCTTTAATTCAAGTGAAGCCCGGCTGGATGACGAGCGTACTCTGCGCGCCCTTTCAGGCTTCCTGCGCCCCGAATTTATTAATCGCGTCGATGGGGTGATTACCTTCCGTCCTCTGGATGTCTGTGATTTTGAAAAGATCGCTGTCATTATGCTGGATGAAACGGTGGCTGCCCTCCGTGATCACGGCTATAAAGTATCCTATACCGATGCCGCCGTTAAAGCTGTGGCGAAAAATTCCTATTCCGCCGCCTACGGTGCCCGTAATATGCGCAGATACCTCCAGTCCCATATCGAAGATAAGGTTGCAAACGAGATCATTCGCGCCAGAGGCGAAAATATCGCTCTTATCCTCATAGATGCCCCAGATGACTGTAGCGATGTTAACGTGATCTGCAAATGATATTACGCCTTTAAGGGGTACGGTCGCTTTTGGGTACGGTCGCTTTTGGAAAAGCTTCGCAAAACTTTTGGATATGGTGTTATTATGGAGATTGATCTGTTCTCCCTCCCTCGTCGCGCCGCGTCCTCTCTGCCGCCTTTCCCCGAATTTCTCTCGAAACTCGCGGCGGCAGAGCCGGTTTACGCAATAGAAAAAGTCCGTCCCCCGACGGGCTTTTTTATTGCTCTTGGCGAAGTAAAACCGCCGTCAAACTCCGACGGCGGTTTCCCTCGCCTCGCGGCGCTGTTCTTTTTTATTGTTTGGCTTCGCCTCTCTCACTGTATCTAAAGGAATGTTTTATCTTC